>JAFQWA010000002.1 GCA_017407705.1 Clostridia bacterium
CAAATGAACAGATCAAAAAAGCCTCGGATTCCAATCCCCTTTCCAATATGAAAATATAAAAAATCCGCTTTACCAATAAAGGTAAGGCGGATTATTAACATTATATCAAAAATTTAATATTATATATTGATATTACAAATACACAATGTTAGTAACTATCCCTGCCGATGTAATATCCAAAATACCGTAACTGGGTCTCCCCTCTCTGGGCTGCTCAACAGACCCGGGATTCATCACATAAAGTCCGTCGTCATAATCCTGATAAGGGGTGTGAGTGTGGCCAAACAGCACCACGTCAACTCCCCTGCTTTTTGCTGCAGCAATTATCTCTGAGTAAGTATATTTTACGCTGTAATTATGCCCGTGGGTTGCAAGTACTGTTTTTTCGCCGAATTTTAAAAGTTTAGTGTATGGCTCGTTGGATGCAAAATCACAGTTACCACTGACAAAATGAAACGGAATATCATCATAAACGTAAGAAAGGTCCTCGATTTGCCTTATGCCGTCACCTAAAAATATTACTGCATCAGGCTTAGTTTTCTCAATAGCCGTTTTTGTGTTACGGGTAGAGCCGTGAGCATCTGAAACAACCAGTATATGCAACAAAATCACCTCATAAATTCAAATCACTAATCATATTATATTACAAAAGGAGCGATTTTTCAATGAATAACAACCAACTTAACGACTTAATAAATATGGCAAGCAGTAAGCTTAATTCAAGTCCTGAAAGCATTAAAAAAGCGGTGAATACTGCGGGTATGGATAATATGCTCAAAAATATGAAGCAGCAGGATATTGATAAGCTGCAGAAAATTTTGTCTAACAAGGAAGAAACTCAGCGGCTTTTATCTACTCCTCAAGCACAAGCACTGCTTAAAATGTTAGGCGGCAATAAATAATACAGCAAGGCGGACGGACTTTAATGGATGATTTAGCCGAGAGATTAACTCAAATTTTGCAAGACCCTAAAGGTATGGAAACGGTGAAAAACCTGGCTTCCAGCTTTTTCGGTTCACAAGCAACGCAACAACCTGCAACAGACATCCCTCAAATGCCCTCTATTCCCTTTTCTGCTGACCAATTACAAGGAATAATGAAAATTACCTCTGCGTTAAATAACGGCTCACAAAGCGATCACAGCGCAAATTTACTGATAGCACTAAAACCACATTTGAGCGACGAGCGTCAGCAAAAGGTGGATAAGGCGGTTAAGATGATGAAAATAATAAAAATACTGCCGCTTATTCAAGACAGCGGTCTGTTTTCCATGCTTTAAGGAGGTGCTTTATGGCAGGCGATTACACGTTGGAGCAAATAAGAGCTATGCAAAATGAAGCAACTCAAAGAGTGCGTGAAATGAATGAAAGAAGTCGCAGTATTGCTGATAAATCTCGCACTAAGCAGCAAAATCAGTATTACAACCGTTCCTCACAACAGAAGGTGGAGCAAAATGAAAAGCAACAGACAAAAGAAACAAAACCCGAAAAGCAATCAGCAAATAAAGGCCACTTCCCTCTTAACTTTCTTAAATCCTTAGACTTAAAATCCTTAATAGGAGAAAATTCAGAGCAAACCATTTTACTGCTTTTAATACTGCTTTTAATGAACGAGCAAAACGCCGACGAAATACTTATTTTCGCACTTATCTACATAATGTTATAAACCCTCTGCTTATATTTAAGCAGAGGGTTTATTTTATTCAACCTTAATTTGTATCTGGTAGTCGCCGACTCCCCAAACGTTGTTATATTTATCTGATTTCAAAGTAACTGCAACAGGAGATTCACCCGACTCATTCTGCAGGTCGTTATAATCAAATTCGAGATACAAATCTGATGCTTTAATGCTGTTAATAGCATCTAAAACACCTGCGATAGTAACTGTCTTTTTATTGGTGATAGTAGTTACAGTCTTATCGGAAGGTTTGTTAATTATAACAAACTTTGAAACATCCAATGTTCTGGATCTGATCCTTGACGTATCCACAGTAACAACAATTTCGGAAATATCGTTTTCCTCTTCAACACCTGTGGGAAGATTTAGCTTATAAGTGAAGGTGTTGTTAGTGGGACTGATGTCTTTGAAATTGATAGTGCCCAAATCAACGGCATTAAGAGTATCAATAACATCAGGCGGACCTAATACGTTTATTTCATCCTCACTGAGAGTATATGAAATAGGTGAATTTTTAAAATATTCAGGCTGATTTGAGAAAGAAACCACCACAGACAGAGTTTTAGGTTTATTAACCGGAACAACAACGTTTACCTCATTAAAAGGCAATGTCAGTTTAGAGGCATCAACCTCTTCACCCTTTTTGTTTATAAACTTAATATTTGTCTTATAGGAACCGGTGTTATCCAAGGTAGCTTTTTCAGTAACCTCAGCCACAGCGTGATCAATAGTATCAACGACACTCTGAGGACCTGTAATTTCAATACTCTCCACGTCAGGACGGACAGTACCCAATCTAAGCCCCGACTTGTCATCAACCTTAATGCCCTCAGCCTTAGCAATAATAGGAACTATCTTAGGCAGAGTATAGTCGAAATTGACTTTAAGCTTATCGGGAACCACTTTAACAATGGAAAAATTAGCGCCACTGGTAGCTTTTGTAGCAGAAATTTTCAGCTCATAGTCACCTGCTTTTGTAACGCCTTCCATATCAACGGTGATCTTGATGTCTTTTTCGGTCAAGCGGCTGAGCACGTACCACTCACCCTGAACCTCAACATCCACCGACTGACCCTGACCTTCAATGATCTGCAGACCCAGTGTGCCCACAGCAGTATTTTCCGTAGCAATATTAACAGTAACGGGAATTTTAACCTGCTTTGTAGGGCTGACAGAAATCCAGATAGCAATAGCACAAATCAAAGAAAATATAAAGAGAACACGGTTGTTACGCATAAGAGCGGTAGCAGAAAAATTAATCTTTTTCATCTTTTTTAGCTCCTTTGCGTTTTAATATTTTCAAAAATCCCTTCTGCTCCGGCTCAGGCTCAGTTGAACCGATTAAAGCATTCACAAGGAACTCTTTCAGTGTCTGAGCAGTAAAGTTTCTTTGAATAATACCGTTAGTTGCAACGGAAATAGTGCCGGTCTCTTCAGAAACCACCACAACAATAGCATCAGAAATTTCACTAACACCGATAGCAGCACGGTGACGTGTACCCAAAACGCTGTCAACCGACTTATTCTGAGTAAGAGGCAAAATACAAGCAGCTGCATAAAGCTTATTATCACGGATGATCACAGCGCCGTCATGCAAAGGTGATTTCGGGAAAAACACGTTGCAAATAAGGTCTTTGGAAGATTTCGCTGCAACAACAGTACCTGTATCTGCAATCTCATCCAACATAGTTTTACGCTCTAAAACTATCAAAGCGCCAACCTTTTTCTTCTGCATAGCGCCGCAAGCGTCACAAACAGAATCAATCATATCCACAGCACCCTCAGAAGAGTCTGCCGCAGATAAGGTTTTACCGATATTTTTCAAGCTGCTTCTTCCCAAACGTTCAAGAACACTTCTCAGCTCCGGCTGGAACAACACCACCAAAACAACAATGGCGTTGATATAAACCAAAGACATTATCCAAATAACAGCACGAAGGTTAAACAGCTGTGCAACTGCATAAGCCAAAATGAAAACAAAAATACCTTTCATAAGCTGTTCCGCACGGGTATTACGCATAAAGATAATCAGCTTATAAATAATGAAGGTAACTATCAATATATCCAACAGATCTATGATAGGATTATTAACAGAAGAAATAAGTACAACTATTTGATTCCAAAACTCTTTGAAAAAATCAAAAATTGCATCCACATTTTCACGCTCCCATCACTATATTACTATACAATTATATTTTAACATAAAATCCTATACTTTCAATGGTTTTTTATAACTTTTTCTTTAAAAAATAAAAAAATCACTTTCCTTTTAGTTAGTAATAAGGCTGAATTTAAGAAAGTGATTTTTATTATTAAAATTCTTTTGCAATTTTGTTGGTTACAGATATAAATTTTTCTATATCCGAATCCATTGTAAACACCGACGGACAAACCCTCACTGTCCCCTGCTTTTGAGTGCCCATATAGTAATGTGCCATAGGAGCACAGTGCAGTCCCGCACGCACGGCAATACCAAAATCATTAAGTCTTGCTGCAACCTTTTCACTGCTTACATCAGATATATTAAAGGATATTACCGGTACATAGGACCTATCAGGTCGGTGATGATAAAATCTGATCTTTTCATTGTTTTTCAGTTCATCATAAACCGCCGTAACCAGCCTTAACTCGTGGTCGTATAGTACTTTACTCTTTTTCACAAAATCAATACCTGCTGAAATTCCTGCAATAGCAGGTACGTTAACAGTGCCGCTTTCATACTTATCGGGCGTAAAATCCGGCTGATTTAAGTCCACAGAAACACTGCCTGTACCTCCAAGCACAAAAGGCTCAGGCTTGTTATCCGTTACCAATATACCCACTCCCATAGGAGCGTACAAACCCTTGTGAGGCGCTATACACAAATAATCAATATTCATTTTTTCGCAGTTGATATCCACTACTCCTGCAGTCTGAGCGGCATCTACTATCATAAGCAAACCATATTCCCTACACAGCTTTCCCAACCTTTCAATCGGCAATTTTTTGCCAAAAACATTGGAAGCGTGAGTGCAAATAATAGCTTTTGTATTCCTCTTTATTTTTGATTTAAAGCTTTTAACAGTTTGCTCATCATCGTCGTAAACATAAGCCACATCAAAGCTTCCGCCTTTTTTTGAAAAAGCGAAAGTTGGTCTTGATACAGCGTTATGCTCATAGCAGGAAATGATTATATGGTCCCCTGCTTTGAAAAGTCCGTTGATAAGGATGTTAAGCGACTGAGTGCAGTTTTGAGTAAATACTACTTTTTCAGGTGTGCTGACACCAAAAAAGTCTGCCACTTTTGAACGGGTGTTATATATCATCTCAGCGCAGTTTTCGGATAAGGTATGACCGCTTCGTCCGGGATTTGCACAATAATTTTGCAATGCAAAGCTTACTGAGTTTTTAACGTTTTGAGGCTTAGGGCTTGTAGTTGCCGCATTATCAAGATAAATCATTATGCAATTTCCTATTTACTGCTGAGCTTGATATTGTGTTTGGACAAAATCTTCTCTGCCTCAGCTTTAGATGAGTCAAATATCAAAATCGCATAGCCGCAACCCTTCGTATCCAGCGTATCCGTTGTCCTTTCAATGTGAGCCATAATACCGTGAGATTTTAAAATTTCCTTTGCCTTCATAGCACGTGTGATAGAGCCAATATAAATAAGCTCTCTATCCATAATTATCAGTCCTTTATTATAAAATATAGGCCAAGCCCTATTCCATAATATGCAAAACTAATTTTATTGACATAAAAAGACCGACCAAACGGTCGGTCTTTAATCTAAAATACTATCCTGAAATCATCGTCATCAGAAATTTCTATTTCGATATACTCATCAGCATCATCAGGCTTATATTCCGTTTCAAATAATTCAACAGATGTACTGCCTATGGCAACAGTTCTTTCGGTTTTACCTGCCGAAGACAGCATCAAGTCGATAAAATATGCAGTAAGTATCATAAGTGCAGGGATAGCCATAACAGAAAGACGTGAATACTCTGCCATTGACCCGTAAATTGACACAAACAAATGAGTAAATACAAAGGCGGATAATCCCAACGACTGCCAAGCTACACGCTTATATTTGAACAGTAATATAAACACATATATAAGTGCTATCGCCACTGTAATAAAGCCTGTCAGATAAGTATAAGGCGTTGCCAGATTCATTAACGTTGAATCAATTTTCGAAAACTCCCAATCTCTTCTCATTGTTGAGTATTGCGATGCTAAGGGAGTGTTCATTTCATTTATAAATTTATTCACAGTGTAATTATTATATTTAGCCTTGTTAAGATCAATACAGCTGTTAACATATTTCTCAACCTTAGCATATCCGAATTTTTTAGCAGCACCGGGAATTATTACATCAACATAATAGTCTCCGTGATAATTGGTCATACCCTCAGCATACTGCATCTCGGTTTCGATATACTGAGTCACATCAGGATATTTGGGGTTATGTGTATATCCGTTTTGCATAACGATATAAAGCTGATTTACATCGGTACCAACTGAACTAATACCAAAATAACCGTTGGTATTATAGTTCATAAAGCAGTAGCCAAGTGTTAAGCAACCACTGAATGCTATAGCAATAAGTCCCGCAATAGTCTGTCTTCTGTCAAATTTAGAAAGGAAAAATCTGCAGATGAAGAATACTCCAAATAACACGAACAGATAGATAAAGGTGGGTCTTAACATCAGCATATAGAATGAGTAAAGACCTATTGTTATGGCAAGAGTGTATGAAGGTCTTTTCAAATATCTTAAAACAAAGAAAAGCAAAAGTGCGGTAGATGCCAAGGACAGCGACTCAGTTAAAACGCATAAATCCCAGGAGATTATAGCGGGAGCACATCCGTAAACAAGGCAAACTGCTGAAATTAAGTATTTGTTTTTCAGTATCTGCTTTAAGGCAAAATACAATATAATTACAGATGCCAAGGATATCACCATCTGTAAAAATACAGCTATGGGATAAACGTCTAATTCCTTTTTAGAAAACGAGCTTAAAAGCTTCAAAAAATAAGGATAAACGGGAGTACGGAAGGCATCTACCTTACCACCTAAAATATCACCTGCATAGTTATCCAAATAGCTGGCGGTATCGTAATAAATAACGTAGTTGCTGAAATGAGCATAATACCAGTCACGGAAACATTGACAAGCCAAAACCACTGTTACTATAGGAGATTTTATAAAGCTTAAAATTCGTTCTTCTAAGCAAAAAATCTCCACAGCAGAAAGTATCAAATAGGTTACTATAAACACACCTATAAATATCAAAATACGTCCCACTGTAAAACGATCAATATCTATATACCAGACGTCTCTTGAACTCGCATCAAAAACCATAGTTAGATCAATAATCAACCAGGAAATAAGAAATGCATTTACAATAGACTGCCAATTTACCCTTAAATTTTCCTTTTCAAAAGGCAACAAGTCCAATTTAATTCACCTTTTTCTATTTAGATTCGTGATACTCCTCTTCAGTGTTCACGTTCCATATATCATTCTTACTACCCTTACCGCAAATAGCATTAACTGCTTCAACTGCAGTAAGCATAGAGTGATCCATATTATTGTAACGATGCTGACCGTTTCTGCCTACGCAGTAAAGATTGTCAATACCGTCAATAAACTCACGTACTTCGTTAAATCTTGAATAAACACCGAAATATGCGGGATACGCCTTTTTGATATTTATTCTAACGCTGTCCAAAACGTCTTCCCTATCAATGATGTCTATCTTCACAAGCTCATCAATAGCAAAGTTTATAAACTCCTCATCGGTAGCAGACCACATCTTGTCCCCTTCAGAGCAGAAGTACTCAAGTCCCACCCAAACGGTATTCTCAAGGTCCTTCACCATATAAGGTGACCAGTTGTTGAAAATCTGCAGTCTGCCTATTTTAACGTCACGCTCCTGAATATATATCCAGCAATCAGGAACTATGTTAGAAACGGTTTTCAGCTTAGTACTGTTTTTGATCTTAAGCTTATTAACCAGCAAACCAACCGTTATAAAATCGCGGTAAGGCAGATTTTTTGCCACCTCACAAACATTAGCAGGAGCTTTATCCTTCATTGACTCAATAAGGTCTTTAATCGGCATAGATGAGATATAATAATCACCCTTTATCTCATTTCCCTTTGAACCCACAGAAGTGATCTTACCGTCACTGAGCTGAATGCTGTCAACAGGTGTGTTAAACCTGATCTCACCACCCATTTCAAGGATTTTTTTAGCCATAAGCTCCCAAAGCTGACCTGGGCCTTTTTTAGGATAATAAAACTGCTCAATAAGTGAGGTTTCCACCTTAGAGGGATCTTTTCTATTCTCAAAAGGCTTTTTGAGAATAGAAAGAATTGCCTTAGAAAGTGAGAGACCTTTAACACGCTGAGCACCCCAGTCAGGTGCTATTTGCGAAGGGTGTACTCCCCACAGCTTCTCGGTATAGTCCTCAAAAAACATGGAATATAAGGGTTTTCCAAAACGGTTGATATAAAAGTCCTCAAGACTTTTTTCCTCACGCTTATGTATGCAAGATGCAATATATCCAAAACCTGCTTTTATAGTACGCCAAAGTCCCATATTTGCAAAGGTAGCAAATTTCAAGGAAATGGGATAGTCAAAGAAATGTCTTAAATAAAATATTCTGGAAACACGGCGGCGGATAAGCAACACGTCATCCTCTTTTTGGGGATCCTTCTCAGTGTTTGCAAACTCCTTCTCTGTACCCAGCATTATATCGTCAAGAGCAGGTTTGCCCTGAACAGGCATAAGCTCTTGCCACAAATTCATAACAGTTTCACTTTTAGAGAAAAATCTGTGACCGCCGATATCCATACGGTTACCGTTATGCTCAGCAGTTTGTGATATACCGCCGATAACGTTTGTTTCCTCTAAAATTATGGGTTTTATATCTGTATTTTTAAGTAGCTGATATGCCGCAGTCAAGCCCGCAGGACCAGCGCCTATAATAATAGCCTCTTTCAAAAACAAAACGCCTTTCTAAACTTTATAATTACTATAATAATAACCTATTTTCTCGTCTTTTTCAACTGTAAATTTGGTGTTTTATCAATTTAAAACTTGCAAATTGCACAAATCTACCATTTCTTAAAAATGTTAACATTTTATTATTAAATTACAGTGAAAAAAGTAGTATAATAATTAAGTTATATGTTTAAGAAAACGGAGGAAATACAGTTTGCATAAATTACTTAGATATCTGAATAAAAAGCAGATCTTTTCCTGTATTGCGGTTATAGTGTTGCTGTTTATTCAGGCAAACGGAGAGTTGGCACTGCCTGATTATATGTCTAAGATCGTTAGCGAAGGCATTGGTCAGAACAACCTGGATAACATCTACAAATACGGTGCTATAATGCTGCTTATCTCACTTATGATAACTGCCTGTGCAATTATGGTAGGTTTTTTAGCAGCACGTACTGCTGCTCAGTTGTCAAGAACTCTGCGTATTAAGATATTTTCAAAGGTAGAAAGCTTTTCAAACACTGAATTCGATAAGTTCTCCACTGCATCACTTATCACCCGTTCTACCAACGATATTCAGCAAATACAGATGTTTTTTGTAATGCTGCTGAGAATGATATTCTTTGCTCCTGTTATGGGCGCAGGTGGTATTGTTAGAGCAATTACAAAAAGCCGTGAGATGCCGCAGATGACGGTTATTATCATCATTGGCGTTATAACCTTACTAGTAATGCTTTTCACTCTGCTCAAACTAACTATCCCCAAATTCAAGATCATTCAAAAGCTTATCGACCGTCTGAATCTGGTCACCCGTGAGCAGTTGACAGGTCTTATGGTTATACGTGCATTTAATACAGAGGCACATGAGCGTGAGCGTTTTGATGATGCCAACACAGTCCTTACCAACAACAATCTCTCTGTTTTCAGAACCATGGCACTTATGCACCCCATTATGTCACTGATAATGAACGGTGTTTCTGTTGCTGTTATCTGGGTTGGTGCATATCTTATCAGCGATGTTACCGACCTTGCAAACGTTATGGCGTTTATGCAATATGCAATGCACATAATTATGTCCTTCTTGTTTATATCAATGGCGTTTATGCAGTGGCCCCGTGCATCGGTATCCACTGAGCGTATCAGAGAGATAATCGAAACCGAGATCATTGTTAAAGACCCTGAAAATCCCGTTAGCAGTGAGGATTTCGGCAAAACCGGTGTTATTGAGTTTAAAAACGTTTGCTTTAAATACACAGGCGCCGACGAATACACCTTGGAAAATATCAGCTTTACTGCCAAACCCGGTGAAACCACTGCATTTATCGGCAGTACGGGTAGCGGTAAATCCACGCTGATTAACCTTGTCCCCCGTTTTTATGACGTTAGTGAAGGCTCCATTACTATTGACGGAATTGATATTCGTAACGTCACACAGAAGGATTTAAGAAACATAATCGGTTATATTCCTCAAAAGGGCATACTTTTCACCGGCGATATTAACAGCAACCTTAAATATTCTGATGAAAACGCTCAAAATGAAGATATTTTAAAGGCCGCAGAAGTTGCTCAGGCACTTGATTTTATTGAGAAAATGCCTGATAAACTTAACTCTGAAATAGCACAGGGCGGCAGTAACGTTTCAGGCGGTCAAAAACAGCGTCTTTCTATTGCGAGGGCGTTAGTTAAAAAGCCGCAGATCTACATTTTTGACGATAGCTTTTCCACTTTGGACTTCAAAACAGATGCAAAGCTGCGTAAGGCATTAAAGGAATATACACAGAATGCTACTGTTTTGATAGTTGCACAGCGTATTAACACTATTATGAACGCAGAGCAGATCGTGGTGCTTGACGAGGGTAAGGTTGTTGGTATCGGCACTCATAAACAGCTCCTTAAGGAATGTGAAGTTTACCGTGATATTGCATTATCACAGCTTTCAAAGGAGGAATTACAATGAGTGAGAACAAACAACCCGTAAGACCTCCTATGGGCGGACCTATGAGAGGACCCCGTGGCGGCCCTCCCGGTGCACGTCCCGGTGAAAAAGCCAAGGATTTCTCGGGAACGATGAAAAAGCTGCTGAAATATATCCGCAGTTACATTCCCGTTATGTTAGTGGTTTTTGTATTTGCGATTTTCAGCACTATATTTGCCACAGTAGGCCCGAAAATTTTAGGTAAGGCCACCGATATTATTTCAAAATTTGCCATTGAGAATATGGTAACTCACAATGCAGTGATGGACTTTGCCGGTATTCGTGATATTATGCTGTTTCTTATTACACTATACCTTATAAGTGCGGCACTGGGGTACGTGCAAAGCTATATTATGGCAGGCGTTTCACAGAAAATCTCCTACCGTTTGCGTAAAGATATTATCGCAAAAATCGAGAAACTGCCTTTAAAATATTTTGACACAAAAAGCCACGGTGACGTTTTATCCCGTGTTACCAACGATGTTGATACAGTTAGCCAGACCTTAAACCAAAGCCTTTCACAGATAATTACCTCATTTGTAACGCTTGTTGGTGTGCTTATTATGATGATAAGCATCGATCTGTCTATGACAGCGGTGGGAATTATCAGCTTACCTGTCTCTTTCTTCTTTGTGACTTTAATAGTTAAAAAATCACAGAAATACTTTAAACAACAGCAAAGATCACTTGCTAATGTAAACGGCCACGTGGAAGAAATGTATTCGGGACACACTGTAATGAAGGCGTTTAACGGCGAAGAGCGTTCTATCGAGAAATTCACCGTTTATAACGACGCACTTTACGAAGCCGGCTGGAAGTCTCAGTTTTTATCCGGCCTTATGATGCCGATTATGAAATTTATCGGCAACTTAGGATACGTTGCTATCAGTGTTTTAGGCGGCTTTTTAGCAATCAAAGGCACTGTAAGTATCGGTAATGTTCAGGCGTTTTTGCAGTATATACGTCAGTTGGATCAGCCTGTTAATCAGGTTGCTATGGTTATGAATATTCTGCAATCCACTGCAGCGGCAGCGGAGCGTGTGTTTGAGTTTTTGGAGGAGCCTGAGGAGGTCCCTGAAAGCACCACTCCCCTTTTGCCTGAGAAATTAAACGGCGCTGTTGAATTTAAAAACGTTCATTTTGGATACAAGCCTGAGAAAATCATTATCAATGACTTTTCTGCAAATATCAAACCCGGTCAGAAGATCGCTATTGTAGGTCCCACAGGCGCAGGTAAAACCACTATCGTTAAGCTGCTTATGCGTTTTTATGAGCTTAACGGCGGGTCTATTCTTATCGACGGCGTTGATATCAAGGATATGAAACGCAGTGATTTAAGACACATTTTCGGTATGGTTTTGCAGGACACCTGGTTGTATAACGGCACCATTATGGAGAACATCCGTTACGGCAGACTGGATGCTACCGATGAAGAGGTTATAAACGCGGCCAAATCTGCCCACGCAGATCATTTCATACGCACCCTGCCTGACGGATATAACCTTATGCTCAACGAAGAAGCAGGTAACGTATCACAAGGTCAGAAACAGCTTTTAACTATTGCCCGAGCCATACTTGCCGATCCTCAGATTCTTATTTTAGATGAAGCCACCAGTTCTGTTGATACACGTACTGAGGTGCTTATTCAAAAGGCTATGGCTAACCTGATGAAGGGTCGTACCAGCTTTATTATAGCTCACAGATTATCCACCATTCGTGATGCAGATATGATCCTCGTTATGAACAATGGCGATATTGTTGAACAAGGCTCCCACGAAGATCTGCTTAAAGCAAACGGATTTTATGCTAAGCTATATAACAGTCAGTTTGAAAGTAATGAATAAACAAAAAAGCGGTGAGAATTAACTCACCGCTTTTTATTTTAAAATTATAAGCTTGCGCCGATCTCAACTGCTTTAAGGTTTGTTGCAACAAGATGCTGCTTTTTAGCAGGCACGCTTTTTGCAATACCCTTTTCCAGTGACTCTTTTGAGCAGAAGTTTGTCTGTTCAAAAAGTTTGCCAAGCAAAATAATATTGGAAAGACCTTTCATATTATTTTCTTCAGCAGTTGCAGTTGCAGGCAGATAAAATACCTTAACATCATCACGACATACCTTATCGTTGATAAGTGTGCTGTCCAGCAAAACGATACCGCCGGGTGCAACTGAATTTATGAACTTATCCAAAGAAGGCTTGTTCATAGCAACCAAAACGTTAGGAGTTACAACCAAGGGAGAACCGATAGGCTCATCGGAAATACATACGGAGCAGTTTGCAGTACCGCCACGCATCTCAGGGCCGTAAGACGGGAGCCAAGAAACCTCTTTACCGTCCATAAGACCTGCATAAGCAATAACCTTACCTAAGAACAAAACACCCTGACCGCCGAATCCGGCAATAACCATATTAAAATCTTTCATTATTTTGCCTCCTCTCTTGTATTTACATCCTTATAAACTCCAAGAGGATAATGAGGAATCATATTGTCATTAAGCCATTTAAGTGCTTCAGTAGGAGTAAGACCCCAGTTAGTGGGACAAGTAGAAAGAACTTCAACAATAGAAAATCCTTTTTTGTCTATCTGGTTCTGGAAAGCCTTTTTAATAGCCTTTTTAGCCTCTCTGATATGAGGAATAGTGTCAACAGTAACACGCTGTGCCAATGCAACACCGTCTAATGTAGAGAGCATTTCGCAAACTCTGATAGGATGACCTGAATAGTTAACGTCACGTCCGTAAGGAGTGGTCTGTGTAACCTGATTAGGCAGTGATGTAGGAGCCATCTGACCGCCTGTCATACCGTAAATAGCGTTGTTTACGAAGATGATAGTGATGTTCTCGCCACGGGTTGCAGCGTGAACAGTTTCAGCAGTACCAATAGCGATAAGGTCGCCGTCACCCTGATATGTAAATACTACGTTGTCAGGAAGAGCACGTTTTGCACCTGTTGCAATAGCAGGAGCACGACCGTGAGGTGCTTCAATAACGTCGCATCCGAAATAGTTATATGCTAAAACTGAGCAGCCAACGGGAACAACGCCAACAGTGCGATCTTCGATTCCCAGCTCATCCATAACCTCAGCTACCAAACGGTGGATAATACCGTGAGTACAACCGGGGCAATAATGTGTAGGCACATCAAGTAATGCCTTAGGTCTGTCAAATACAACTGCCATTATTTTGCACCTCCCTTTTTATTTAACTCAACAATCTGTGCAAGTATTTCAGCAGGCTCGGGGATCATACCACCGGTTCTGCCGTAGAATTCAACAGGAACAGCGCCGTTAACAGCCAACTTAACGTCGTCAACCATCTGTCCCATACTCATTTCGCAAACCAAGAACTGATTTACAGACTTAGCAGCCTTTTCAATAGCTTCTGTGGGGAACGGCCAAAGGGTGATAGGTCTGATGCAGCCTACTTTAATACCCATAGCTCTTGCCTCTTTAACAGCAGCCTTAACAACACGTGATGTAGCGCCGTATGCAACGATTGCAATATCAGCATCATCCATCATATACTCTTCAGCGCGCTGCTCAGTAGCCTTGATTTTCTCATAACGCTCAAAACGCTCTTTAACCAATCTTTCAAGCTCGTTTGCCTGCAGATAAAGTGAGTTAACAATGTTATGAGCACGTTTGCCACCGTGACCACAGGTTGCCCAGGGTTTGTCAAAGGTCTTGGGCTCTGCTGCTTTGATCTCAACAGGCTCCATCATCTGACCCAACATACCGTCAGACAAAATAACTGCGGGCATTCTGTATTCGTCAGCCTTTTCGAAAGCTAAGTTTACAAGGTCAACCATTTCCTGAACGGTTGAAGGTGCAAATACCAAAACGTGGAAATCGCCGTGACCCATAGCTTTAGTAGCCTGCCAATAGTCAGCCTGAGAAGGCTGAATACCGCCAAGACCGGGGCCTCCACGCTGAACGTTGATAATAACAGCAGGAACGTCTGCACCTGCCATATAAGAAATACCCTCTGTTTTAAGGCTTATTCCGGGTGATGAGGATGATGTCATAGCACGGATGCCGCAAGCTGCAGCTCCCTGTACCATATTGATAGCAGCAACCTCTGATTCTGCCTGAAGATATGTACCGCCGATTTTAGGCAAACGCTTTGCCATATAAGCGGCAACCTCTGTTTGGGGAGTAATAGGATATCCGAAGAAGTGCTTGCAGCCTGCTAAGATAGCAGCTTCAGCAAGGGCTTCGTTACCTTTCATTAAAACTCTTTCGCCCATTTTATTTCAATCCTTTCTGAACTTATTTTTCTACTTTAATCGCACAATCGGGGCACATCATAGCGCACATAGCACAACCGATACAAGCATCCTGATCTGTAATCTCGCAGGGATGATAACCCTTCGCATTCAGTCTGTCTTTAGATAGGCTGAGAAGCTTTTTAGGGCAAGCGTTAACACAAAGCTCACAACCCTTGCAGATGTCCTCTCTGATAGTTAATTTAGCCAATTAAAACACCTCCGTGTAAAATATGTAAATTTATATCAATCATTCCCAAACGGGCTTGACAATGATATCAACGGGATAAATGTCTGAAATCTTATCTGATACCTCGTTTGCTATATCAGATTTAACAGCAGTAAATTTAAGGGGCAAACCGGTAATGTCGCAAATCTCTTTAGCATAATCGTTCGATGATAAAACATCATCGGCCTTGGTGCTGTAAGACATATGTGAGTTATTAACAATACAGTCAGCCTTAAATCTTGCACGGTACTCAATCTCACGCAAAATCTCTACCGCCTGTTCCGGCGACTCAGTAAGATTTCTATGCTGATTTACAACGTAAATGATCTCGTGATCAGCGGCGTTTAACTGAGCGTAATACCTGCCCATAGCAGCAGCACCCACGTCATCACCGCCCACGTCAAACACCACATATCCGTCATAGCTGAAAGCAGAAGCGATCGAAGCGGAAAGTGACGGCACATCCAACGTGGAATTTGCAAACTGCGGAACAATAACGTCTATCCCCTTTTGCTCCAACAACTGTTTATACTCAGAGGAGCGAAAATAGGGGTTTACAACGTCCATATCTATAAGCAAAACATTATTCTGTTTTTTCAGATCAAGTGCGATGTTTATAGCCAGATTTGTTTTACCGCATCCGTAGTGACCGCACACAACAATTATCTTTTTAAAATCCATACATTTCTCCTAATACCATACGTTATATTATTATAACAGTTTAAAGTACTAAATTCAATCATTTATTTTACAAAAAAACATATAAATTTTGCTAATATTTCATTGACTTTTTATATTAAAGTTCTATAATTAAATTAAACAAGAGATTTCTGTAACTTAACAGAAAGGATTATGGGTATGTTATTCAAACATTCAAAAGCAGACGAAATATCCATTAGTTTGTTTTTTTCTAACTTAATATTCATATTTTATACCATCGTACTTATGGTTGAGATCAGCGGCCTGTCTGATAACGACACCATTTTGTTGAACGTAAACAACAGATTAGGTAAGCTGACTCCTTATGTTGTGTTAGGCATATACCTGGTTGCGGCGTTAGGTATTGTTGTAGCGATGGTTAAAAATCAGCTGGAAATCAGTCTGGTGGTTATTAATGCTGTTTTGGGCGTTATGATCTTGATTGTTTATTTTGGATCACTGTTAGGGCTTTTTAATGCTTTTACATATATGTACGGCACCAACAAAATGATCTATGTTTTTTATTTTGGTCCTGCTGTTGGATCTATCGTTATTGCACTTCACTATTTCTACACTAAATTTTACTTAATTTACGTGAAAAAGGTAAAACTTGAGGATAAACAATCCTGATTTTTTCAAATCTGTTAAAAACTTATAAGTAAACAATAAAATTTGTATTTTTTTCAAATTTGTTGTTTACTTATTTTTTGTTTTGTATTATAATGTATCTGTATGAATATATATTTTAGGTGGTATCATAATGGAATTCAAGTTAAAAGACATATTTTCCGCTATTATCAAAAAGTGGTTCATAATTTTATTGTGTACTCTTTTAAGCGGTGCAGTATCATTTACCCTTTCAAAATTACTTATTAAGCAGCAATATACTGCCACTTCTTTAGTATATGTTGATCTGCTTTCTACAACAGGTGCTCAAAACCAGGTTACCAACAGCGGTATTGATGCTGCTGAGAAGCTTGTTAGCACATATATTGTTATTTTGCAAAGTGATTCCTTCCTTGAGAAAGTTTCTGAGGATTGCGGTCTGACCTACAGTGCATCACAAATAAAAGGTATGGTTACTATGGGCTCGAAAGACGGTACTCAGATATTCTCTGTAAAAGTAACTACCGATAACAATCAGGAAGCCCTTGCAATTGCCCAAAGCATTACCAAGCTTTCTAAAAACGCAATCGAGGAAGCCATTCCCGCAGGTTCTGTAAAAATTATTGACAGACCCAGAGTTACTCCTGCTTCTTCCCTGCCGGCAGTTCTTAAAAATACTCTCATTTCTGCTTTCGCTGCATTGATTTTGGTTGCTCTTATTGCAATATTGGGCGATCTCTTGGATAACAGAATTAAGAGTGAAGAAGATATCGAAAGTCATTACAACATTCCTGTTCTTGGAAGTGTTCCCAGTATTAAATAACAGTTTTATTGTTTAGGAGTTAAGAAAATGAATCGTAAAAGAACTAAGCGTGTAAGTAAGCTTGCTAAAACAAAATCAGACAGATCAGTTGTTGAGGCATTTAGAAATATAAGAACAAACTTTATTTTTGCAACAAGTAAAAATGCAGGTTGTAAGAAAGTCCTTTTCAGCAGTGCTCTTCCCCGTGACGGTAAAAGTACATCCTGTGCTAACCTGGCTGTGTCATTGGCACAGACCGGCGCTAAGGTGCTTGTTATCGACTGCGATATGAGAAAGCCCCGTATTCACAGATTTTTCAACTGTGAGAACGTGCCCGGTCTTTCTAACGTATTGGCAGGTTTTAATCAGATCACCGAATGTGTTACTGCTACAACTTATGAAAATCTTTACATCCTGCCTTCTGGAATTATTCCTCCCAACCCTGCAGAGCTTATCCAGAGCCCCAATATGAAAAATCTTATTGATGGCCTTGAGAAAACCTTTGATTTCATACTATTTGACAGTCCGCCCATTAACTACGTTTCAGATGCTTTGTTGCTTACAAAGCTTACTGACGGTGTAATTCTTATTGCAAAACAGGGTGTTACTCCCCACCCCGAGCTTATCAAAGCTATAAAGAGTTTGGAGTTTGTTGATGCTGATATTCTTGGTATCATCTTGAATGAGACATTTGAAGAAAAGACCAGCAGATACAGAAAATATAACTATTACGGATACTACGATTATTATGAAGATACTGAAACCGAGGAACAAAACACCTCAGATACAGCTGAATAATATAGTTGATTTTCACTCTCATATCCTCTTTGATATTGATGACGGTCCTACCACCATTGAAAAATCACTTAAAATATTGGATTCAGAGAAGCAGCAAAATGTTTCTGACATTCTCTTGACCTCCCATTTTTATGCTGATACCGATGACGTTAATAAGTTTATCAATATAAGACAAGACAGATATGAAAAACTGTGCGCTGCCAATCAAACAGGTATTAACCTGCACTTAGCAGCAGAGGTTTACTTGTGTAGGGACTTAACGCTTCTTTCATCTGTGAAAGACCTTTGTATAAGCGGCACTGACCGTATTTTGCTGGAGATTCCTCACGAGAAAGAGATCAACTCACATATTCTTAATTTAATAAATCAGGTTGCATCAAATTACAATGTAATACCGGTAATTGCCCATATTGACAGATATTTTGATTATATTAAATATTACCGAGATGTGATTGACGAGCTTATTGACCTTGGATGTGAGCTTCAGCTTAACGCTTCTGCCCTGTTAGAGCGAAAGACGTTAAAGGAAGCCAGACGTCTTTTGGAAAACGGATGTATTTCTTACATCGGCTCCGACACTCACAACACCCACAAAAGAAAATGTAATATTGCCGAGGGGTACAGTGTTATTATTGATGAATTTGGCAAAGATGTAGCGGAATATCTTAATATGAACGCTATGAAAGTTTTGAATAAATAAAATATTACTTGCATATATTTTAATAAGAAAGGTGGTTACAGCGTTGGACAAGACTATGACATTTTCACTGGGTAATGAACAAGAGGTACAAATGCGTGTTATTTTAACTCAGGTTTACGATGCATTGAAGGAAAAGGGATATAATCCTATAAACCAGATTGTTGGATACCTTTTATCAGAGGATCCTACTTATATCACCACTCATAACAACGCACGAAGCCTTATCAGAAAGTTAGACCGTGATGAGCTTTTGCAAGCACTTGTTAAATATTATCTGAACAACTAAAAAAAGAATGCGATTGAAATTCAATCGCATTCTTTTTTTATAACATTGTTCCGCTTACCTTTATGGGCATATCCCCCATATTTTTGGCAAACTCCAAAAGCTCATCCTTTGAAGGCACCCACTCATCACGTGGATCAGGCTCATTACCGAGCCTTTCGTTTTTCGACTCACCGTATGTGTGGTACGGCAAAAGCTCTGCGTACTGGCAGTTTTCCAAAGACTTGTATATCTCAAAAACCGCTTTAGCGTGTTGCTCAGTCATATTAACCCCTTTAAGCATTATAAGGCGAAGCACGGTTTTAACGCCTATTTCATCCAAAGCTTTAAGGTTTTTAAGCACCAGCTCAAGATCGGCACCGGTGTTTTCCAAAAGACGCTTTTCATCAGTGTCTTTCACATCATACAGCGCTATATCTATTAACCCTTCAAGCTTTTTAACGTCGCCAATAAACATACCGCTGGTCTCCACCGCAGTATTAAGCCCCTTTTCCTTAAAGTGCTTAAACAGATGCACAGCCTTATCAAAATCAAATAAAGGCTCACCGCCTGAAAGGGTCACACCGCCACCATTTTCATAATAAGCGGCATCCTTCATAACCACTTTTACAATTTCATCATCAGTCATCGTTTTAGCTACGGGAGTTATTGCTCCGAAAACACAAGCATCGTAACACTTTTTACAGGCAACGCAGTTAGTTCTATCAAGCAAATGCCCCTCATCGCAAACAGTATGCGCCTTGCCAACGCAGCTTTCTGCACAAGCACCACAGCCAACGCACTTATTTGCGTCATAGAAAAACTGCGGGTCTGTGGACTGGGTTTCGGGGTTGTGGCACCATTTACAGGTAAGCGGACAGCCCTGCAAAAACACAGTTGTCCTGATGCCGTCACCGTCGTGCACACAAAAGCGCTGTATATCTGTAACCAAATATTCCATAATTAAACTCCCTGAGAATTCTTGTTTATAATCATAGCAAAACATTAAAATCTGTTTCTTATATTCCCCTTTCCCATATTATATAGCAACAATTTCAATATTACAACATAAAAAAGCCGCTATGCAGATATAAATTTATCCACATAACAGCTTATATTCAAGCGACAGGGAGAAGTGATCGCCTGATATTTTAGTTTGGTCTGCCCTACCTGCCGATGGTACTCACATCGGCAGGTATCAGGCAGCGGGTATAGGTTTAATATTTTGGGGGAAATATTAGCTGCCCTACAAGTATTATAATAAACCATAAATGTTACAACAGTTTTAATAGATTGTGAGATTTATAAAAATAATTTGTTAACGAAACAAGGAAAAATGTCGATATATAAAAGTCCCTGCCGCAAAATGCAGCAGGGATTTAAATTATTTTCTGTTCAGTTTATAACTGGTTTCGTTCTCAATTAGAGTATAGCCCTTTTTCTGTGCGATAGAACAGATTAAAGACTTATTGAGATTTGATACTTTAGGAATATAAATGTAATCAGGCACCTTATTGGGATTGACCTCATAATAGTCCTGCAGACGTTTTAAAGCGGTGGGATTTTCACCGGATATCCAAGCCGAGAAAGAACCGTAAGGCATGTCATCCACCGCCAGATAGCACCAGGTGCGTTCTGTAAGCATAAGGATGTCACCCTTTGGTACAGTTTCGTAGTAATCAAGGTCCTTGCTAATACTTTCATACACTGATACATTAGCGGAAGTTGTATATATTCCCTTAGCAGGACCGCTGGTAATCTTATAGGTAAGGGTATTTACAGCAGGTTCCCAGAAGCAATGATTTATCTTAGTATAAACCTGCAAAAATCCCAGCACGCCGATAGCAAACGCACAAACAAAAGCACCGGATCTTCTAAGCCACTGACTGTACGCCACCTCATCAGGACATTCTTTCATCTCTTTAAGAACCTGTGAAAGGAACACAAAGCTTGCCACATTCACAACAGCACAAGCCATAGCCACCACGTAGAAATACTGGTTAGATGACATAGTAACCGCAAAGGAGTAAAGCAATCCGCCTACAAACACAGTGCTGAACAAAGCCTTAGGCTTGTCTTTGCAGAGAATATATGATGTAAGACCCACAAAGATCATAGGCATCATAATAGCGTTGTAATAGTTTGTGAGTAATTTCGGCACAAACATAAGCAGACAAACTATTGTAGTAATGCCGCTGATAATGAGATAGAAAGCACGGTGATTTCTGCGGTTTCTGTCAACAAGCATAGCCACAAGTGTTGCAAGGTAGCTGTAGAAAACTATCTTAAATCTGGGATGACATTCATAGAAATATTTGAAATAGCTCTTCAGCTTTGTCATAATACCAATCTGAGGATGTTCAGGGTCTGTCAACATAAGAGGCAGATTTTTGAATATAGCATCAAATCCACAGGTTGCCGCTATATAAATAACGAATACTGCCGCTAATATAACAATACCGAAGGTAAACCAAATAAATGTGGTGGGTGAAAAAACATCGTCACACACAGCAAGCTTTGTGAATCCCCTCTTTTTAAGCAGTGTGTGAAGTACTACGCACAACACATAAATTGCATAAGCCACTGCTAAGTAAGGACAGCAAAGCACTGCTGCTGCAAGGCACAAACCTGCAAAAACAAAATGTATTTTCTTTTCGGGTTTTGATGTGGAAAGCAAAATACCTGACAGCAATATAAAGTCGATTGCCATAGTATTGTAGCTTAATGCCATTATATCGTAAGGGGTATATACAAAGTATAAAACGGTTCCCAGAACTGCCCAGTAGCCGTACTTTTTAAGTCTTACATAGGCAAAGATTGATACTAATCCGTGTAATACGATGTATGTATATCTTGCAGCTAAGAGTATTCCGTCAGTAGAACCTAAAAGTGTACGATACAGCCACACAAAAGGTGTGGTGATAAGACCTGACATCTGTGATAAATGCCACTCATCTCTGAACAGAGCATCACCCAGGCCCAAACGGTGCGGTACAGTGAGATAAAATGCTTCATCGTTACCGCCAAAGCCCAAGGGTGCTTTCCAAATAGCCAACACCGCCGCTGATATGAACAACAATATAAAGCACAGATCTCTTACAGTATTTGCATCTGCCTGACTCAACGACTTAATAAAATTTACTATCGCTCTATAAATGAACTTGATAAATTCTTCAATGAAATGCAGTATAATAGCCAACAGTAATGAGCATACAAACACAAATAAAACAGTAAGTGCGAACCACTTAATGCGGTCGGTCATAACTGGCACTGCTTTTACCAATTTAGCATAGATGAAGGAATCGAAAATATAGGAAACCAAGTACATACTAAGTACTAAATCCGATACCTTCCACAAAACAAACTTAGTGCTGTGTGACATCTTATCGCACTTAATACGGTTTAACAGTTCAAACAGTAAAACTGATGTTACATAGGGCTGGAAGCCGTACCAATAAGCATACAGACCTGTTTTGAAGCCAACGCCGTAGCTACGCCAGAAGTTAAAGGCGGCAAAAGCAAGCGTTGTGATTATTAAAAGCAGAGTTAAGGTTCGGGTTTTAAATTTCAAACCAAACTCACGCAAATAACAGCCGGTAAAATAGAAGGTTACGGGATAAAATCCGATCCACCAGTCAGGCATAACGGCATTAAAGGTGTCGGAAGATGCGGGATTTCCCCACCAGGCAGGATTGTCTAAATTAAAAACATTGAATAAGGTAGGAACTGCGGTAAGCAGCACCATAGTAACGACCAACCACTGCTTATGCTTTTTACTTTCAAGCTTATTATAAATAATATTCAAGAAAGGTATCAGCAAGAACAAACCGATATACATCTCAATATACCAGGCATACTGTGCGGCAGAAAAATCCAAAAAGCTAAACAAAACCTTCTTAAACACAAAAGCGTTTTTAAGGAAGAAAACACGGTATGCAACACAAGCAATACCTGCCATCACATAAGTAATAACTGTTTTGGATAAGCCAAAATAATACTTTTTAGACAGCGTCTTAGTTGACATCAAGTATCCGCTAAGCAGTAAGAACATGGGTACACAGGCTGAAAAGAACGTACGCATAACGCACATCAAAAACATTGTGGGCCCTTTCATAGGCTCACTGTAAAAGCCTGTATAAAGGAAAAAGTGCACCGACATTACCAATATAACAGACACAATTCTTATTATATCAAGGGTAGAATTTCGGTTTTCTAATTTTTTAAGATTTGTCATTATATCATTCCTTTTTTTAAAGAATGTAGTTATTAAAAATATAATATCATATTTCCTCACAAATTGCAATTATGATATGAAAAAACCTGCTGCAAAATCGCAACAGGTTTTTATTTTATCGAAACTTATTTTGTACCGAAAATTCTATCACCGGCATCGCCTAATCCGGGAACGATATAACCGTGTTCATTAAGCTTCTCGTCAACGTGACCGCAGTAGATTTGAATGTCAGGATGTGCCTTTGACAAAGCCTCTATTCCCTCGGGAGCGGCAATAATGCACATAAATCTGATGTTATCCCCACCACGCTGCTTAATAAAGTCAATAGCAGCGGCGGCAGAACCACCGGTAGCAAGCATAGGATCAACTACAAACACGTCTCTTGTTTCCAGGTTTGCAGGCAGCTTGCAGTAATACTCTTGAGGCTCCAGAGTTTCCTCATCACGGTACAAACCGATATGACCCACCTTAGCAGCAGGAACAAGATTAAGCACACCGTTTACCATTCCAAGACCTGCTCTCAAGATCGGCACAACAGCCATCTTTCTGCCGGCGAGCATTTTTGTGGTTGTTTTGGTGATAGGAGTGGTTATCTCTACCTCTTCCAAAGACAAATCACGAAGTGACTCATAGCACATAAGCATAGTGATCTCTTCCACCAACTCACGGAACTCTTTGTTTCCGGTTTCGATCTTTCTCAAAATCGAAATCTTATGCTGGATCAACGGATGGTCAAAAACTGTAACATTTTTCATAATCGGTACTTCCTTTATGTTTAAATTTTACTATTTAATAGTATCACTAAGTTAAAATAAAGTCAATTAAACTTTAAATTATAAACCCTTAATGCCTACTTTCTCCCATTCATCACCAAGAATTTCTTTAATAATGGGAAGATAGCCTTCCTGCTTTTCATTAAATTCGGGATACAAAAGACATCCGGGATAACGGTTACCCTCAATCAGCTGAGGACCTTTATCCGACACAGTAACGTCCCAACCCACATATCTGATCTCAGGAACGATATTGCAAGCATCGTCAACCATTTTCAGACACTCATCAAACATAGGAATAAATGCACCAGTAATAGGTGTGCCGGTATAGGGGTGGTGTGTGTATATCTTGTTTTCACCGTCAACCGCAACAGTGTAGATCTCACCTGTTTTCTCATTTATCTGAGCACTCATACCGCCGTTATCAAAGTTATCAACGCACATACCGTTATGTCCCATACGGATAGCAACGAAAACGATATGGTTAACACCGTCTTTCTTAATCATCAAGAAACGGATAGTGTTAACAGCACCGGGATAAATAGCGTTAATATCGGGATGCTGATGTATTCCCTCTTCGATAAGGCCGAAGTCACCTGATTTGATATGGTCATAAACCGATTTAATATCCTCGATCTCACTGACTATATACTTTTCAACACCCTTACCGCAGGTATCTTTATTGGGCTTTGCAACAAAGTAATCGTGACGTGAGCAGAAAGCCTGAAAGTCCTCAAAAGAAAGGTTTTCGGTTTCAAGCCACTCACGTTTTACATACTTTGCAAAGGTTTTGTTAAACAAAATCTTAGAGTCAAAATACTCGTTGTATTCAGGATTGTTCAAAGCACGGACAATTTTGTTATTATTTCCTCTTGAATAGTAGGTCTTGCGCATTTTCTTAGGAATTTTATAAAATTTAAACACCCAATACTCGATATAACCGGTACCGTATTTCAAGCCGCACCAGATAATATCAAGCAAAACAAAAGGCCAGAACTTACCTGCTTCTTTTGCAGATTTCTTGGCAGTTTCGATAAGTGCTTTTTTATCCATATTTTTAATTGCGTTAAGAATAAAAAACTTTTTCATCATTTTCACCACAAATATATTTTATATAATAATATCAAATTTTGTCGTATTTGTAAAGGGTATTTTTGGATTATAACACAATATATATTTATTTTTTGAAAAAGCCTCTCAATATATACTAAAAACCCCGTTGAAAACGGGGTTTTTAGTTATTTTGCAACTGCTTTTTTCTTTTTTTCACTTCTCTTTATTTTATACAGCTCTTCCGCTGCCAAACGTGTCTTTGCAACTGATACTTCACCCTTAGGGAAACAGTAATACAGTCGCTGACGGTCACCTATGCAAATAATATCGCCCAGCTCATACCAGTAATAATCGGCATAAAGTCCATAGGTTGAGGTGGCAGACTGGAAAAAGTTAAGCTTACCGTCACAGCCTGAAAGGGTAAGACCGCTTTCATCATGGACAAGCCTACCATCACCCACACGGTAAACACATTTAAAATCCACCAGCATACAGATATCAACATCTGTTTCAAGCTTATATTCGCCATTTATCAGTTCTTGTCTCACCTGTTCCCTTTCCCAATTATACCAGTCGGGAATGTGGGTGAATTTTGCATCGCAGTTTACACCACGCAAATATCCGTAAACATCAAGCTCATACCGGGCACCGCAGGCCTTACAGGTAACTGTGCTACCCTCACCCACCATCTGTCCTTCCTTTAAGCAGTGAGGACATTTGTAAAGTATACGCTCAAGTCCTTTTGCACGTTCGGGCTCGTCAATAACCACCTTGTTTTGCTGCTGCCAGGCAAAATTATCAAAGGAAAAGGCTTCGTCGATAATAGCGTCTATCTCATCAACCGACTTTTCTTTTATCTCATCCCTTGACAGCAAACATTTAACGTCCGCACTAACGTTTACCTTTCTCAGCTTAAGGCAATTATACAAGGGCTGACGGGCAAAAGCACCCTTAGTAGTAATCATAACCAGCGGAACGTCAAGACGCTTCACCAAAAGGCCCAATCTACGTGGCAAGGTGGTGGCGCAACCGTCAAAGGTGTAGCTGGCTTCGGGGTACATCAGCACACTCATTTTCTTCTCTTTTAAGGCATATTTCATATCAGAAATTAGCGAAGGATCACTGACATATTTTTGTGTAGGAATACATCCTATGCTTCTCATAAGCCACTCTTTGCCCACAAAACCGTCTGTGGTGCAGACAATACCAAAGGGCTTGGGAAACAAAATGTTTGATGCAATTTCAAGGTCAACAAAGCTGGAGTGGTTCATAAAAATAAGACAAGGCTCATCCCCTGCTTTTTCCATATCGTAGGTTTTATATGTGAAGTTATCCTTCTTCATTGACATAACCGATAACAGTTTTATAAGTACACGAAAAAACATATTAGGCTTTTTCGGTTTTTTACGCTTAGGTGAAGGTAAAGCCATTACCTTGTCATAGGAAAGCTTTTTAACGCCGATTTTCATAATATATTCCCCCTCACCACCATTCTACATTGAAACTAAAAAATATACAAGGATTATTTTTGGGCAAAACAAAAACCCCGTTCAAACGAACGAGGTTTTGTTTTTGGTGCCGGTGACCGGGGTCGAACCGGTACGGTATCGCTACCACTGGATTTTGAGTCCAGCACGTCTGCCAATTCCATCACACCGGCGAGTGCTTTAGTATTATACAACATACTGAACTCTAAATCAAGTATAAATTTACATTTTTTCAAAAAAATTTTTTACCGCTGAAAATTAGATATTATTCTCAATAAAAGCTCTCTTTACAAGCTCGTTAACATTTGCCAAAACTGTCCAGTAATCATCGGTTTTGCACCATACAGAAAGCTGATAATCAACAGCAGCAGCACTGTGACTCTTAACTGTAACAGCAGGAGCGGGCTTGTCGATAACCAGATCATAGTCGTTAGCAACTTTGAGCAAGATCTCTCTTACCTTATCAATTTCAGTGGTAGTAGGCACTGAATATGCAAAGTCAGCACGACGAGTATCCTCAGCGGTGTGGTTGATAACAGCAGCGTTGGTCAACGAACCGTTGGGCATTGTGATAAGCTTGTTATCTGCAGTGGTAAGCTTTGTGTAGATGATAGTAACGTCGGTAACAGTACCCTCATTACCACCTGCCTGGATGTAATCGCCTACCTTAAAGGGCTTGAAGATAAGGATCATAACACCGCCTGCAAAGTTGCTGAGTGCACCCTGCAAAGCAAGACCTACTGCAACACCTGCAGATGCCAAAATGGTGATGAATGATGTGGTGGGGATTCCCAAAATACCTGCAACAGTAATGAACAGCAGGGCTTTAAGTCCCATACCTAAAAGGCTTTTTACAAAAGATCTAAGACTTTTGTCAGTCTTCTCCATAAGTTTTCCGTCGCAAACAAGTTTGACGATCCATTTGATCAGACGTAAACCAACGATCAGCACAACAATTGCAATAAGCAATTTAAGTCCTACGTCGGTTGCAATACCGATCAGTTTGTTTAAAAATTGTTCCATACTAGTTCCTCCGCTTTCTTTCTCTTAAATTTTTAAAAAAATCAGATAAAATATCTGAACATTTTTGTTCTAACACGCCTGATATGACCTGAGGCTTGTGGTTATAAGGCAGATCAAAAAGAGATACCACCGAATCCACAGACCCTGTCTTGTTATCCTTAGCGCCGTAAACCACGGTTTTTATCCGTGAATTGATTATAGCTCCTGCACACATAGGGCAAGGTTCTAAGGTGACTATCAAATCGCACTCAAACAATCTCCAACCGCCTAAATTCTCACAAGCGTTGTTGATTGCCTCGATCTCAGCGTGGGCTAAAGCATTTTTACCCAGCTCACGTCGATTTCTGCCCTCACCTACTATCACGCCGTCCTTCACCACAACGGCACCTACCGGCACTTCACCCTCATCAAAGCTAAGCTGAGCCAGCTCCAGTGCCCGTTGCATAAAACACTCGTATTCCATAAGCTACACCGTTTGGAACATAAAAAGTGATGCAATTACAAACAAAACAATTGCCACAGCCATAACCGGTGAGAATAAAAGCTTTATGGTTCTCTGTGAAACTTTTAAGCAAGACGGAACGTCGGGCTTTAAATTTTTAAAAGTTTCCTTTTTAATAAGAAATACAAAGGCGATTATTCCAACTATTATAATCAAATAAAAAAGTGCGCCGAAAATATAGTCAGCCATATGTTGGCTTAAAACTGCAAGGCTGTTGTTTAAAAAATGCACTATCACAGCAGGCCAGATAGACTTGGTTGCAACGGTTATAACACCAAAAGCAAAACCTGCAAAAAGCGCAAAAGGAATTTGCACAAAGTTGCAGTGCATAAAAGCAAAAAGCACAGTAGTAACAATTATTGCCGGCCAATTACCAAAACGCTTAAACACTGCAAGTAACACACCGCGAAAAGCAAATTCTTCGATCAACGCAGGTATCGCTGCCACCAACAAAACCTCAATAACAATACTCAAAATACTGTTATCGGAAACGCCTAACTGAGGTTCAATAGGCTCAACGCCAAACAGCACTTTTGTGATGATAGCGAAAATTCCCGTTGCAAAATTACCTGCAAAGGTCATACCCATACCAAAAAGGACACAAAGAAAAGGTGCTGACCCCTTAAAAGGTTTGCCAAACAAACCCTCCTCTGAGATTTTGCACTTTAACACCTTTGCGAAAATAACAAAAGGTACAGTAAAAACAAAAAGTGTGATAACCGCATTTATTGCGTATGCTACAACAATGTCAGTCTGCATCAAAGTGGATAATTTCAATGGTGAAACAGAAAAAAGTAAATTACATAAAAATATAACCAAAGCAGACAGCGGTAGGGATAATACAGACACACCAACCACTGCAATCCCCATAATATTTGAATGTTTAAGTATATTTCTCTTTTCGATTTTAGCAGGATCAATAGCGTTATACATCTGCACACCTCCGTTTTAATAATATTATCACACTTTTCCCATTAACGCAATTATTTTTATGATTTTTTAAGCATATATTTGCATAGGAGTTGATAGTATGTTTTGGCAAATTTTAGAGATGATATGGGGTAAAATGCTGTTTTTAATACTCCACGTTTCCAACACAGGCGCTTTCCCACGTCCGTTGACTGCTAAAGAAGAGCAGGAGTATCTTGACAAAATGCTGAATGAAGGAGATAAAAATGCCCGAGAAAAGCTGATAGAACATAATTTAAGGCTGGTGGCACATATTATAAAAAAATACTATTCTGCAGGATACGACCAAGACGATCTAATATCTATCGGCACTATCGGACTTATCAAAGCCATTTCCAGCTTTGACAACACCAAAAAAACAAGACTTGCCACCTATGCCGCTCGGTGCATTGAAAATGAAGTGCTTATGTATTTCAGAAGTCAACGCAAAACCGCTCAGGATATATCTATGAGTGATCCCATTGACACCGACAAAGACGGCAACGCCCTAACGCTTATTGACGTTATAGCCGATGATATTGACATAATCGAGGATATTGACACTAAAATGAAATGTAAAAGGTTAAGGAAGTATTTAAACGAATGTCTGGATGAGCGTGAGCGCAGTATTATTGAATATCGCTACGGTCTTAACGGCAAGCCTGAGCTGACTCAACGGGAAGTTGCTCAAAAGCTAAACATTTCCCGTTCCTACGTATCACGTATTGAGAAAAAAGCACTGTCTATTCTTTACGAAAAGTTCAATAAATAAGCCTTTACTTTTTAAATTGGGTAAGCTATAATTATCATATTAAAATTGAGGTGTGATAATTATGCAAATATTTCTTATTTTTTGCTCCATTACCGCTGTTTTGATCTGCGCTGCTTTTTCAATTTTTTCAAAAGCTAATGCATCTTCAAAATTCTGCGCTGTTTTTTATTCTGTAATTTACGGTGTCTATCTTTTACTGTGTATGCCTATTTTCAACGCATTGTTAGAGCAGTTTCAGGTAGATGCTCCTTACCTGCACATTTTTATGTGGATTTGTACCGCTGTTTCTTTTATAGCACCCATACTCACATTTGTAAGCCTGTTAGTTAAAAACAGCCGTGTGAATAACATTATGTTTAACAGCTTCTTTTTTCTTTTGACTGCCGCATACATCGGTTTGGTGGTAAACGGATTGTTTTCTGATACCGATTATATTTTTGTGCTTGTATTCTTACCCTTGCACTATCTGTTATCCCTTACACTGGCTGCATCTACCCTTCAGGATATTTCAGTCAAAACCCAAAAGATCAAGCTTTTGATCACCTATTCCCTTTTGGCACTGGGCTGCTGTTTAGGAATTGCAGGTATTATTGCAACCTCTGTTTCCACAGGTATTATTAACGGTTCATTCTTTGTGATTGTAGGTATATTCCTTTTAATTGCATTTACAGGTATCGTTTCATCCGCTTTGCAGCTTAATAAAAATAAATCCAAATAAATTATAAGTCCGGCAAAATGCTTTGTTTTGCTGGACTTTTTGTTTTTTATCATTTATAATAAAACCAATAATTAACTCAGGAGGATAATATTATGTATCTTGCTAATCAATCCCGTTACGACGGTATGTCTTACCGCAAATGCGGAAACTCAGGATTAAAGCTCCCGGCTGTTTCTTTGGGTATGTGGCAAAACTTTGGTGACCTTCGTCCCTTTGACAATTCCAGAAAAATGCTTAGAGCTGCTTTTGATCTTGGCATTACCCATTTTGATCTTGCTAATAACTACGGACCTACTCCCGGTTCTGCTGAGGAAACCTTTGGTGCTGTTATGGAAAAGGATTTTCGTCCTTACCGTGATGAAATGGTTATCTCCACTAAGGCTGGTTATTATATGTGGCAAGGACCCTACGGTGATTGGGGTTCCAGAAAGTATCTCATCTCATCCCTTGACCAGAGCTTGAAACGTATGAACCTTGATTACGTTGATATTTTCTATCACCACCGTCCTGATCCCGAAACTCCTTTAGAGGAAACCATGGGTGCTCTTTGCGATATAGTAAAACAAGGTAAAGCACTTTATGTGGGTATCTCCAACTATGGCCCTGAGGACACCAAAAAAGCCAGTGAGATATTGAAAGCAAACGGTGTTCACTTACTCATTCATCAGCCCTCTTATTCTATGCTTAACCGTTGGGTGGAGGACGGTCTTTTAGACGTTCTCAGTGAGGAAGGCGTTGGCTCTATTGCTTTTTGTCCTTTACAGCAAGGCATACTCACCAGCCGCTACTTAACAGGTGTTCCTGCTGATTCCAGAGTGGCTACCCCCACAGGTACTCTTTCCGAGAAAAATATCGACGAAGCTACTTTAAACAAAGTCAGAAAGCTTAGTCTTATTGCCGCTGAGCGTGGACAAACTATGGCTCAGATGGCACTTTCCTGGGTGCTTCGTAACACCACCTCTGTTCTTATCGGTGCCAGCCGTGTTGAGCAGATTGAGGAAAACGTAGGCGCTGTTAATAATTTGGAATTTACTGAAGATCAGCTTATGCAGATTGAGAAGATTTTAAAAGATGAGCAATAAGATCGCAATAATCGGCGGCGGTGCAGCAGGTTTAGTGGCTGCCATTAGCGCTAAATACGCCGATAACAACTGTGACGTAACTGTTTTCGACAGATTAGATCGAGTTGGTAAGAAAATTCTTGCCACAGGAAACGGTTGCTGTAATTTAACTAATATTAACGCAGGCTTGACCGTTGATGATACCAACGGTCAGGCTTTTCCTGTTCATTACTTCGGAAAAAATGCTGATTTTGCATTACCTGCCCTTAAGTCCTTTAGCGTTGAGAACACTATTTCATTTTTTGAAAATTTGGGCGTTCTTACCCGACTTGATGAGGATAAATACTACCCTTACTCTCTGCAGGCAGGCACCGTTTTAGACGCTTTACGCTTTGAATGTGAGCGTCTTTGCGTTAAGTTTAGGTTAGGTGTTTCCGTTGATAAAATCGGCGCTCAAAACGGAAAATTCAGCATATCAGGTGATAAGTTTGACTGTTGTATAGTTGCTGCAGGCGGTAAGTCGAGCCCACATTTAGGGTCAGACGGCAGCGGTTATAAGCTGCTTGAAGCTTTTGGGCATAAATGCAGTCCCCTTTTACCTGCTATCACGCAGATTAAGACCGAAACCGATTTTGTAAAGCAGTTAAAAGGCATTAAAATTGATGCAGACGTTACCATATCGGTTGACAATAAAAATGTCCGCACCGAGTTTGGTCAGGTACTTTTTGCAGACTACGGTCTATCGGGCCCACCCGTTTTTCAGTTATCGGGAATTGCGGCATATAACTATAACAAAAACTGCTTGATAAAGCTGAATTTAATGCCCGAATATGATTTTAACAGTCTGTTACAGCTTGTGACAGCGGCATCAAAAAGAAATTCCACCTGCGAAAATATGCTTAGCGGCATACTGAATAAGCGTTTGGGACAAGTGGTGATAAAAGCCGCAGGCTATCCCCTTTCCACCGCTACCTCACAGCTTAAACCCACCGACCTTAAAAACATTGTTAACACAATAAAACAGTTTTCCTTTAAGGTTACGGGTGTGCAGGGCTTTGCCAACGCTCAGGTTACTGCAGGCGGTATTTACACCAATGATTTTGACAGCGCAACTATGCAGTCTAAGCTTATTAGAAATCTTTATGCCGCAGGTGAGGTTCTGGATATTTACGGCGACTGCGGCGGATATAATCTGCAGTGGGCTTTTTCCAGCGGATATATTGCAGGTAAAAGCGCCGCTACGAGGACAGTATAATGATCAGAATTACCGGAATAAGATTGCCTTTGCAGTATGATAATGCAACTATGTTAAGCTTGGCTGCAAAGAAGCTTAAAATCAATAAAACTCAAATAAAATCCGTTACCCTTTCACGCAGATCAGTGGATGCACGAAACAAGTCTGACGTTTTCTTTGCCGCAACCTTGGATGTAACGCTTAATTTCGGCAAAGAAAAGGATGTTATTGCAAAATCAGGCTGTAAGACCGCAACCATAGTTACCCCTACTGTTTACACCTTCCCTTCTGCTAAAAAATCAACTTCACGTCCCGTTGTTGTAGGTGCAGGACCTGCAGGTTTGTTTTGCGCTTACATTTTGGCAAAAGCAGGACTTGATCCCATTATAGTCGAGCGTGGTCAAAAGATTGAGGACCGTGTGAAAGCGGTTGAAAGTTTTTGGAAAAACGGCGTTTTAAACACCGATAGCAACGTTCAGTTTGGTGAAGGTGGTGCCGGAACTTTTTCCGACGGAAAGCTCAACACCGGTATTAAGGATAGCAGGATCTCCTTCGTTTTGCAGTTGTTTGTGGACTGTGGTGCACCTAATGATATACTGTATCTGCAAAAGCCTCATATCGGCACAGATATACTGCGTAGTGTGATAGTAAATCTGCGTAAAAAGATTGAAGCTTTGGGCGGCAAGTTTAAGTTTGAAACTAAAATGGAGCGTGTAAATCTTTACAACAACGCTGTAAAATCAGTTGTAGTTTCAACTAAAAACGGCTGTGACGAGATTCCCTGCAATCAAGTGGTTGTTGCTATCGGTCACAGTGCCCGTGACACCTTCCACTCTTTGTTTGACACCAACATTCCTATGATCTCCAAGCCCTTTGCAGTGGGTGCCAGAATTGAGCACACTCAGGAGTTTATAAACAAATCTCAGTACGGTGATTTTTATAACCACCCATCTCTTTCGGCGGCTGATTATAAACTGGCGGTCCACCTGCCAAGCGGAAGAGGAGTTTACACCTTCTGTATGTGCCCCGGTGGATACGTGGTTGCCGCAGCCAGCGAGCAAGGTATGGTAGTTACTAACGGAATGAGCAACTATGCCCGTGATAACGCAAATGCCAACAGCGCTGTTTTGGTGGGTATAACCCCCGATGATTTCGGCAGTGACCACCCGCTTGCAGGCATTGAATTTCAGCGTAAAATAGAACGTGCGGCATACAACCTTACGGGCAGCTACAAAGCACCTGCTCAAACCTTAGGCAGTTTTCTAAAGGGTATGCCCAACACCTTTTCCAAAGTGTGCCCCACTTATCTGCCCTCGGTTGTTGCTTGTGATTTGCGTGAGGTTTTCCCGAAATTCATCTCCGATTCCCTATCACAAGGCATACTGCTTATGGATAACAAAATAAAAGGCTTTGCCGATGACAGTGCACTGCTTACCGCACCTGAGACCCGCAGCTCTTCTCCCGTGAGAATTCTGCGAAACGAAAGCTTTTGCTCTGATATAACGGGTCTGTACCCTTGTGGTGAAGGTGCAGGATATGCAGGTGGAATTACCTCTGCCGCTGTTGACGGTATTAAGTGTGCAGAAAGTATTATCGCTGCAATTTGTGAATAATTAAAACTCTCTATACCAAAGATAAATGTATCTTTGTATAGGGAGTTTTGTTTTGTCATACTTATTTATAACCTTTTTCACATATTCATTTATAGGCTTTGTTTTAGAAATAATATTCGCACTTGTAGTAAGACAGCGACTGGAAAACCGTAAAACCATGCTAATTCTCCCACTATGCCCCGTTTACGGTGTGGGTGCTCTTATGTTATCCGCAGTACTACAACCCTTTAAAGGCAGTATTTTGGCGGTTATTTTATTAGGTGCAATAACAGGCACTGTGGCAGAGTATATCTACGGCTATTTAGCAACTGCAATTTTCAACGTAACAATATGGGATTACAGCAAAGTAACCGCCAACTACAAGGGTATCATCAGCTTACCCTTTGTGGCAATATGGGGCATACTTTCCTTGCTGTTTATTTACATTGTCCACCCTATTATAAACCCCATACTGCTTAATTTTCCCTATCAGATAACCACCTTTTTATTCATTCTATTTTTAATTGATACCTTCTTCACAGTCAAAATGCTAATAAAGATAGGCAAAGGTAAAAATGACGGTGACTACTACGACTGCCCTGTTATAAAAAGAAAAATCCACCGCTAACGGTGGATTATGTAAGTGGATCCTCTTTTTTCATTTTAAAAATAAGCCTTAAAATGCCCCTTAAAAGCTTCGGACTCTTAACAACTACAACCTGCATAGCAAAACTCCTCCTTCAGGCGCACCGTAAATACGCAAATCCAAGCAAGGCTAAAGTTATGCTAAGCAGAAAAATCAGTGCTTTAAAGGGACAGAAGGCTGCAATTATCACACCTGCACTGAATGAAAAAAGACACAGCGCCTGCTGTTTTTTCTTTCCGTGTGGTTTGCATCGCATAATCATCACCGCCAATACATATTTCGGTATCGCTCTGATATTATTATACGCCACACCCTTAAAAGTGTGATTATTTTGATTTATCGCGCTGCCAGTCGGGAATCAACGCCGCCTCTTTATAAAGCTGAACATAGCTTTCGTGACGGGATATAGCAATTTCTCCACTGTTTACAGCATCTACAATTTTACACCCTTTTTCCTTGGTATGAGAGCAAGAGGTAAATTTGCACTCACCGATATAGGGTGCAAACTCCCTGAAACAGTACTGCAACTGTTCCTTACGCATAACGTCGCACTGCTCCATATCAAAGCTGGAGAAACCGGGAGTATCAACAATATAACCGTCACAAACGGGATACAGCTCCACATGACGGGTGGTATGACGGCCTCTGCCTAACTTTTTGCTGATATCACCCACCGCAAGGTTCAAATTCTCATCCAGCATATTCAAAATACTGGACTTACCCACACCTGAGTTACCGGTAAAAGCCACAGTCTTGTCTGCAATCAAAGACCTAATAGCATCAATACCCTCACCGCTTTGTGCTGAAACCATAAAGGTGTTAAACCCTGCGTTTTTATAAATCCGGTAAATGTCGTCACCGTCTTTAATATCACACTTATTTATAATGACAATAGGCTCAATATCGCTGTTTTCAGCGTTGGCAATTACTCTGTCAATAATATAAGTGTTGGGTGCGGGATCAACAGTTGATACCACAACAAAAAGACGGTCAATATTAGCAACCGGCGGACGTACAAGGGCATTTTTCCTGGCAGATATATTTTCCACAATACCCTTACCGCCATCTGTGAGGCTTATTACTACCCTATCTCCAACTAAGGGAGACTGTCCGTTCTTACGGAAAATGCCTCTTGCTTTACATTCAAATATGCCGTCGCCGGTATCTACATAATAGAAACCGGCGATAGCTTTAACGATTATTCCGTTCATATATTATCCTTGCACCTGTGTGGGAGCTTCTGTTGCAACAGGTGTGGTGGTAGGCTGTGAGGGTATCAGCGATGAAATATCGTGGTTACCTAAATGCTCAGGCTGACCTACCGCAAAGTCGAGATAGTACTCAATATAATTTACACTGTCGATCTTAACCATAATATTGATCTTTTCATCTCGGCCTGTAAGCTTGATATCATAAGTCTTTTTCTGGCTCAGATCAATGTTTGCAGTGTATTCATTTTTCTTCACACCGTCGATCCAAACGGAAAACTCAACAGGACGGCTGATCTCATCAGGCAGGGGCACAGTAATAGTGATCTCCTTTTGGGGAGCCTTACCGGTACTTACACCGATATTGATAGGACTGCCCATTATTTCCTGACCCTTTGCAGGTTCCTGAGAAACAACAATACCTGCAGGAGTGTTAGGATCGTCAACCTGCTTAACGTCGCCTACTTTAAAGCCTTTCTGCTCCAGTTCCTTTTTAGCAGCGTCCTGAGTCATACCGATAACACTGGGAACGTCACCGTAGATAACCTCACCACCGGTACTTACATAAACAGTGATCTGATCACCTGTTCTTACAGTAGAACCTGCAGGAGGAATAGTTTTAATAACGTATCCCTTTTGGATATTCTCATCGGGAAGCTCGTATTTAACGACTTTAAGTCCGTTTTGTGTAACCATTTCGGCATAAGCAGTCTTATACTCCATATTTTCATAATCAGGAAGTACAAGCTCTTTGGGGCCAAGGCTGATATATACTTTAATTTCGGTCTTTTCCTTAATACTGCTCTTTGCTTCGGGGGTCTGCTTAAAGATAACACCGTTAGCATAATCGTTGTTGTAAACGTATCCGCCGTCAGCAGGAACGACTATATTATAAGCATCGTAAACTGTGTCGTTCTTGATTTCTTCATAAACCTTACCCACAAGATCAGGGCAAGTAATAGTGTTGCCTGAGTTATTAAATGCCTGCCAGATAAACACACCTGCAATACCGAGAATGATAATAAACACAGCAGCAATACCTGCCAAAATCGGCACAATCGGTACCTTCGGCTTTTCTTCTTCCTCTTCCTGATAGTATTCCTCTTCGGGAAGTTCCACGTGGCGTGTGGGGGTTGTATCAATGAAGAATTCGTAATTAAAGATAGCACCGGGATTCTGAAGCACAACTTCAATGTCAGCCAACATTTCAGCAGCAGTTCTGTATCTGTTTCTGGGTTCCTTCTGCATTGCCTTTAAGGTGATTTCTTCAAGTCCCTTGGGAATAAGACTGTTGATCTCACAAGGACGTTTAGGCTCGTTCTGAAGCTGCATAATAGCAACTGAAACGGCACTGTCTGCCTGGAAAGGCACTCTGCCTGTAAGCATTTCGTAAAGCAAAACACCAACTGAGTAAATGTCAGCCTTACCGTCGGTAAAGTCACCTCTTGCCTGCTCAGGGCTAATGTAATGCACTGAACCGATAGCCTTATCGGTAATAGTACGCTGCTCACTTCTTGAGAAACGTGCAATACCAAAGTCGGTAACCTTAATGGTGCCGTTGGGCAACAAAATTATGTTCTGAGGCTTAATATCTCTGTGGACAATTCCCTTTTCGTGAGCGTGGTTTAATGCACGGAGGATCTGGATAGTGAAATGCACTGCATCCTTCCAACCGATAATTCCCTGCTGCTCAATATACTGCTTTAACGTAATACCGTCGATATACTCCATAACGATATACTGCAGCACATCGCCGAAGCTTACGTCATAAACCTTAACAATGTTGGGATGTGACAGCACAGCAATAGCTTTAGACTCATTTTTAAATCTGCGACGGAACTCGTCGTTAGCCAAAAATTCCTCTTTAAGGATCTTGATAGCCACGACTCTATCATCGATATTGTCATAGGCTTTGTAAACAACTGCCATACCGCCTACACCGATAAGCTCGGTGATTTCATAGCGTCCGTCAAGACGTTTACCAATAAATCTATCTTCCATAATGCCCTCCAAATAAAAGCTATTATTTTTATATCTACTCGGCAACTACAACAACCGTAATGTTGTCACCGCCGCCGTTGATGTTTGCTCTGTTTACCAAGCTTTCTGCCATAGCGTCAAACTCGGTATTGTTTACTATGTTTAAAATATCAACACAGTCCACGTAGTTTGTAAGACCGTCAGTGCAGACTAATAACATATCATCATCATTAAGATCGATCTCGTTATAATCAATGTCAATGCTCTCTCCAACGCCCAAAGCTCTGGTAATTACATTCCTCTTAGGATGAACTCTTGCTTCGTCTGCAGTAAGCTGACCGTTTTCTATCATATGCTGAACAATAGAATGGTCTTTAGTAATCTGCTCCAACTCACTTTTTTCGTGAACAACATAGGCTCTGCTGTCACCTGCGTGAGCAATATAAGCCACTGAATCTGCCACAACAGCAGCAACCACTGTGGTGCCCATGCCCGAAAGCTCGTCTTTAGACTTTGCTGCATCAAAAACAGAAATGTTAGCGGCAATCACTGCCGATTCCAGCATAGCCTTGATACTTCTGGCAGACATATTTTCTCTAAAGGAATGTGTGATACTGTTGGAAATAACCTTCACAGCAGTGGATGAAGCAATGCTTCCGCCGTTAGCTCCTCCCATACCGTCACACACAATTACAGCGGTAGCTCTATCTGACAAGCTCAGCACAGCATAGCTATCCTGATTTTCGTCTCTTACTCTACCTACATCCGATTTAGCAGTTACTTTCATAAAGCTACCACCTCCTTTTAGTTATTTCTTACCCTTAAGCTGTCCGCAGGAAGCGTTTATATCCGCACCCAGCGTACGTCTTACAGTAGCGTTGATACCGCCGCTGTTAAGTATTTTTTCAAATTCATAAACACGCTTGGTATCAGGACGCTCAAATTTATCCTTATGAACCTGATTTGCGGGAATCAAATTAACGTGACATATCATTCCCGAAAGCAGTTTAATAAGCTGTTTAGCACAGTCATCGGAATCGTTAACATCCTTTATCATGGCATATTCAAAGGATATTCTTCTGCCTGTGGTGTTGATATAGCTTTTACAAGCCTCAATAAGTTCATTAACACGCCACTTTTTATTTATGGGCATTATCATATCACGAATCTCATCGTTTGGTGCGTGAAGTGATATAGATAAGGTCAGCTGCAGTTTAAGCTGCTCTAACTTTTTGATCTTATCAACCACACCGCAAGTGGATAAGGAAATATGACGCATACCGATATTAAGTCCACTTTCCCCTGAAACAAGCTCTAAGAATTTCAGCGTGTTATCGTAGTTATCCAGCGGTTCGCCCATACCCATAAGCACAATATTGGATATACGGATATTAAGATCCTTTTGAGCGGTAAATATCTGACTTAATATCTCACCAGCAGTAAGGTCACGCTTTTTACCTTCAATGGTAGATGCACAAAATCTGCATCCCATTCGGCAACCCACCTGAGTCGATACACAAATTGAATAGCCGTGTTTATATTTCATAACCACCGATTCAATAAACTCATCATCACAAAGCCTAAACAGGTATTTAACAGTACCGTCTATCTGTGATACGAATTTACGCTCTACAGTAACGTAAGAAATATAGTAATCCTCTGCTATCTTTTCCAAAACGGCTTTAGGCACGTTAGACATCTCATCAAAGGAGTCAACGCCCTTACAAAGCCAGCCAAATATCTGTTTAGCACGGAATTTAGGAATACCTATCCCGGTTATAAGCTCATTTATTTCTATCTCATTAAGGGATTTTAGATCTTTAATAAGTATCACCCCTTTTTCACAAAAGCTGATATAAAGAAGCCGTCGGTCTTATGTATATGCGGCATCAAAGTCAGCATATTATCAGGCTCGTCTATTCCCCTTTTAACATGGGGTAAAATACTTACAGCCTCAAAGTCCTTATGGTTTTGTAAAAATCTTTCAGCCACTTTTCTGTTCTCTTCATTACGAAGTGAGCAGGTGGAATAAACAAGTGTACCCTGCGGTTTTAGGTATTTCGCAGAAGTGCATAGTAAATCATACTGTAAATCTTGAAGACTGTCAAGAAATGCTACATTTTTGTAACGAATTTCGGGCTTTTTGCCCAAAATTCCAAGGCCAGAACAGGGCAAATCGCACAAAATTTTATCGAATTCACCTAACTCAGAATCATACTTCCCTGCATCATTTATTTTAGCACAAATACAGTCCAGTGACAACCTTTCTGCCCCACTTTTTATAAGTCCGACCTTATGATCGTATATATCAAAAGCAAAAAGCTCACCCTTGTTTTGCATATACTGAGCAATAGTAAAGCTTTTTCCACCGGGTGCAGAGCACATATCCGCTACCCTATCACCGGGCTGAGCGTTCAGCACTTTACAAGCAAGCTGTGACGCCACGTCCTGCACGTGGAAATATCCTTCATCATACCCAAACAGATTTTGCACGTTACCTGCGTTGCTGAGCAAAATAGCATCCTCACAAATGTCGCTGACTCTTGCATCAATACCGCTTTCGATAAATTTACTGAGCAGCTGCTGAGTGGTTATTTTAGTGGTGTTTACACGCAAGGAAAGTAATGTGGATTTCAAAAATCCCTTTAAAATACCCTTGCAATTATCAACGCCGTAATCCTTAATAAAGCCTTCAACTATCCATCTTGGGCAGGAATACTCTATTACCATACGCTGGATTTCATCATTAGGATAGTCTATCTTCTTACCGTTTCTCAAAAACGAACGCAACACTGCGTTGACAAAACCTGCTGCCTTTTCCTCTTTTAAGCTTTTAATTATCTTAACAGCTTCATTAACAGCGGCACTGTCAGGCACTTTATCCATATATTTTATCTGATAAATTGCAGATCTTAAAGTCTGCTTTACAAGCAAGGACATCTTGTCCATATCCACAGATGAATATTTTGAAATAATATAATCCAGAGTAATTTTACGTTCCAAAACACCGTAAAACAGTGCAGTGGCAAAACCACTGTCACGGGCATCAAGCTGTGAATTTTTAATAGCTGTATCAATAACTATATTGGAATACCCACCGTCTTTTTCAAGCTTAATCAAAGCCCTGACGGCAGTCTTACGGGGATTTGCCATAAACTTCTCCTTTTATCTACGTCTGTTTCCAAACCTCGCAATGTAATAAAGCAAAACAAGGAAGGATTGCAGTAACGCCGCAACATAAGTCATAGCGGCGGCAGACAGTACCTTTTTAGCACCTTTAATTTCATCGTCGCCCAGCAAGTCATAGTCGCCGATAGCGGCTATAGCTCTTCTGCTGGCGTTAAACTCAACGGGTAACGTCACAAGCTGAAACAGTACAGAAAGTGAAAACACAAAAATTGCCGCATACAACAGTACAGGCATACTTAACACATAGCCTAAAACTATCAAAAACGGACTTACTCCCGCACCGAAATTACAAATAGGCACCAACGCCATTCTGAATTTAATGGGTGAATATCCGAATGCATACTGCAGTGCGTGACCCACCTCGTGAGCGGCAACACCTATAGCAGCAATAGAGGTACTGTTGTAAACCGAATCTGAAAGATAAACGGTGTTATCCTTAGGGTTATAATGGTCGGTAAGGCTACCCGAAACACGCATAACCTGAACGTTACTAATTCCATTCACCGATAAAATACGTTCAGCAGCCTGAGCACCCGTAATTCCACGAAGGTTCATAACCTGGCTATACTTATTAAAGCTTGACTTAACCTTTGCCTGAGCAATCAGAGCAATAATAAGTCCCGGTAGCATATAAACAAAATACAAGGGGTCAAAATACAACATATAAATTCCTCTTTAAAATTTATTTATACCAAGTTTTCTGCCACGAAGCATATCAGCAGCAGCCATTCTCTTAGACCCTTCAAGCTGTAAATCGGTAATCATAAGAGCAGACTCATTGCCACAAGCAACAACAAGTTCGGTATCTTGTTTTAGTATTTCACCGCATTCTCCCTTGATACCGTTTAAAACCTTAGCTTCAAATATTTTTAAGCGTTTATCATTTACAAAAGTATATGCAGTGGGCCAGGTCTGTAAGCCTCTGATAAGGCAGTTTATTTCATTAGCAGACTTAGTCCAATCTATTAAAGCATCCTCTTTTTTGATAATCGGCGCATAGGTAGCCAGTGCTTCGTCCTGCTTTATGGGTGTGATACTGCCGTTTTCAAGACCGTCTAAGGTTTTGAGCAGTAAGTCTGCACCCATATTGCTTAATCTATCCCACAAAGTTGATGCGGTATCAGTATCAGCAATTTCAGTACTGCTTGTAAGCAGAATATCACCGGTATCCATACCCTCATCAAGAAGCATAGTGGAAACACCTGTCACCTTCTCACCGCATACAATAGACCACTGTATGGGCGACGCACCTCTGTATTTAGGAAGCAGTGATGCGTGAACGTTGATGCAACCGTGTTTTGCGATGTTCAGCATAGATGCAGGGATAAGCTTACCGTAAGCCACAACAACGCAAATATCAGGGGCAATATCCTTTATAAGCTTTTCTGCTTCACCGTCTTTTAAAGTGTTAGGCTGATAAACGGGTAAGCCATTATCAAGTGCCAACTCTTTAACCGGCGGCGCAGTTAATATCTGCTTTCTGCCAACGGGTTTATCCGGCTGAGTAAATACCGCAGAAATTTTATGTCCCGCATCAATAAGTGCTTTAAGACTGTTTGCGGCAAAATCCGGAGTTCCCATAAAAACTATATTCATCATTTACTCCTGTTCGGTTTCTAACATTTCGATAACGTGAGATAAGAACAGCACACCGTCTAAATGGTCGATCTCATGGCAAAAGGCTCTTGCTTTAAGATCCTCACCGCTTACTGTAAAGGTCTTGCCGTATCTGTCCTGAGCGGTAACTGTAACCTTTCTCGGACGCTTAGTAATACCAAATTTACCGGGGCAAGACAAACATCCCTCACTATCCTCCTGACTACCGCTTTTCTTAGTAATAACGGGGTTTATCAGCTCAACCAAGCCGTCACCCACGTCAACGATACAAATTCTTCTAAGAATACCGATCTGAGGTGCGGCAAGTCCCACACCGTTAGCAGCGTTCATAGTCTCAAGCATATCGTCAAGTAAGGAATGGAGTTTTTCATCAAACTTCTCAACAGGACGGCATTTTTTATATAAAAATTCGTCCCCTTCTTTTAAAATATCTCTGATTGCCATTTTAAGTACCTCTTAAATTATATTTTCAGGATTTATGTCTGCAAAAACGGTAACACTTTTATTTTTACCCGATTTCACAAGCAGATCCGCTAACATTTTTCTGACCCTTGCTGAGTTTTTACATTTTAAAATCAACCTATAACGGTATTTGTTGCTTATCTTAGGCACCGAGCAAGGTGACGGCCCTAAGATGATAAGCCTTAAATCCTTATACTTATTTTCCAGCATATATTTTATCTCACTGAAAAACTCATCAGCAGTATTTTTAACTACTTGCTTTGCCTCTCCCATAAAACCGACCACAATCAGATCGCAGTAAGGCGGATATATCATCAGCTTACGGGCAAGAATTTCAGTATCGTAAAATTCATCGTAATTCTGCTTTGCCGCAAGCTCTATTATGGCGTTTTCAGGGGTCACAGTCTGCACAATGGCAATGCCCTCGTCCTTACCTCTGCCCGATCTTCCAATGACCTGAGTAAGCAAGGAAAAGGTCTTTTCACTGGACCTGAAATCGTCACTGTAAAGGGATTGGTCTGCATTGATAACGCCCACTAAGGTAACGTTGGGGAAATTAAGTCCCTTAGCCACCATTTGTGTGCCTATCATAATATCATATTCCCCGTTTGCAAAAGCATTAAGCTTTTTCTCATGGGAAAATCTTGTCATGGTAGTATCAGCGTCCATACGCAAAACACGTGCATCGGGAAACAGTTCCTTTAACTCCTCCTCGATCTTCTGTGTGCCCACTCCCGATAACTTTATCTGCTTCTCACCACATTCACTGCATTTGTCGGTAAACTCCTCAGAGTAGCCGCAATAGTGACACATAAGGCGGTTGTTTGCAGTGTGATAAGTGAGTGATATGCTGCAGTTTGGACAAGTCTTAACGTGACCGCAGCTGCGGCAAGTAACAAACACGTGATACCCACGTCGGTTAAGCAGCAATATAGACTGCTTTTTACTATGGAAGGTATCGGATAAAGCATCAATCAGTCGGTTACTTAATATGCTGAAATTGCCCTTGGAATACTGCTGACGCATATTCACTGTTTCAACTAATGGCAAATGCACGTTTCCGTAACGGTTTTGCATTACATACATAGGAAACTGCCCTGATTTTGCCTTAGAAAAGGTCTCAACCGACGGTGTGGCAGACGCCATTAAAAACAGGCATTTGTTATATGCACATCTGAATCTTGCCACGTCTCTGGCGTGAAAACGGGGCGTACTTTCGGATTTGTATGTATGCTCCTGCTCCTCGTCCATAATGATTAAGCCTAAATTTTGCACCGGTGCAAACACCGCAGAACGGGTACCGATGGCAATTTTAGCTTCACCTTTTTTAACACGTTTATATTCATCGGTACGCTGACCCAATGACATAGCACTGTGGAAAACTGCAACCTTTGAGCCATATCTGTTTTGGAAAATAGACATAGTCTGCGGCGTTAAGGCAATCTCAGGCACCATAAGGATAACACCCTTACCACTGTCGATAACATCATCAATCAGCTTTAAGAAAACCTGTGTTTTGCCTGAGCCTGTAACACCGTAAAGCAGTGCAGTTTCGCCCTTATCAGCATTGTTCATCTGCTTGCACAGACCTTCATAGGCTGCATTTTGCTCGTCAGTCAATAAAATCTCGGTCCTCTCACCCGCTGATACCGACGTATATGGGCTGCGATAAACCTCGTTTTCAAACTGAACAACAACTTCCTTTTTAACAAGAGCGGTGACCACTGCCGCCGTAACACCGGTAAAATAGCATACCTCTTTTATGGATGCAGACTGGCACTCGGTCAAAAAATCAACTACAACTCGTTGTTTAGGCGATAACTTTGAATATACTTCCGATAAAAACTGCTCGTCATCACAAAGCCTTACCATTTTCACCGAAGCATCGCCGACTTTACGCACTGCATCGTCAGTACGGACTAAATAGCCTTTTTTCACCAAACTGTCAGGCAGGTCTGAATCGGGTTTAAGTCCCATTATCTCCAGTAAACGGTCACGTTTCACTGTTGCACCGCTGTTTTTGAGGTACAAAACTATCTGCTTCTCATCCTCTGTAAGGTCATCAGCAGAGTCCCCACACTTTTCGTTAATTTTATAGGATGCAATAATTTTAACACTGATACCTGCAGGCAAAGCGGGTTTTATTGCTTCAAAGAAGGTGCAGAATGTCTGCTCCTTGATAAAAGCGGCAAGCTTCATCATTTCATCGGTTATAACCGGTGATGTGTCGATAAGGGAAACGATAGGTTTTATAACCTCCACATCCGACTCATCACGCTCGATTATATCCGCAATTATACCCTGACGTTTCTTATTTGCTCTGCCGAAAGGCACTGTAACACGTTGACCGATAAAAACATTTTCAGACATATCAAAAGGAATGAGATAGTCAAATGCTTTATCAAAACTAATGGTGGTCTGCTCTACATAGACCTGTGCAACCAAAAATTTACGCAATAATCTCACTCCTTTTTATAGTGCAAAAGTCAGGACTAAGCCTGACTTTAATAACCAAAATTTTTATTTGTCAAGCTTTGCAGCCAACTCATTAAGAGCAGTATTAACGGGTTTTTCAACTAAGATCTCCCCTGTTTCATCTGCTTTCTCGGAAATATGACGTGCATACTTTGCAACGTCGATTACCAGCTGGTATCTGCTTTCGTATTCTTTAATAAGCTTACCAATTGAAGGATTCAGCATCTTGTTCCACCTCATAAATTAAATTTTCCATTTTATCTTTTAAAAGAGCGTTTGCTCTGATAATGGCATCAAAATCTTTTACCGCTTGTTCCACGGTATCGTTTACGATTATGTAATCGTAATTAACTGCCTTAGAGATCTCCTCTACAGCAATTTTCAAACGGGACTTAACAGTTTCCTCATCCTCAGTGCCTCTGCCTGATAAACGCTGATGTAACACACTCATAGAAGGCGGCATAATAAACACGCTGATAGCATCAGGACGCTTTTCCATAACCTTTAAAGCACCGTTAACGTCTATCTCAAGGATAACGTCATACCCCTGCTCACACCACTGTTCAACAGGCTTTTTAGGAGTACCGTAATAATTTCCCACATATACATTATGCTCTAAAAGCTCATCGTTTTTAAGCATCTGCTCAAATTTCTCACGGGAAATGAAATTATATTTTTCTCCCTCGACCTCACCCACACGCATTGGGCGTGTAATGGAAGAAATTGAAAGCTTAACATCCTCACGGCCACTAAGCAGCTGCTTTAAAACAGTATCCTTACCGCTACCCGAAGGGCCTGAGAAAATATACAACTGACCTTTACTCATCCAAATCTACATCCTCTTCATCCAAATCAGTATCGGCCTCATCCAGTCGGTTAGCAACAGTTTCCGCCTGCAGATAAGTTAAAATGATATGGTTGCTGTCAGTAATGATTACTGCACGGGTACGTCTGCCATGAGTGGCATCAATGAGATTACCCTGCTCCTTAGCCTCTGAAATAATACGCTTGATAGGCGCTGATTCAGGACTTACAATAGCTATCATACGGTTAGCGTTTACCATATTACCAAAGCCGATGTTTATGAGTTTCATCAAAAGTGCATCCTTTCAAAAATTACTCAATATTCTGAATTTGTTCTCTTATCTTTTCAATCTCGGATTTAATATCCACAACGATCCTTGTGATCTCCACATTAGCAGACTTAGAACCGGTAGTGTTTGCCTCACGGTTCATCTCCTGCACCAAAAAGTCAAGCTTTCTGCCCACAGCAGCGTCACCGCTTAACATTTCTTTTAACTGGTCGATATGACTTCTAAGACGAACAGTTTCCTCATCCACCGCAATTTTATCAGCAAATATAGCGGTTTCGGTAAGCAAACGCTGTTCATCCACCTTAACGTCACCCAGCAGCTCACGCATTTTATTCTCAAGGCGCTCACGGTAAGCCACAACAGTTTCGGCAGACTTTTCCTCAACAACATCCACAGCTGAAAGAATAGTATTGCATCTTGAAATAACGTCGTCACAAAGACGTTTACCCTCGATCTCACGCATATTTACAAACGCAGCCACAGCCTCACTGAGAACACCTGCAACAGCATTGTAGATCTTTTCCTCATCCTCTTCGTTTTTACGAACAGAGAGCACGTCAGGGTATCTTGCAATGTCGTTAGCGCTAAGACGGTCAACCAAACCGTAGGTCTGATTAAGCTCGTTTAGTGCATCCACATAAGCCTTTGCTAAGGGATGGTTCACAACCACCTCAGTAGCTTCGCTTTCCAGCATATTAACAGAAACATAAACCTCAACCTTACCACGGCTTACGCTTTTATTAACCAAAGCTTTAAGCTTGTCTTCCAAAAAACCAAACTGTCTGGGAACACGGCAGGTAAACTCAAAATAACGGTGATTAACTGCTCTTATTTCAGCGGTAATCTCCATATTGTCAACGGTGGACTGTGCCCTACCGTAACCGGTCATACTTCTAATCATATTAAACTCCAAAAACAATATTTCATAGTTGATTTATTATACCATTTTAACGAACCAATGTCAACTGAATCGGGCTAAAATCTAAGGCAATTATTGTAGTTTGTGGGCAGACCTTCACGATACAAATGGGAGTCGGAAGAAAGGGTTAAAATTTTCGGCACAGAGTAGCCGTCCTTCTCAGCAAATTCAATAACAGTCATACCCGTGTGGCACATATCAAAGTGTGTGCAAAACATCGGATAAGGAATATCCAGTATGCAGCTTAAAAACGCCAAACCAAAGCCCTGATGAGCAAACAGCGCTACCCTTTTATCATTAGGCTCCACAACCTTGTATTTACCGGTTCCTTTAACGTGCTCATATCCAAGTGACTTAAAAAACTCATCTGCATTATCACGAATACGGGTAATTCCCTTTTCGTAATTATACTGTTTAAGCTCAGGGTGATCAAACCAGCGCTCACCTAAATTTCTGATTGATTCATCATGGAAAAGCTGGATTATTTTATCGTTTTCAAACAGCCATCTTCTACCCTGACAGTAATAGTTTTCAATGGTAAGCTCTTCCCAAGCGTGACCTTCGTTTGTGAAATCCAAAAGCTCAGGCTGTGTTTTCAACAGCTCACAGGTGGGCGTTGATGTTTGAATGGCACGGGTGGACGTGGAGACATAAACCTTATCAAGCCCGTAAAGAGCAAGACGTTTTGCCACAGCCTCTGCCTGACGGTGCCCTAAAGGGGTTAATGAATCGGGATTATAAATGGGATCCCCGTGTCTTATGTAGAAAAAAACCACAACTATCACCTACATTTTTTCATTTTAACAATGAATTTACCTATCATCTCACGCACTATCAAAAACAATTTTGTGTGTAAAACGCCCAGCAATACTTTCAATATTTTTTCCTTTTTGTTAGGCGTAATTGCAGCAACAGGATAGTACTCTTTTTGCTCAGTAGATTTTTCTATAAACTCCATATGCTTTTGGAAATAGTTCTGCTCTGTTCTCACAGAATAATAGGTCTGATACGGCATATCATCAAGATAATTTTCAAAAACAATTTTATGAAGCAGCTCTGAAACAGAGTGCTCTGCCTCTATATTACGATACAACGTTTTTGTAGTAGTGTATCCCAAAACTCCAATAGGCAACGAGTCAGACACATCTAACGAGATGGTGGGCACATCATGCTTCCACGATACATTGGCGCTGCCGGCAGCGCTTACAAAAACATCAACCTTATCAAAAACGGCTCGAGGAATAGGATAAATGAACCCTGTTACTAAACATTTTACATTCGTTTGGTTTTTAAATGCGTCTGAAAAACGCTTAACCGTACTCTTTTTAGGCGCACCGCCCACAAACACAAACTGTATTTTTGTATTTTCATGCTCTTTTGCAAACTTTAAAAATTCCTGTAACAATGATGAGCAATAGGATTTATCCAAACGGCCGATACTGGCAATAGTCAAAACATTATCATCAATACTATCAATCAGCGGATTGGTAACATCTTCAACAACATTATTGCAAAGCGGAGAAAGTCTATATTTTGCTGAATCTTCAATCTCCTGATAACCTTCAAAGGCGCGAGCTACTGTTGTATCACTATTTCCTGCAAGCTCCCCTCTTTGCAATTTAAAATTCAAAAATCCAATATAATTCAGCTCAACAGGACAATTTTCAGCAATAATAAACGTAAAATGCTTTGCTTTGCATTTCTCAGCAAGTAATTCGCCCCACAAAGCTACCTGAGGAGAATGACTTTCAATTATTATCTCATCATCTTCACGGTAATCAATGTGTTCAAGCATTTTACTTAAAATTTTATCTATTCTTTTTTTAGAATATAAATACGGATTAATCCAGATACACTCATGCTTAAATACTTTATCCATATCAAAACCGGAAATATACATTTCACCGGATTTAATTTGAAATACATACGGAGTATATCCCAGATCGGCCACAAATTTCTGCTTATTGCAGGTGTACATCTGTCCACCGCCCATTCTGGATACGGTTCCGGTAAAAAAAACATACTTTTTCATTTAAGCAAATCTCCTGTTTAAACACATCTTACAATATGAATTGTATTTTAATTATTGTATCATATTTTGTGGTTAAAGTAAATATATCAAATCTTTAAAATAAGCAGAAAATCCCGAACGTATAATGCGTTCGGGATTTTTTAAAAGGTTTAATTTAATGGCAGAAATCATCAAAATCATCATCGACCTTTAAGTGTAGTATAGCATAAAATCGGTAAAGCCGCAATACCTCTTCACTATTCACTATTACTTGTTACTTTCCAAAAATCCCGAATGCGAAGTTTAGTGAAGAGTGAAAAGTGAATAGTGAAAAAGTAAAATCCCGAACGCTTTCGCATTCGGGATTTTTGTCATTCGTGTCCGAAAAAGAACTGGTTAAAAACCGAGGATTTTTTCTAATATGTTACTGCATACGTATTCAAATACTGTGTGGCAAGATTACGCGTATCAGTAAATGAAAGCGGTATGTAAATTATACGGTCACGGTAGTCATATACGCCAGTAAGCCTAATTGTTTCATAATCTTCATAAAAAGCAGATTTATCTGCCATTTTAAGTTCATCACAATATGTATTTAGCAATTCTACAATACAGCTTTCAGGCAACTCACACCACTTACCATTATCATCGCCATAATAAAAATAACGCATTTGGGGATTATCAGGTTTAATTTTTTGCAAAGAATATGCATACATATCACTTTTCATAAGTTGAATGTAAAACTCGTCGAAAGCCGAATCCTTCAAATCTCTATATTCGCGATGAAAATATTTTCCGTCTTTCAATTTATAACGAAAAGTAGCATCTTCCCATAAATCTGCAATACATTCAGGTTCCTTGTATGGTTTCTCTGTTTCGTCGGGTAAATATCCATCTTCAAACAACCCCAAAAGGGATTCATGAACATTTAAACAATCTACAAAATGCTTATCTACTTCAAAAGTTTCTATAGAATCTAAAGATATTTGCACACTCTCTACCTCTTCTTTTTGAGGCAATACCAAAGACTCTTTTTGAACTTTGGCAGGCATAACTCCAAAAATCAATATAGAAAAAATGATGACTAAAAAAACATTTATGCCCATGCATAAAAACTTCTTACTACTACGTAAAGTAACAAAAGCAAGCAGAATTGCAAGCGATAAAGCTACAACCAAAAAACAAATAATTTGGTTATTTCCTATATTGTTTGATATAACAAATGCACCCGAAAGCGAAATTAAGAAAATTACTGTTATTTTATAAATAAATGAAATAATAGTTGGATTTATTATAGAATGATTTTTATTTCTTCTCCATAAATATATAAATATTCCAATGATAATACCTAATACCAAAAGCAGAATAATTGGATATCCAAACAATGCCGCAGATGCGGAAAACAAATTAAAGTTAAGTGGATTCCAAGATTCATTATTCATCAAAGGATTGGCGTTATAAATTTCATAACATCCCCGACTAATAACAATCGGAGCAAAATTAAGTGCCAATAGACCTATAAAATACCACCCAAAATACCTTGTAGCTAAATACAAAAAAGCACAGATTATAATCCAAACAAAAACTAGAACAAATAAAGCAATACCGGTAAACAGAATTACGATAAATGACATATTAAAATAAGGTGAAATTTTCTCACAAACTCCTAACACTATCATTTGCGCTATTATATAACAACCAAAAGGAAACCATGATGAAAGTATTTTTACCAAAAGCGATAGCCGTAGCTCATCTTCATCCATTATTTCTGTGCTTTTCTTTTTTAACCAAAATGGCGTCAGAATAGAAATTAAAATAAGAAAACCTATCAAAGTAAATGCGATTAAAATAATAGGAG
>JAFQWA010000025.1 GCA_017407705.1 Clostridia bacterium
CTCTCCACGAGTTCAACCCAATGATGGGTCACCGTGGCTGCCGTCTTGCAGTTACCTATCCTGAAATTGCTAAGATGCAGACAACTGCTGTTATCCGTGCAGCAATCAACGTTAAGAAGGCTCATGCTGATTGGAACATCGTTCCCGAGATCATGATTCCTCTTACAGGTGAAGTTAAGGAAATGAAGTTCGTTAAGGATATCGTTGTTGCTACTGCTGATGCTGAGATCGCTGCTGCAGGCGTTGATCTTAAGTATGAAGTTGGTACAATGATGGAGATCCCCAGAGCTTGTCTTACTGCTGATGAGATCGCTAAAGAGGCTGAGTTCTTCTGCTTCGGTACAAACGATCTTACTCAGATGACATTCGGCTTCAGCCGTGATGACGCCGGTAAGTTCCTTACAGCTTACTATGATAACAAGATCTATGAGAACGATCCCTTCGCTACGCTCGATCAGACAGGCGTTGGTAAACTTATGGATATGGCTGTTACAATGGGTAAAAAGGCTCGTCCTGAAATTCACTGCGGTATCTGCGGTGAGCACGGCGGCGACCCCGTATCAGTTGAGTTCTGCCATAAGATCGGCCTTGACTATGTATCTTGCTCACCCTTCCGTGTGCCGATCGCACGTCTTGCTGCCGCTCAGGCCGCAATTAAGGATATGAAATAAGTCATAACCTAATAAAACAATTTATCCCCACCGATTTCTCGGTGGGGATTTTTGTTTTATATTGTAATAAGTTAATATATATGCTATAATAAACGTGCAAAGTTAGGAGCGATAATATGAACAATAAGCAGTTAAAAGATAACCGTTATTTTGCAGAACGTCACCCTAAATGGAATTTGACTCTTGGTGTTATACTAATTTCAGCATTAGCAGGTTTGGCGGGATATGTTGCTTTTGAAATATTGTATTATATCGGTGTAGGCATATATAAAATTATAACTTTGTTGTCTACTATGGCCTCAAAGTTAGATGCTGTAGTAATTGTAGCACTAATTACTGGTACTGTTTCTATAATCAGTGTTATAATTAGTTCAATTATTTCTAAAAGTTTAGAACATAAAAAATCCAAAAGAGAGTATTTAGCTCAAAAGCGTGAAGAACCATATGGTGAGTTTGTAAATATGGTATACAAACTTCAACAAAGCGCAAAGAATCCTAACAGTTATACGAATGAACAAATGATTACGGATATTTCTCGTTTTTCAAAGCAAATTACTCTTTGGGGTTCGCCGAAGGTTGTGAGGAAGTGGGTTAAGTTTAGAGAAAATGGTGCTAATCCTAAGACAGCACAAGAAAACTTATTTCTTTTGGAAAGTATCATGAATGAGATGCGCAAAGATTTGGGATTGAGGAAAGTGAAAAAAGGAAATTTGTTAGCGTTTTTCATAAATGATATAAAAGATGCTATGAAAAACTCAAAGAAATAATTTAAGGAATCACATAATATTGGGATAATTAAGGTCGGTTTTGTGATTGATGTGTCTTTCTTCCTTTGCCTACTGCCGCTCAGGCTGCAATCAAGGATATGAAATAAGTTATAACCTAATAAAACAACACTCCACCAAATTTTTGGTGGGGTGTTGTTTTATAAAATAATTGAAAGTTTAGCTGGAGTATGGTACAATTATTAAAAAAATATAATAATATTTTCCATGTTTTTTCATAGGAGGGATTAATTTGCTGGAGGTAAGAAATCTTAAAAAAATATATAAAACCAAAAACGGTAGTAATGTAAACGCGTTAGACGGTGTATCGCTTAGCTTTCCTGAAACAGGAATGGTGTTTTTATTAGGTAAATCAGGAAGCGGTAAATCTACCTTGCTTAACATCTGCGGTGGACTTGATACCCCCACTGAAGGTGAAATAATTGTTAAAGGCAGAAGCAGTAAGGACTTTACACAGAGCGATTTTGATAGCTATCGCAATACGTTTATAGGCTTTATTTTTCAGGAATATAACATTCTTAATGAGTTCTCGGTTGAGGATAATATTGCTCTTGCACTTGAGCTTCAGGGAAAGCCCAAGGACAAAGTGGCTATTGCCCAGCTGCTTGAGGACGTAGACCTTACAGGTTTTGCAAAACGCAAGCCCAATACACTTTCAGGTGGTCAAAAGCAGCGTATTGCTATTGCCAGAGCGCTCTTGAAAAAGCCTGAAATTATTATGGCTGACGAACCCACAGGTGCCCTTGACTCAAACACAGGAAAGCAGGTTTTTGATACCCTGAAAAAGCTTTCACGTGATAAGCTGGTTATTGTGGTTTCCCACGACAGAGATTTCGCTGAGCAGTACGGTGACCGTATTATCGAACTTAAAGACGGTAAAGTGCTGTCTGATGTCAGCAAGACCTACGCCACCGGTGAGGAGATCTCATCTAACGTAAGTCTTGTGGGTAACGTGATCTGCATTAAAAAAGGCACCGACCTTACAGAAAGTGATTTTAACAGTATTAAAAGATTTTTGAAGGATACTGACAACGACATTATTATCGCCGGTGACAAGAAGTCTGTGAAAGACCTTAAAACCGCTGCAAGAATCACCGATTCAGATAAGATGGAGGTATTTAACAATACCGATACCGAAAAAATCCATAAAAAGCAGTACACAAAAGAGGACAGTTGTTTTATCCGTTCCAAGCTCCCGATGCACCACGCTTTCAAGATAGGTGTTTCAGGTCTTCGCAACAAGCCTATTCGTTTGTTCTTTACCGTTTTGCTTTGCAGCGTTGCTTTTATCTTTTTCTCACTACTGTCAACACTTAATTTCTACAACAGCGAGGCAACCTTCAAGCAGACGCTTCGTGATTCCGAGATTGCGGCACTTCAGCTTTCAAAGGAATATAAAATTGATGTGACCTGGTATATGAACGGTGAAAAGGATCACGTCTATGAAGAAATGCGTTCTGCGGCGATTTCACCTGAGGAGTTTAAAAAGTTTTCGTCTGAGATCAATGCTGATGCCTTTGGTGGCGTACAGTGTATGGAAAGCTTTAACCTGCGTCAGGTGGAGACTAAATATTGGCACAATAACATTACTGCCTTTGCAGTGTTGCCTGAGGGGAATACTCTTCGTGGTCAGATAAACGGACAGTATCCCAAAAATGAGAACGAGATAGTTATATCCTCTTATTTTGCAGGGATGCTGATGGAGTGTAATGTTTACGGAGATAAAGGTGCTACCATAACACTTTCCAAGCCCGAGGATATTATCGGTAAGACTATTGTTTTAAGCGGACATAATTATAAGGTCACAGGTATTTTGGACAGTGGCGCTGTTCCTGAAAAGTATGAGTCTTTGAAGGAAGGTGCTGATGATGACGACTGGGCAATTATAGAGGATCTTTACAAGCATCTTGAGTCGGGACTGCATCTGCTGGTTTTCGTTTCACCACAGCGTGCTGTTGATATAGCTGACAGTAATATTGACTATATGGACAGTAAAGAAAACTATATGCGAATTGCATCTGCCATAAAGCTTAACGGTGAGTTTAATATTGACGAATATGCTGATTCTACATATAGCGCAGTTTCCAAATTATCCGCTAATGAAAAGCTTTATGCTGTTTCAAAGCAGGGAACAGACCTTAAAAGTAATGAGATAATACTTCCTTCACACCGCTTTGCACGATTTGTTGCTGAGGCTTACTCAGAGCTTGGCAACCGAGCTAGTGAAAGTGAGAATTACACCCTTGCTGAGAAATACAATGAGCTGTCAATGAACGCAAACGAGATTGAAATGGGTGGAGTTTACGAGCTTACCGACAACAAAAACGATAACGGCTTCAAGCCCTTCACCGATGCTGAATTTGCTTCTAAGCTGAACGCACTTATTGCGGCTGTAAAGCGTGATAACATTGATCTTACCGTTGGATTGCAGTTATATGACGATTATAATCAGAACTATATCGGTGAGGTTAAAAGCTATAATGTAGTTTCGGTTTACAAGTCGAATCAGAATGATTATGATGCTCGATTCTATCTTGCTGACCAGGTGGCTGAAGGTCTTTGGGATACCCAGAAGGTGGCTGTACCCAGCTATCCCGAAACCAAAACCAATTACGTTGCAGGTGAGGATGACGTGTATTCTGTGGTTTATATGCCCGGCAACGTTAGTGATGAAAAGATAGATGCTTATTGGAACATATATAACAACGAAGAATTTTCTAAGGACTCCAGCCGTATCGTTTTATCAGGCGGATTCGTTGATTCACTGAAAATGGTTGACTATATGGTAAAGGACCTTTCTAAGGTGTTCTTGTATGCAGGTTTAATATTGGCTGTATTTGCAGCATTATTACTTTCCAATTTTATCTCTGCATCTATTTCCAACAAAAAACGTGAGATAGGCATACTCAGAGCAGTTGGTGCAAGAAGCAACGACGTATTTAAGATATTCTTCTCTGAATCCTTTGTAATTGGTTCTATCTGCGTGGTGCTTTCCACCGTTACAAGCATAATCCTTTGCAATATATTAAACAAGGAATTTGCATCAGACTTGGGCGCATCGATATTTGTGTTTGGAATAGGCTCCTTTGCGGTGCTGGTAGCAATAGCTGTTATTACAATACTTATTGCCACCATTTTGCCGGTTTACAACGCAGCAAGGAAAAAGCCTGTTGATTCCATACGTTCACTCTAATCTGAATTTTGGATCAAGAAACAATCAACAACCCCACCGGATTTTCGGTGGGGTTTGTTGTGTTGTATGCCTTTTAATCAGATTACAGTAATCTGCAAATATACTTGCTTATATAGGTTAAATATAAAAATAGACACTACATATATTCATTGGCTTTTTAGAAAATATTCTTTACAATTTATAGCGGATATGTTAAGATAATGATGTTATAAATTATTATTTGTATGCTGTAAATACAAACTAATAATGGTGAATATGAAAATTGGAGATATAGAAGGGAGAGCAAAATATGCGTGATTTTACAGGCAAAAAATTGCTTATTATAGGATCCGATCCTATAAATATAAATATAGTAGATGCTGCCCGTGATATGGGAGTTTACACTATTGTGGTTGACGGAATTACTGACAGAACAAAAGCTCCGGCAAAAACAGTTGCTGATGAGGCTTGGGATATTGATTACTCCAAAACTGATTTAATTGTGGAAAAGTGCAAGGAAAAAGGCGTTGACGGTGTGTTCGCCGGATACAGTGAGTTCCGAGTTTTGGCAGCTTGCAGAATTGCAAATAAATTGGGACTTCCGTTTTATGCCAACGAAGAGCAGATCAATATTACCAGAAACAAGCGTATTTTTAAGGATTACTGTCTGAAATATGATATTTCTATCCCCAAGGATTATTGCTTTTCTTATCCGATTTCTAATGAAGAGAAAAGCAAAATTGAATATCCGGTTATTGTAAAACCGGCAGATTATGCAGGAAGAAAAGGAATATCAGTTTGTTTATCATCAGATGATATTGATGATGCTATTGAATATGCTGCCAGCAAGTCTCAGAGCAAAACTATAATAGTAGAAGACTATCTTGATGGAGTTGAATTTTCTTCCGTTTATACTGTGTCAAACGGAAAGATAAGTCTTTCTGCTGTGAACGAGAAGAATATAACCGATGATCAAGAGGTTAAAAGCGGCCTTTGTGATTTTCTTATTTCTCCTGCTAAATCCTATCATCGTTATATAGAAGAGCTTGATGGCAAAATCAGAGAGTTTATTAAGGGTATTAAAATTAATAACGGTGTAGTGTTTTTCCAAGGTATGGTAACAGATAAAAAACTTTATGTTTTTGAAATGGGATACCGTATCAATGGTAATAACGATTTCTATGTTATTGAAAAATTCAACGGTATTAACTTTATGAAAATGATGATTGCATATTCACTTTGCGGAGATATGTGTGACGATCTTTCAAAGGATAATCCTTTATATCCGCAGTATGCCTGTTCATTGCTTTTTTACGCACATAGCGGAACTATAGGCACATTGCAGTATGAGGAATTATTAAAGCATCCCAATATTACAGATGTTAAGGCTCAAGCCCAAGAAGGTGCGCAAATTGCAGAGGACGGTTCTACCGGTCAGTGCGTTTTGAGATTGAAGCTGTTTGGTGATACATTGGAACAGGTTAAAGAGATAGTAGAGTTTGCTCAAAACAATGTGAAGGTTATTGATGTTGAAGGGAAAAATATGCTGTTCAAACCCTATGATGCTAATTTATTATTGAAATAGTGCATAAAAAGTCTGGGCTTATACAAAGGCCCAGACTTTTGTTTTAAGGTGTGAAGTACGATGCACACTCATAAATTGCCCTTTACAATTTTGTAATGATATGGTAATATAATAATCAATAAAATGATTATGTTAATAGGAATATTAAATTAAGTAAGAAGGAATTTATAATGAAAAAATTGTTATTACTTGGTGGCTCCCGTTACTTGTTGCCTGTAATAGAGTCAGCGAAAAAACTGGGGATTTATACAATCACATGTGACTATCTTCCCGATAATATTGCACATAAATATTCCGATGAGTATTGCAATGTAAGTATCATAGATAAAGAGGCAGTTCTTCAGGCGGCAAAAGAGCTTAAGGTAGATGGCGTTATGTCTTTTGCTTGTGATCCCGGTGTGATTACAGCGGCTTATGTGGCAGAAAAAATGGGATTGCCCTCTTGCGGTCCTTATGAGTCGGTATGTATATTGCAGAACAAGGGTCTGTTTCGTAAGTTCCTTTTAGATAACGGTTTTACAGTGCCTGTAGCAAAGGGATACTCCAGCATTGAAGATGCAAAAAAAGATGTAAATATTTTTAATTGGCCCGTTATTGTAAAGCCCACCGATTCTGCCGGCAGTAAGGGCGTAACTCGTGTTGATGATCCCGAAAAGCTTGAAGAGAGTATTAAATATGCTATTTCTTTTTCTCACTGCAACGAATTTATCATTGAAGATTTTATTGAGAAAAAAGGTTTTTCTTCTGATACTGACAGCTTCTCGGTAGACGGTGAGCTGAAATTTGTATCATTTTCAAGTCAACGCTTTGACGAAAATGCAGAGAATCCATATACTCCTTCTGCATACAGTTGGCCTTCATCTATTTCAAAAGAAAATCAGGAAGAGTTGCGTGGCGAAATTCAGCGTTTACTGACTTTGCTTAATATGCGTACCTCTATATATAATATCGAAGTTAGAGAAAGCACATCAGGTAAAGCATATATTATGGAGCTTTCACCCAGAGGCGGCGGCAACAGACTTGCTGAGATGCTTCGCTATGCCACCGGCGTGGATCTGATAACTAATGCAGTTCGTGCTGCGGTTGGCATTCCGGTAGAGGGTGTAGAGCAGAAACCCTATGACGGTTGCTGGGCAGAGGTTATTCTTCATAGTGAGAAGGCTGGTATTTTTGACAAACTCTGGATTGCTGATGAAATCAAGGAAAATGTAATTGAAAAGGATCTTTGGCTGGAATCGGGAGCTGCTGTGGGCGGGTTCTCTGCAGCTAATGAAGCCATAGGTACATTGGTTCTTAAATTTGAGACCGAAGAACGTTTACAACAGGTTATGGAAAATATATCCCAATTTGTAAAGGTTGAGCTGAAATGATTAGTGGAGAAAAGGAAATAGGCGGATATTTCGGGTTGGAGAGCTTTAGCGGGAAAGAATATTATAACGATTTAGTTAGGGTTAATTCCGGAAGAAATGCTCTTCTTTATATACTTAAAGCACGAAATGTAAAGAAACTTTATGTTCCGTTTTTTCTTTGTGATACAGTGTATAAACTTTGTGAGAGAGAAGGATATTCCTACGAGTTTTATTCTGTAGATGAAAATTTTCATCCGATCTTTGACCGGCAATTAGGTCTTGATGAATATTTGTATATTATAAATTATTACGGACAAATTGATAATCAACAAGTTCTGCTGTTTAAAGAAAAATACAAAAACATTATATTTGATAATGTTCAGGCGTTTTTTCAACGGCCTATATTAGGAGTAGATACTGTATATTCTTGCCGAAAGTTTTTTGGTGTTCCTGATGGCGGATATGTTTCTACCGATGCAATTTTATCTGAAAAATTGCCAATAGCTTCATCTAAAGATAGAATGAAGCATATTTTAGGAAGATTTGAGGAAACAGGCTCAGCCTATTACGACGATTTTCAGCAAAACGATGAGCGCTTTTATCAAGATGAACTCAAACAGATGTCTTTATTGACAGCCAATATTTTAAGAGCAGTAGATTATGAGGCTGTGCGTGATAAGAGAAATGATAATTACGCTATACTTGCCAAGGATTTGGATAAGTATAACAAATTAAAGCTATCTGTCCCTAACGGCCCGTATTGTTACCCATTCTATCATGAAAACGGTATGGAGATAAAACGTAAACTTGCTGCAAAAAAGATATATGTGGCTACTCTCTGGCCAAATGTTTTCGACTGTGGTGATGAGCTGGCTAAGGATTATGCTGCCAATATTTTGCCGTTGCCCTGTGATCAGCGTTATGGTAAAGAGGAAATGCAAATTATATTAAATGAAATTTTAGAAAATAAATAAATTAAAACCCCCGTCTTTGTTGCAATGACGGGGGTTTGTTTTGCTATATTTGTTTAGTTAAAAGGTCTATGGCATATTTTGCGTATTCCGAAATGTACTGACCTCTGCGGGTTATTATAACCGGCTGACGGGAATAGACGCTGTGCTTTAATGTGAATAGATCAACCGTGTTCGGTGTTTTGATATGCTCCACAAACTGTAAGGGCAGCAGGGTAGCGCCGATACCTTCAAGGCACATAGCACAAGCGGTGCTGATTCCCACAACTTCCATAGTGACGTTGGGTGAAAAGTCAGCGGCGGCACAGCTTTTTTCAAGCAGCTGACGCATTTCCTGAGCTCTGCTGACCGATACAAAGGGCAGGTGCTTGCAATCCTTAAGGTCTATCTGGGGCAGACGCTCACCGGGTACTGTGGGAAGGTCTGCTGACATGGATTTTGGCACAGCCAAAACCAAAGTATCGGGTTCAATGGGGGTAATGTCCAGCACAGACTCGTCCACCGGCAGATTAACAACAGCCAGATCATATTTACCCTCAGCGGTTTCCTTACGCAGCTGATCACTACCTGCTTCCTGTAAGGTTATCTGCACATAGGGGTATTTTTGCTGTATTTTCTTGGCGATCTTAGGAATCAAATAAAGACTGCGGAAAGGGGAGATACCTATTACCAAACGTCCACGCTTTCCTGATTTAAACTCTTCCATAGATTTTATCAACTGATCTTCCTGATACAACAGCTTCTCAGCCTCTTGGAAAAAGTGCTCTCCTGCAGGAGTAACAGTAAGGGGAACAGTGTTTCTGTCAAACAGTTTAACGCCCAATTCGTTTTCCAAATTAAGTATCTGCTTACTCAGGGCAGGTTGAGTTATGCCCAGTTGCTCTGCCACCTGAGAGAAGTTTAAGCATTTGGAAAGCTCTATTGCATATTGCAGCTGACGGGTATTCATATATACTTCACCTTTCGGAATATGGTTTAAACACACTGTTATATTTTATAATACTCGTTTGTTTTAGTTTTTTCAAGTAAAATAAAAATCATTGTTTGGCATAACAGTAAAAAAATATGAAAAAGCTATTGACAAATCAAAAATTACGTGTATAATATAACTTGTTGGTAATAACAATTATAACTAAAAACGAAACGAAAGGAGTAAATCAGATGCCTTCATCCTTGATTTATCTGGGCATTATGCTTGCAGTGATCATTGTATGGTTTGTATTGGTGAAAAGACCTGTATATGAAGCAGTTTTATTGAGCTTTTTACTGTTACTTACCATCACCGGCACTTGGGGCAACGTATTGACTTACATTGATGATGCCTTATCCACATCACTTTTGTATTCAATGGTAGCCTTTGTAGCAATGTCCATACTTTTAACCAAAACTAAAATTATCGATAGCTGTATAGCAGTTATCCTGTCACTTATCGGTCGTGTTAGCGGCGGTGCGGGATACGCAGCGGTTGTTGCAAGTAGCTTTATGGGTGCTTTGTCAGGCTCAGGCCCAGGAAACGTTATGGCGACCGGTGCTATCACCATTCCTGCTATGAAACGTTCGGGATTTCCTGCTGAGCTTGCCGCTAACATTGAAAGCAACTCCAGCTATATGGGTAATATGATCCCACCTTCATCCAATATCGTAGCAGCACTGGGCGCGTTTACAGCCGTTTACCCTGAGCTTAATATGACCACAGGTCAGTTCTGGATTGTTTTGTGGGGTATTGCTATCTGGTTTATTTTGCAAAGACTTATAATGGTATGGAGCTTTTGCAAGTATTACAAGGTTAAGCCTATGCCCAAGGAAGAACTGCCTAATTTAAAACAAACCCTTAAAGAGGGTTGGCAAGGACTTCTTTTGCCCGTTATAATCCTGCTTCCTTTTGTTTTGGATTATTTATTTAAAGCTAATTTCTTCACAGAGCGTTTGGGTGCAACCGGTGCTAAACATCTTTCAAGCTCAATTTTGCTGTTCATCGGCGGTTTGGCTGCTATGTACGCTTGTTTGGTAGCGAAGGATAAATCGGTAGTTAAGATCCAAAATCTCGCTAAAATGTTTGGCGATGCAGCCAAGACTATTGCACCTGCTATCGGCGTTTGTGTGTTCGGTTATATGATCGGCTCACTGTTCAGCGACTTAAACGTTGCAGAAGAAATGGGACAGATCATTATAAATTGGAACTTCGGTAAATTTGGTACAGTACTTGCTATCTGTGCAATAACCTGCTTTATGGGTATGGTAGTTCCCGGATCATCCTTGGTAGTTATCTTCGGACCTATGTTCATCAGCGTTTTGGCAGGAGTAGGATGCAACCCCTTGTTGGTTGCGGCAATGCTGCCTTGCATTTGCGGTGTTATGTGCGGTATTACTCCGCCTTTAGGACTGGGTATGTACGCAGGTATGACCTTGGCTGAGTCGGATTTCAAAAAGACCTTTAACAATAACCTGTGGTGGGTTGCCGCACAGTTTATTCTTCAGGTGGTCGTTCTTATGGGCTGGTTGCCTATTTTAGGTCTGTAAGGAGGTAGCACGATGAAAGAAATATTAAAGAAAATTTCAGCTGTGCTGAGAACTGTATTCGGCTACGGAATAATGATATGTCTGTTTGCCGGCGGACTGACCTTCTTCGGTTATTTGGCAGCACTTATTATCGGCGGCCAAACAGCTACAGCAATTTGCGTGTTTATTTATAAAACCATTATTCCCGTTATAATTTATGCATCTACTATCTTAGTTTTATTAGGACTGGTAGTTATGTATTTAAACGGAGAAACCGCTTTGACTGCAGATAAAAAGAAGGCATCAAAGCACAAAGGTGAGCTTTAATCAGCTATATAACTGTATAAATAAAAATCTGCTTTCTTTTTAAAAAGAGGGCAGATTTTTTGCATTTTTTTGTCAAAAACGGCAAAATCCTCATACTCTAAATTGTTGACATAAACAGCTATATAATATATAATAAATAACATGAATAATGGGGTAAATTTGGGCTGAATTTTATCAGCATTATTCTGCTAATTTTATTTTAATGAAAATTAACTTGAGAAAGGTAGTAAAATAAATGGCTTTTTATCTTAAAGGAGCTAAAGTTCCTCATAAAAAGAGCACATCGGGTATGTCTGCCATTAGAATAGATGCACCTAAAACAGTGACAATTCCCACTGTAATGCACATCGGTGCACCTGCTACACCTGTTGTTAAAGCAGGGGATAGTGTGCAGGTTGGTACCTTGATTGCTGAGCAAAACGGGGTTATATCTTCTCCTATCTACTCCAGCGTTTCAGGTACTGTTAAGAGCGTGGCAGAGGTTTTGCTGTCCAGCGGTAAAAATGTACCTGCCATAACCATTGAGTCTGACGGTGAGATGACTGTAAACAGTGAGATTAAACCGCCGGTGGTAAATTCCAGAGAGGACTTAGTTAACGCCGTTAAACAGAGCGGTATAGTAGGTCTGGGCGGTGCAGGATTCCCCACTTATGTGAAATACGGTGCTGATAAGCCCTTGGATATTCAGGAGCTGATTATCAACGGTGCGGAGTGTGAGCCTTACATCACCAGCGATTCGGTTAATATGATCGACAATGCTGAGGATATTGCTTTTGCTATAGATAATCTTGTTAAATATCTTAATATCAAAAAGGTTATTATCGGTATTGAAAAGAATAAACCTAAAGCTATCGAGAGTATGAATAAGATAGCTGATAGTAGGGAAAACGTTCAGGTTAAGGTTTTACCCACCCTTTATCCCCAAGGTGCTGAAAAGGTTCTGGTTTATCATACCACCGGTAAGACTATAGCTTTAGGTAAACTGCCTATAGACGTAGGCTGCGTTGTGAACAACGTTACAACCATAGCCGCTATCGGCCGTTACCTTAAAACAGGTATGCCGCTGGTTGAAAAGTGCATCACTGTTGACGGTAGTGCCGTTAAAGAGCCGAAAAACGTGATAGTGCCTATCGGTACTGCTTTAAAAGACGTTTTCGAGTTTTGCGGCGGATTTAAGGCTGAGCCTAAAAAGGTGTTGTACGGCGGCCCTATGATGGGAATTTCCGTTCCCGATTTAGACGTGCCTGTGCTTAAAAACACCAACGCTGTTTTGGCATTTGCCGAAAAGCAGGTCAACTCACCTAAGGCTACTGCTTGTATCAGATGCGGCGGTTGTACTAACCGTTGTCCTTTTGGCATTGATCCCAGTGCCATTGCAAGGGCATATAAGAAAAACGACACTGAGGCCCTTGAGAAATTGGGTGTGGAGCTTTGTATGGAGTGTGGATGCTGTACATTTGCCTGTCCTGCAAAACGCCCCTTGGTTCAGACTAATAAATTAGCAAAAGCTGCACTGCGTGTGGCAAAGGCAAAGGAGGCAAAATAAATATGGATAACAAATTGCATATTTCAATATCACCACATATCCATAGCGGTGCATCCACTCAGAGAATAATGTTAGATGTTATAATCGCTTTGCTTCCCGCCACTGTTGCAGGATGTATTTTGTTCGGGTTAAGAGCCCTTGCTGTTGTGGCAGTTTGTGTTGTTGCGGCAGTGCTTTCTGAGTTTTTGTTTAACCTTATCATTAAAAAAGAGCAGACTGTGGGGGACTTAAGTGCTGTAGTAACCGGCTTACTGTTAGCCCTTAACTTACCTGCAAACATACCCTTGTGGCAGGCAGCAGTTGGTTCGGTTTTTGCCATTGTTATCGTTAAATGTATATTCGGCGGTATCGGTTGCAACCTTGTAAACCCTGCTATTACTGCCCGTGTGTTTATGCTGGTGGCTTTCGGCACTATGGCAAAAGCGGCTTTCCCGCTGGACGCTGTGTCTTCAGCAACACCTCTTGTTCAGTTGGCAGAGGGCAATACACCTTCAATGCTTGACTTGTTTATGGGTAACGTGGGTGGTGCTATCGGTGAGACCAGTGCATTAGCACTTGTTATCGGCGGTGTGTATCTTTTAGTCCGCCGTGTTATCACTTGGCACATTCCAGTGGCGTTTATCGGAACTGTGTTTGTAATGAGCTTCCTTTTAGACGGCTTTGACGTAATGGCTGCTCTTTTATGGATACTTTCAGGCGGTTTGTTCTTAGGTGCCTTCTTTATGGCTACCGATTACGTGACCTCACCGCCCACAAAGTGGGGTAAGATCATTTTCGGTATCGGCGCCGGACTTATTACAATACTTATCCGTTTTTACGGCAACTATCCCGAGGGTGTATCCTTTGGAATACTTATGATGAACATACTTAATCCATATATTGAGTCTTGGACTCCCAGAAAGCTGTTTGGAGGGAAGAACTCATGAAAAAACATATAAAAAGCGTTATTTCGTTAACTGCAATATGTGCAGTGGTTTCTATCTTAATGGCAGTTGTAAACAGTGTTACAGCTCCCATTATAAAGAAGCAGGAAGATGCGGCAGCCAATCAGGCGTTGACTATTGTGTTGCCAAACGGTGAAGGCTTTGAGAAAATGGATATTTCATCCTTTACTCTGCCTGATACCGTAACTGAGGTTTACAGCGAGAAAAACGGCGGATACGTTTTCAAGCTGACCACCGCCGGTTATGCTCCCGGATTTGTAATTATGTGCGGTGTGGATGCTGAGGGCAACGTGGCAGGTACTACCTGCATTGCCAGTGGCGAAACTTTAGGTGAAGAAGGTAAGTACGGCGAGAAGTTAGTAGGTGCAAAGCTTGACAGCATTGACGGTGTTGATACTGTGGCAGGTGCCACCAGAACTACTTTGGCTTACCGTAACGCCGTTAAGGATGCTCTTAACGCTAAGATTATCTTAGGCGGTGGCTCAGTGGATCTGAGAACCGAGGAAGAGATACTGGCTGACAATCTTAGCGGGGCTTTACCTGCTGCTGAAGGTAAGTTTACAAAGGTATTCATAGTTGAAGTTATTGACGAAAGCATTTCTAAGGTTTACAGTGCTGATAACAAGTCAGGCTTTGTGTTTGTTGTAGGTGATGCTTTTATTGCTACTGACGCTGAGGGCAACGTAACCTCAGAGGCTGCAGAGGATGTAAAAACCAAGGTGACCAATGCTGCTGAAAAGATAATAAACAGCACAGTAGAAGAGGTTGATATTTCAGGCTATGAGGATATGCCCGCTCAGGTAAGAAAAGCTTACAAGACCGATAGCGGCAACTATCTGTTTGAGCTTCGTGCCGCAGGTTACGGCATAAACGGTGATTATCACACCTCAGGCGAATATATTTATCTGCGTGTGTCTGCAACTGCTGAGGGCAAGATAATTGATTGCGAAACCACCTCTCAAAGCGAGACTGACGGTATCGGTTCAGTTTGTGCAGAGGAGTCTTTCTACGGTCAGTTTGACGGTAAAGACGAAAGCACCTACAAGGATATTGACGCTATCAGCGGCGCTACTATAACAACTAACGGATACAAGACTGCAGTATCTAAAGTATTTGCAGCAATTAAACTTTTGGAAGGAGATGCCCGGTAATGAACAAAAACAGTAATATGTCCATTTTGCTTAAGGGCATACTTCTTGAAAACCCCGTTTTCGTGTTGATATTAGGAACCTGCCCCACTCTTGCTACCACCACATCGGTTATCGGTGCAATAGGTATGGGTTTGGCGGCCACAGCGGTTCTTATTTGCTCAAATATGGTTATTTCTCTTTTGAGAAAGGTTATTCCCGACAGTGTGCGTATCCCTTGCTATATCGTTATCATAGCGGGATTTGTAACTATCGTTCAAATGGTGATCCACGCATACCTGCCCGAGCTTTACGAGCTTTTAGGTGTTTATCTGGCACTTATCACCGTTAACTGCATTATTTTGGGCAGAGCGGAGATGTTCGCAGGTAAAAACTCTGTTGGCAAGTCTGCTTTAGACGGTATTGGTATGGGACTGGGCTTTACTCTTGCGTTGCTTTTGATTGCAACCGTAAGAGAGGTTATAGGACTTGGCAGCTTTGCAGGAATTGAAATTCCGTTCCTTGTTGATTACAAGATCGAGTTCTTCACCAAAGCTCCCGGCGGATTTTTGGTTTACGGCATTATGATCGCTGTTGTGTATAAGCTTACCCACGGCAAGGCTCCCTATAAAAAGGAAGCAGGATGTAAGGGTTGTCCTTCAGCGGCAATGTGTTCAGGTCACAGCTGCGAAGCTACAGCAAAGGAGGATATATAAATGGATACTTTTAAGAGTTTGATAGTAATTTTAATGTCCTCTGTATTGGTAAACAACTATGTTTTAAGCCGATTTTTAGGTATTTGTCCGTTCCTTGGTGTTTCTAAAAAGTTAAATCAGGCAACGGGTATGGGTATCTCGGTTATATTCGTTATGGTAGTTGCCACCGCAGTAACCTGGCCGATCCAACACTTTGTTTTGGATAAGTTCGGTCTGGGTTATATGCAGACTATCGTTTTCATTTTGGTAATTGCCGCTTTGGTACAGTTTATTGAAATGGCACTTAAAAAGTTTTTGCCCTCACTGCATAAGAGTCTGGGTGTTTACCTGCCGCTTATCACTACAAACTGTGCAGTTTTAGGCGTTACCATTGATAACATTGGTGAGTTTAACTACAACTTTATTGAGTCTTTGGTAAACTCATTGGGCTGCGGCTTGGGATTTTTACTTGCTATGGTACTGTTCTCAGGTATGCGTTCCAAAATTGAAGACAGCGAGATTCCCGAAAGCTTTAAGGGACTCCCTGCAACCTTGATTGCCGCTTCCTTTGTGTCTTTGGCGTTTTTCGGATTTGCAGGTATCGTTGATAAATTATTTGCATAAAAGTGGGGTAAGATAATGATTATAGATATTTTAACTGCCTTCGCTGTTGTTGCATTGATAGGACTTGTTGCCGGCGTGTTGTTGGCGTTGGCATCACACTTTTTGTTTGTTAAAGAAGATGAAACCGTACAGAAGGTACGTGAATGCTTGCCCGGCGTTAACTGCGGTGCTTGTGGATACGCAGGCTGCGATGACTACGCTAAGGCTATTGCGTTAGACGGTGCAAAGACCAATCTTTGCAGTCCCGGTGGTGACGCTGCTTCTGCGAGTATTTGTGAGCTTTTAGGAGTTGAGTTTCAGGACGTTGTGGAAATGATGGCTTATGTCCGTTGTGACGGTAACTGTGAGGTTACGTCAAAGGCTTCAGTGTATGACGGTATAACCAGCTGCAGTGCGGCATCTATGCTTTACGGCGGCCCCAATTCCTGTAAATACGGTTGTCTCGGTTGCGGTGACTGTGCTGAGGCTTGTCCCTCAAATGCTATTTATATTAAAGACGGTATTGCAAAGGTAGATAGCAGTAAATGTATGGGTTGCGGACTGTGTGCGACAGTTTGCCCTAAACATATCATTGAGATCATACCGCAGGCAAGTAACGTTGCTGTAAAATGCAGTAACAAGGATAAGGGTGGCGTTGCCCGTAAGCTTTGCAAAAATGCTTGTATCGGCTGTAAGAAGTGTGAGCTTAACTGTCCTCAGAAGGCTATAACAGTTAAGGATAATCTGGCAAGTATTGATTACAGTAAATGTACAGGATGCAAGGTGTGTGCTGAAAATTGTCCCACACATTGCATTGAATTATACTGATTAAATGTGAGTTTTTAAATGAACAAAACCGATTTTTTAAAAAAGCACCGAAACGACCTGTTGCTGATTGGCGGCATACTGGCAGTGGCACTGATAGCCTTTGCAGTGTTTGTGCTGACTATGAAAAAAGGCGATATGGTCACTGTGTCGGTAAACGGCGTTGAGAAATTCAGCTACAGTTTAAATGAGAATATCAAAACCGTTATAACCACAGGGGATAACGGTGAGCGCAGTAATGTTTTGGTGATACAAAACGGTGAGGCTTACGTGGAGAGCGCTGACTGTCCTGACAAAATATGTGTGGGTCACAGAAGTATATCCAAAGTAGGCGAGACTATTGTGTGTCTGCCCCATAAGGTGGTAGTGGCGGTAGTGGACGGTAACTAAATTTTACTCAGGGAGCGGCTTATGAAAAGCAAGACGGCGAAAATCACCTTTTTAGGCCTGGCAACAGCCTGTGCCTTAGTGCTTTCATACGTGGAATCATTATTGCCGCCTATCTGGTCGGCGGTGCCCGGTGTAAAAGTGGGGTTGCCCAACATCGTAATAATTTATTTGCTTTATAAAGTTTCCTTTAAATCCGCCGCTGCGGTGTCCTTTGTGAGGATAATTGCAGTGTCTATGCTTTTCGGTAACGTGATGATAATGAGTTACAGCATAGCAGGTGCGGTTTTGAGTCTTGGCGTTATGGCAATACTGAAAAAGACTAAAGCGTTTTCAACGGTGGGTGTCAGCATAGCAGGTGCAGTCGCTCATAATTTGGGACAGATAATTGTGGCTATGGTGGTAATGCAAACTAAGGAAATAGGGTACTATATGATAGTGCTGTGTGTTACCGGTGTGCTGGCAGGAATCGTTATCGGAATTGCCGGTGGTATGTTGCTAAAATATACCGAAAAAATAAAACTTTGATAAAATATTGACAAACTGTATATGTCAATGTATAATGAAAGCAAATAATATATTTTGGAGGAATAACCTATGAAAAAACTTTTAAGCATTGTTCTTTGCGTTGTTATGCTTTTGTCAGCAATGGTTCTTTCAGGTTGTACTAAGGCAGAACCCCTGAAATTCGGTATGGGCGTTCACTCTTATATCGAGAAAGTTACAAATGCCGACGGTGATACCAACGGTTCGGGCGAAGCAGCTACAACAGTTGCTGCAGTTTTGTTGGACAAAGACGGTAAGATAGTAAAATGCGCTATCGATACCATGGCTAACAAGGTTGCCTTTACCTCTGAAGGTAAATTCGTTGAAGCAGGCGAGTTCAAAACCAAGTATGAGCTTGGCAATGACTACAACATGAAGGCTTTCGGCGGCGCTAAAAAAGAGTGGTTTGAGCAGGTTGATGCTTTGACTGCTTTGGTAGCAGGTAAGACCATTGATGAAGTTAAAGCTTTAGTTGCTAAGGATTACAAAGGCACTGAAGACGTTATCAATGCAGGCTGCACCATTTACATTTCTGATTTTGTTCTTGCAATCGAAAAAGCAGTTAAAAACGCTGTTGAGTCTGAAGCTACAAAAGATGATACATTAAAGCTTGGTATCGTTTCAGCACAGGCTGACTCTAAGGATGCAACTGAAGAGGCAGAGGGTGTTAACGAGGTTGATACCACTATTGTTGCTGCTGTTGTTAATAAAGACGGTAAGGTAGTTGTATCATCAACAGATGCTTTACAGGCTAAATTTAAGTTTGATGCTAAGGGTGCAGCAACCGTTGAAAAAGGTGCTGCTATCACCACTAAAAAAGAGTTAGGCACAAACTACAATATGGCTAAATACGGCCAGGATCTTAATAAAGACGGCGTTGTTAAAGAGTGGTTTGAGCAGGCTGCTGCATTTGACGCTGCTTGTGCAGGTAAAACCGCTTCTGAGATTTCAGCTTTGGCTATCGACACAGGTTACGGCGTTGAGTCACTCCAGACTGCAGGTTGCACCATGCACGTTAGTGATATGATCAAAGCCGCTGTTAAAGCTGCTACAGTTGCTTAATTTATTGCATTAAATAAAAGGGGTTGTCGAGTCGGCACCCCTTTTTATTTTAAGGAAAGTGGACCATGAAAAGAATTATTTCCGTTTTGCTGGTTTTGGCGTATATATTTTGCCTTAGCGGATGCAAAACTGCTGAAACAAAAACTAAATATACCGACTATTCCTTTGACAGCTTTGACACAGTAACTACTATCGTTGGCTACGAACCCACCAAAGAAAAGTTTGACGATAACTGTAAAAAGATCAAAAATCTGCTTATGGAATATCACAAGCTGTACACCATTTACAACCGTTACGACGGGCTCAATAACCTTTGTACGGTAAATCAGGTGGTGGGCGGTGAGCATAAGCCCGCTGAGGTGGATGCAAAGATCATTGATCTGCTAATCTACGCAAAAGAAATGTATGCCTTGACCGACGGTAAGGTGAATGTGGCTATGGGCAGTGTGCTGAACATCTGGCACCAGTACCGTAATGACGGGTTGGATGACCCTGAAAACGCAAAGCTGCCGCCTATGGACCTGCTTAACACAGCATCGGCTCATACTGATATAAACAATATGATAATCGATGCAGATAAAGGCACAGTCTATCTTGCTGATGCAAAAATGAGGTTAGACGTGGGCGCTGTTGCTAAGGGATATGCAGTGCAGAAGGTGGCTGAGTGGATGCAGCAGCAGGGTATGAGCGGATACGTGCTGAATGTGGGCGGTAACGTTAAAACTGTGGGGAACAGGCCACAGGGCGAAAAGTGGAAGGTGGGAATTGAAAACCCCGACACTGAGAATGAGGATAAGCCCTATATTGAGTATTTGGAGCTTAGTCATATGTCGTTGGTTACCAGCGGCTCCTATCAGCGTTTTTACACGGTACAGGGCAAGAATTACCACCATATAATTGACCCCGCTACTTTAATGCCTGCTGAGTATTTTATGTCAGTATCGGTTTTGTGCCCTGATTCAGCTAAGGCAGATGCACTTTCCACAGCACTGTTTTGTATGAGCTTTGATGAGGGCAAAAAGTTGATTGAGAGTATATCCGATGCAGAGGCTATGTGGGTGTTGCCCGATGGCAGTCAGCAGTATTCAAGCGGATTTAAAAAGTATTGTGTAGAGTAAAAAACGAATTTTTTGAAACCCAAAATGGATGAGAGAACAAAAAGTAGGGTGGGGATTTATCCCCACCGTTTTTTATACAAACTTTTCCCCACTCACGCCGTGGAGGCGCCTCTTTTCTTTATGCGAAGAAAAGGGGGAAAGACGCAGCAAGGGAAAACCCTTCCAAACTGGGTTTTCCCTTTGCAATCCCTTTCCCGAATGGTTTAAGGGCTCGCGACTTCAAAAATCCCCATTTAGTTTATGCGTAATCCATTATAAATTTATATATCCTGTGAAAGAAGTTTTTCTCTTGTTTGGACGGCAATTGAGTTATTGCCAGATAAAAACATCCACTCATACAGAGTGGATGTTTTTTGTTATGATGCACATTTTTTGCAGGGAGTATAGGAAACAGAGGCTTTGTTTAGTGTGGTTCTAATGGCGTTTTTACCGGCACAAGTGGCACGGTAATGATACCGTTTGCCGGTGGGGGTTATGTAAACCACTCTGCTGTTATCCTCCGGCACCTCAGGCTGGGTAGGTGCGATAGTAGTGGGTTTGAGAGTGAGTTTAGTGGTAGGCTTGGTGATTTGCAGTTTGGTTGTTAATTGCTTTGTGGTGTGTTGCTCTGTTTCAAGGTGTTCCCAAAGGTTTTCGGTTTCGGTTTGAGTTTGGGTGGTGGTCTGAGCGGTATCCGGAGGAGAAAGGGATTCATCGCAAGCGGTTAAAGCAAATATCATTATAACCGCCATAAGTATTGCCAATAATCTTTTCATAGGGCATAACTCCTTTATAGTGAACTATATTCACATAATACCACACAAATCTCTGCAAATCAACACATTTCGAGAATTTAATTCACACAGCAGCTTGAAGCAAAGCCGCTCTGCATTATGCAAAGCGGCTTTTTGGGGGAAAATGATGGAGGTATATTATTGTGTCAGAAACCTTAGCACATATAAATTATATGCTTTAATATTGAAGTTGTATGACATTGACAATACATTTAAAATAGGTTAAAATTAAAGTTAATAATTAAAGCTTTTGGCGGTGTGTAAATGAAAGTACCGAGAATTTTAAACGTTGGCAGTATCAATATGGATATGGTCATAAACGTGGATAAAATGCCCGAAGCAGGGCAGACTCTGTTCGGCGAAAAATATTGTTATATCCCAGGCGGTAAAGGTGCAAATCAGGGTGTTGCAGCCGCAAGACTGGGTGCTCAGGTTACCTTTTTGGGCCGAGTGGGTGATGATGATTTCGGCAGAACTATGATAGAAAATTTTAAAAAGGATAATATCGACACGTCACTTATTACCGTTGATAAAAATTCCTCAACTGGAGTGGCAGTGATTCCCGTTGAAAGCTCAGGTCAGAACCGAATTATCGTTATATCGGGCGCTAATATGGAGATCACCGAAAGTGATATTGATATTGCCTTTCAGCGTGATTTTGACGCAGTTACAATCGGTCTTGAGGTGCCGCTTAACGTGGTTTACTATACCTACAAAAAAGCATCTGAAAAGGGGATCCCCGTTGTTTTAGACGCAGGTCCTGCTATGAAGCTAGATCTGTCGCCTTTAAAGGGCATAGACGTTATCAGCCCTAATGAAACCGAGTGTCTGGCAATGACCGGTATTGAGCCAAGCAGTGAGCAGGCTGCACTTTTAGCTGCTGAGAAGATATACAGTGGGTGCAACGCCAAAAACGTTGTAATAAAACTGGGTGGCAGAGGCTCATATCTTTATAAAAACGGAGTGGGCAAGATAATCCCTGCAGTATCGGGAGTTAAGGTTAAAGACACCACCGCAGCAGGTGACTGTTTTACTGCTGCTCTTGCCACTATGCTGATAAAAACAGGTGATATTGAGTGTGCTATAGAGTATGCCACCAAAGCGGCGGCGATCTGTATATCCCGTTTCGGAGCACAGCCCTCGTTGCCCTATGAAAATGAGATCTAAAGGAGATGTAGCTATGGCGAAGATTTTACATAAATCAGACAAAATTATGATCTGCATTTTAGCAGGTGTAATTGTGTTGGCAAGTCTTATCGGAGTTTTGGTGTATTCACTTCAAATTACCGACTATACCACCGTTGCCAACGTTGACGGCATTAAGATCTCAGCAGGTGAGCTTAGGGACCAGATGCTACGTGACCGTTCTGAGATAATCAAATATTATCAGGAAAAGCACAACGTTTCAGTGGAAGACGGCTTTTGGAACATCACCCTTGAGGGGACTACCCCGATGGAAAAGCTGAGAGAAACAGCCATGGAGAACGTGAAGAAATATAAGTTGAAGCAGCAGTTGGCTGTGAAATACGGTATTATAACCGATACCTCTTACAAGGCATTCATTAAAGCTCTTGACAGTGAGAACGCTCAGCGTGAACAAAAAATCGCAATGGGCGAGGTAATCTACGGGCCTAAAGAGTACACCTTAGACGCTTATTATGACTATTATATAAGCAATATGGAGATCAAGCTTAAAGAGAAAATGAGCGAGAAGGGTCAGCCTCTTTATGCTGAGGAGCAGCAGCTCAAGGACTTTTACGATGAGAAAAAAGACGTGTATTATCTAAACTCCGACACCGCTCAGTTTAAATGCTTTACCTTGGGATTTCAGGGTGGCGGTGAGAAGTCTGATTACACTCAGAATGAAGCCTATGAGATAATGGATAAGGTTTTGCAGCTGGTCAAGACCGATAAAAACTATGAAGCAACTATCGCAAAGCTGTATCCCGACGTTAAGAAAACTAATTTGTCACTTACCAAGGAAAACGCCAGTCAGGCAAGTAAGTCCGACCCGATTCTGTTTGGCGAGACCAAAAACTTAGCAGTAGGGCAGACCTCAGCAGTGTTTGTGGATAAGTATAATCTGCGTGTGGTGACTTGCTTAAGTCGTGAGGCAGGCGGATATATGAGCTATGAGGAGTGCGCTGATACTGTAAAGTCTCAGTACAACACCGAGAAGTTAGAGGAGTATGTTTTGTCGCTGTATGAGAAGTCTAAAGCGCAGACTAACTGGAAATTTGAAAAAGTAAAGGTACAATAAATAAAAACATCCGGAACTATTTTGTTTCGGATGTTTTTACGTTTCTTATAGCACGGCTGACGATAACGTCATCGAAGGTTTTCTTGAATTTAACACTCATCTGATACTTTTGTTTGCAAGAAGGGCAGACGTATGTGCAGTTGAAGGCTTTATAGCGGTATCTGATAGAGGATAAGCGTTTGGCAGGTTTTTTACAAGCAGGACAGTTAAGCTTGAAGTGGGATTTGTCAACCAGTGGACTGCTGAGCATCGAAATATAATAGGGTTTGAAGGTCAGGCGCTTATAAAAGTCACCGCTGGATACGTTGGATACATAGGCCGGAAAAATCTTTTCATCATAGAGAATTTTCAGGATCTCAGCACAAATGCGGCTATCGTCCAAAGCACGGTGCAAAGCGTATTCCGACGTATCGACGCCAAGACTTTCAGCAGCCACAGAAAGGGAAATCTGGTTCTTGTTTTCGGTTTGAATGAAGCGGTTGGAGTACTTTTGCAGGTCGCAGTATTTGTTGATAAAATCCACGCTCTTTTTGTGTAAAAAGGTGTTGTAGTTATCAACAATAACGTGCAAATCAGTGTTGCTCCAGGTGATGAAAACCGTGTCCTTACCAAACTTTTTGCACCACTTTTTAAAGTCGTGAATAACTGATTTGAAATCACGGGCAGCGTCTAACTCCGCCTGAGTTATATGAGTAAGATTTTTAACATACTGATTAAGCTTGTCACCCAAAACGGGATTGACCACCTCGGAAAAGTAACTGATCTCTTCAAAATTGCTGTTGAGCATACAAGCGCCGATCTCGATGATCTCGTTTACATACTTACCGTTTTTCTGATCCTTTGTACTGTTCCATTCTAAATCAAATAAAATATAGTTCAAGATTTCACTTCCCTCTTATTTTAAAATTATATCACAAACAGTATTATCATACAAGGCTTGTTTTTAAAGAAAGTTAGGGGATAAAACTTGGATTTTTTTGTTTTTGATATTGACAAAAAACGCTGTATGTGATAAGATATTAAACGGTCCGTTTTGAGTGAAAGCGGATAAATATGCTTAATATGGCGGAATTGGGCGAAGCGAAGTGCCGCATCCGGTGGATGAGTAAGGCACTGCGCTGAGGTGAAGAAATAAGGAGCAATGCGATGCGCTACAAGCGAGCAGTGCGACTATATTTCTGAGGGTAACGCGCTGGATTCAGGTAACGCCACCTCCTCGATGATCCTCGTCGAGTAAAAATAGAGGGCAAAACTTAATATGCGGATATGGCGGAATTGGCAGACGCGCTAGATTCAGGTTCTAGTCGGGGCAACTCGGTGCAGGTTCAAGTCCTGTTATCCGCACCAAATAAAAGCACAGACTTTTAGTCTGTGCTTTTATTTTTTTTGTAGAAGAAGGACTTGAACCTGCATATGCGGATGTCTGTCGGTTGCCGTTACAAAGGAACGGCGAGACAGACTAGCAATAACGCCGCCCACGAAGTGGGCACTGAATTTGCGGTGAAACCGGCAAATTCAAGTCCTGTTATCCGCACCAGTCGAGAGCCTCGACACGCAAACGCGTAGTTAAGATTTTTCTAAATTAAAGTTTTACCTCGCGTTTTAGTTTTGTTGAAAATATGGATTGATAATAAAGACCATCAAAGGATGGTCTTTATTTTTTTATGTTTATATAGGGACTTGAACCTGCAAATGCGGATGTCTGTCAGTTGCCGTGAGTGAGCAGATGTAAAGCTTATAATAAGTCGAATTGTGTAGAAAATTTTACTTTAAATCAATGTTTTGGCTTTCAAATGTTAAAAAAACACAAAAACATTTAACTATGAGTAAATTTTATCTGTTACTATTGTGAATGGATTATAGGTAGTTGTTTGTGTTATAATTTTAACCAAATTATCTAAAGGATAATTTTGGCAAATCACAACTGAAGGGAAAGATCCAAATGAAAAAAATCAAAAAAATTATCGTGTCAGTTTTGTGCGTGGTGCTGTGTCTGTCCATGTGCATTAACGCCAGCGCAGCGGGTTTAACTGTAGTTGACTGGGTCAACAAAGCAGACGATAGCAATGCCAATAATGGCAAAGGAGTTAACTATAATTCTGTAATGGAGGGTATGTGCCTTAACCTTGCCAATAATGTTGTGTATTCCGCAAAAATTAATGGTAATAAAAATTGTATGATTATTAAAACCACTTTAGATGATAAAGGCATTGGAAAAAAATCTATAGTAATGACAAGTGGTGGAAAAACCTATGTTAACTATTTGGGCCATGCTAATGATATGACTTTTGTCAATATTAATGATAGTAAGTACTTATATGTTGCAACCGGAAGAGGTATGAAAAAAGTAGATGTAGATTACGATATTGTTAAGTTAAAAATAACAGGTAATACTTTTGAGAGGGTTGCAAGTTATAAGACAAACTACAAGTATATGGAAAATGGCAATAATGTTTCTGTCAAGCAAGGAATAACAGGATTAGCTTTTGTTAAAAAAGATGGTGATGATCTAATATTTCTTGCTAAAAAGGGTACAGCCGTATATACATTGAGAATTTCTAGTAATGCTGGCAACGGAACAGTTACAATGACAGATAAATGTTTTTTGGATAAATCAGCTTATACTCAATATGGCTCTCCTCAAAATATTGCATATTATAAAGGTAAAATTTTAGTTACATATTCTAATGAGACAAGTGGGAAATCTAATATTTTGCTCACATATAACTATCCTTGTAAGGAAAATGATGAGAATACATATTCAAATGCAATAACCAAAGCAAAAGAAAAATTAAAGAACATAAAAGACAAAAATAAAAAAACAATCAAAGTTCCCAAAATACAACCTGTTAAAAACGAGGTAATCAAAAAAAGTGATACTGATCTTTATGAAATTGAGGCTATTGATGTTGGAAAAGATGGTAACTATTACTTTGCATTAAATGTGAGAATTATTAATGAGAAAAACGAAAAAGTTGACAGAGACCGTATAGTAGTTAGGAAATAACACCCTGAACAAAACACAAAAAGCACTTGCGTTATTACGCAAGTGCTTTTTGATTTATTTATCTGTTTGAGTACATTTTTTCGTAGTAGTTCTGATACTCACCTGAGATAATGGTCTCCCACCACTCACGGTTTTCCAAGTACCACTTAATAGTTTTCTTAATGCCCTCAGCAAACATAGTTTCAGGCAACCAACCAAGCTCGGAATGGATCTTGGTGGGGTCGATAGCATAACGCATATCGTGACCCTTTCTGTCTGCAACAAAGGTAATAAGACTTTCAGGCTTGCCAAGCTCTTTGCAGATAAGCTTAACAATGTCAATATTCTTCATCTCGTTATGACCGCCGATATTATAAACCTCACCGACTCTACCGTTGTGAAGAATAAGGTCGATAGCTTTGCAATGATCCTCAACATACAGCCAGTCACGAACGTTAAGTCCCTCGCCGTACACCGGCAACGGCTTATCATTCAAAGCGTTAGCAATCATAAGAGGGATAAGCTTCTCGGGGAAGTGATAGGGGCCGTAGTTATTGGAGCAACGGCTGATAGTAACGGGCAGACCGTAGGTTCTGTGGTAAGCCAGTACCAAAAGGTCAGCACCTGCTTTAGAGCTGGAGTAGGGGCTGCTGGTGTGGATAGGAGTTTCCTCTGTAAAGAACAAATCAGGTCTGTCTAAGGGCAAGTCACCGTAAACCTCATCAGTGGAAACCTGATGATAACGGGTAATGCCGTATTTACGGCAAGCGTCCATCAAAACCTGTGTGCCCAAAATATTTGTCTGCAAGAAGATCTCGGGGTTTTCGATAGAGCGGTCAACGTGGCTCTCAGCGGCAAAGTTAACCACAATATCCGGCTTTTCCTCTTCAAAAAGCTTATAAACAGCCTCTCTGTCGCAGATGTCTTCCTTCACAAAACGGAAGTTAGGATTATCCATAACAGGCTCTAATGTGGAGAGGTTTCCTGCATAGGTAAGCTTGTCCAGACAGATAATGCGATAGTCGGGATATTTTTTGAGCATATGGAATACAAAGTTTGAACCGATAAATCCGGCGCCGCCGGTTACAATAATGGTCATTTTAAAGCCTCCTTAGCAAGAGAAATAAGATATTCACCGTATTCGGTCATTTTAAGATCTTCACCAAGTTTAAGGAGCTGCTCAGCGGTAATAAATCCACGACGCCAAGCTATCTCCTCAATGCAGGATACGTAAAATCCCTGACGTGACTGCACTGCCTCAACAAACTCAGAAGCTTTGAGCATACCCATAGGAGTACCGGTATCCAGCCAAGCCATACCACGTCCAAGCAGCTGAACGTTCAACTCACCCATTTCAAGGTATGCGTTGTTAACAGCAGTTATCTCAATCTCACCACGGGCAGAGGGCTTTACGTTTTTAGCAATTTCAACCACTCTGTTATCGTAAAAATACAAGCCGGGCACAGCGTAGTTTGACTTGGGATTTTCCGGCTTTTCCTCAATGGAAATTACCTTGTGATTTTTATCAAATTCAACAACACCAAAGGCCCTTGCATCTTTAACGGGATATCCGAAAATAGTTGCACCTGCAAGCTGCTCCTGTGCTGAGCGAAGCACCTTAGTCATATCCTGACCGTAGAACACGTTATCGCCCAGTATCAGACAAACGCTGTCGTCACCGATAAATTCATCGCCTAAAATGAAGGCATCTGCAAGGCCACGGGGTGTGTCCTGAACCTTGTACTGAATAGATACTCCGATTCTGCTACCGTCACCTAAAAGCTTTTCGTAAACGGGAGTGTCCTCAGGGGTGGAGATAACCAGTATCTCCTTAATTCCGCCAAGTAAAAGAATGGAGAGGGGATAGTATATAAGCGGCTTATCGTAGATAGGGAGCAACTGCTTTGAAACCGCTTTGGTCATGGGATAAAGGCGAGTGCCTTTGCCGCCTGCAAGAATAATACCTTTCATTTTATAACTCCTTTTTTTATTTTAATATAACATCGCAGATCATATCAACATCATTGGTGTCAAGATGTGCGTATAAGGGCAAACACATAATATTGCGTGAGAGCATTTTTGCGTAAGGGGTAGTTTTAGACATATCCTTTTCAAATTCCTTATTTTCTGAAACTAAAGGATAAAAATACTTTCTTGCCAAAACGCCTTGTGCCAACAGCTTTTCACAAAGCTCATCACGGTTTAAGCCAAACTTTTCTTTATCCACCAAAACGGGGTAGTAGGCATAGTTTTGCTTGATTTTATCGGTAAGTGGCAAAACGGTAAGTCCTTCTACGTTGGATAAACGCTCGGTGTACCTTACAAAAGCCTGTTTACGGGCTTGTAGCTCATCGTCGATGTGACGCAAATTGCAAATACCCATTGCCGCCTGAAATTCGTTCATTTTAGCATTGGAGCCAAAGCACTCCAGTTCCTCGCCGTTAATACCAAAATTTCTCTGCTTGGCTATCTGCTTTTGCAGACCTTCGTCTTTAAAGCAAAGGGCACCGCCTTCAATGGTGTGGAACACCTTTGTGGCGTGGAAGGACAGCATAGACATATCACCGTAATCGGTTATGCCTCTGCCGTTATACTCGACGCCAAAAGCGTGAGCGGCATCGTAGATAACCTTAAGACCGTGTTTATCTGCAATCTTTTGGATAGCATCAACGTCACAGATATTACCGTAAACGTGAACCGCTAAAATAGCAGAGGTTTTATCGGTAATAAGGGCTTCGATCTTGGTTTCGTCGATAGTATAATCCTGCTTGACATCACAATAAACAGGTGTGCAGCCTGCCTGAATGATAGCATTGGTAGTAGATGCAAAAGTAAAGGGAGTGGTTATGATCTCACCTTGCAGTTTTAGGGCTTTAAGTCCGCAGTACAAGGCCAAGTGACCGTTAACAAAAAGCTCCACGTTATTAACCTTAAGATAGTCCTTAAGCTGCTCTTTAAGTTGATTATGAATGGGGCCCATATTGGTGAGATGCACCGTGTCCCATATAGATTTTATTTGTTCGCAATATTCCTCATAAGAGGGCATTGATGAACGGGTTACGTTTATCATTTGTTTTCCCTTACTTTCAAAATCAGTTTGATTTTATTTTTTTACTTAAAAAACCTTTTCCAACATTCCAGATATATTCAAAGCTTTCCAAACGGAACAACTTTGATCCGCCGATATAGATAGCAGCACCCAAAGGTACCTGAATTAAAAGCGTAACAATATAGTGCAGACCGATAAACTGAATAGCCAATACACATACGCCCATAATGCCCGACAGAGCCACTGAAGGCAGAATATCCTTTATTTGCTCTAAGTATGAATATCCGAGCAATTTTCTGTTGGGCCAGGAATTGATTATCTGAGAAAGAACAGTGGTAACAAGCAAGCTGTAAGCCATTGTCATTACACCAAAATTCATTGTGGAGAACAGTGCTATAAGGCCAATAACTTTTTTAAGTATCTCCAACTTTAGGAACATATCGCTGCGACCCATAGCTTTAATAGCATTTAGATTAGCAGTGTGAATAGGATAAAATGCAAAGGTAAAGCAGAAAATTCTCATATAAGGAGCACAATCAAGCCAACCGGATCCAAGTAGTAGCCTAATGACAGGCTCAGCGCAAACTCCAAGGCCTACCATTAAAGGCCACATAAGATATGAGCTTACTTTTATAGAACGACGAGTCATTGTTTTAACACGCTCTCTGTCGTTTTGCTCACTAGACATAGCCGGCAACAAAACGCTATCGATGGATGTGTTTATATTTGTAACTATAAAATTAGGAAATTTTCGTCCTTCGTTATAAAAAGCCAGATCGTCCGAAGTATATTTCTTGCCGATGATAAGCTGACGTAAGTCGTTGTAAACTGTATCAATAAGTGCTGAAATCAGCAGCTTCCAGCCAAAAGAGAACAGCCCTTTAAGTCTTGTAAAAGAGAATATGAATTTAGGACGCCATTTTACCGTCAACCACAGAATAGCAGTGCTTACCGCAAGGTTTATAAGGTGCTGTGCAACCAACGCCCATACACCAAAGCCCATATAAGCCATTGCAATTCCCACTATTGCGGAACCGATACTTCCGCCAAGGCTTGACCAGAAAAAGCGTTTAAACAGCATCTTTTTGGATATATAAGACTGCTGAACGTTTCTTAGTCCGGAAATAACCAGGGTTAAACTCAAAACTCTGATAATAGAAGTAAGCTCAGGCTTCTCGTAAAAAGCAGAGATCAGCGGAGCGCCGAAAAACATTATCAGATATAAAACGGTGCACATAGCAAGGTTAAAGAAAAACACAGTGGAGAAATCCAGATCGTCACTGTCTTTTTTCTGTATCAACGCAGTGCCAAGTCCGCTGTCAATAAACACCTGCATTATGGTGGTGAAAACAGTTACAAGTGCGATAGTGCCGTAGGCAGTGGAGCCCAGTAAACGTGCAAGCACTGTTGTAACGATAAGCATAACAACCTGTGCTCCGCAACGCTCCAAAAATCGCCATAAAAAGTTTGTAGTTACAGTTTTATTAGTCATTTTTTAATCCAATCCCTAATCTTTTCCAATACAGGAAAGTGCAATTTAAGTTTAGTTTTAAAAGGAGTTTTCTTATAAAGCTCTTTGTATTTTGGAGAGAGCATAGGAGAGTAATCCTTTTTGTAATAAAGAATCTTGTAATTTGTTTTCAAGATCTCTTTTTTTATAACCTCGTCATACTTAAACTCTGTAAAGCGATTAAGCTCTTCTAAAGACAGTATCAGCCTTTCAAAATGATGAATATACTTATCAATATTTGCAAACATTCGTGTGGTCCAGGAATCGGTCACAGCAGTTCGGTAAGATGACATATTATCTGCTAAATATAACATTCCGCCACGCAAAGAGCCGTGAAGCTGCAGAAAATAATCCAATCCGTACATTTTTCTGAATAGAGGGATATCGTTATTTATCTCTGCTCGGTACATCAACGAGTTTGTGCCTACAAAGCCACCGTGACCTAACACAACTTCTTCTAATGGGAAAACACAGTCTTTTTCGGAGGGCTTTATCTCATTTATAGACTCTTTGGTATCTGCGTTTACCATTGTTACGGTATGAGCGCAGATATCAATTTCAGGATGGGCCTCTAAAGCATCAAACTGTTTTTGAAGCTTTGATGAGTCGGTCCAGTAATCGTCGCCCTCACAAAAGGCGATATATTTACCCTTCACACGGGGGAATTGATATGTTGGCATAACTGGTATTTTTTGTGAATGCTGATTTTCAGTTTGATAAATAGGCTTTATAATATCGGGATATTTTTTCTCGTACTGTCGGATTACATCAGCGGTTTTATCGGTAGATGCATCGTCGTGGACTAAAACCTCATACTTGAAATCCGTCTTTTGCATAAGAAAGCTTTCCAACGCATCAGCCACATATTTTTCGTGATTATACGTATTGCATATAATGCTTACTACTACATCGGTTTCCATTTATATTAACTCCTTATGAATATAATCACACACGCTACAATTATACCAAAATAACAGTAGTTTGTCAATGTATTTACCCCAAAAGCAAAAGGATATAAAACAGTGATGTTTTTTAAATAATGTTATTGATATTGAGGAAATTTGTGGTATAATAATTAAATAATGGTTTGTTGTAACTACGACGCTTTTTAAGGTAAGGTGCAGTATGAAAAAGATTGATGCCACAGTTTTGAAGGAAACCGCATATATTGCTGCTTTTACGGTTATACTCAGCGCACTTATGCAATCGGTGTTTCTTATTATCGGTAAATGGGATTATACCGTTTTGTTAGGAAATACTATGGGTATAATTGCCGCTGCGGGTAATTTTCTGCTGATGGGAATTACCGTTCAGTCTGCTCTCGGTAAAGAGCAGAAGCAGGCGGCAGATATTATGAAGCTTTCTCAGACTTTACGTATGCTGCTTTTATTTGTTATAGCACTTATCGGATATTTAGTGCCTGTATTCAATGTTATCGCAGTTATAATTCCTTATATTTTTCCACGTATTGCAGTGGCATTGCGACCTGCTTTTTCAAAAAAGCAGTAGTTGATTTTTGTGTTTAGAAAGGAGTGATATGATTGAGCAAAACCGGTCTTAAATTCAAAATTTTAGACGCTGTGTATCTGGCTATTATGATACTTCCCATAGTGTTCGGTATAGTTTTGCAGGTACTTACCAAACCTGTTGCTGAGGGAATAAACATAACCGGTGCAAGGGTGTATTTCACAATACCTATGCCAATACAAAACTTTCCCATTACCGAATCTCAGGTCAATTCTTTGTTGGTGCTTATAGTGATTTTAGGATTTTGCCTGTATATCACTCACGGTATGACTCAGCATATAAGCCTAAAAAGACAGCACTTGGCTGAACTGATAATTGAAAAGGTAGATGGACTTGTAAAGGAAAATATGGGTGAATATTTCAAAGGCTTTTCACCCTTTATAATCGCCATATTGGCATTGTCGGCATTCTCCAGTCTTATCACCCTGTTTGGACTGTATCCGCCCACCTCGGATATAAATATCGTGGGCGGTTGGGCAGTGTTGGTATTTTTCCTTATCACCTATTACAAAATGAAATGCGGACCCGTTCAGTATTTGAAAGGTCTTGCGGAACCGGTGCCGCTTTTGGCACCAATTAACCTGATAAGTGAGTTCGCAACGCCGGTTTCAATGGCATTCCGTCATTACGGTAACGTGCTTTCAGGAACAGTTATTTCGGTGCTGCTCGGCTCAGCCTTAGCAGGACTTTCGTCTATGGTATTGGGTTCATTACCCGGATTTTTGGCAGATATTCCCTTGTTCCAGGTGGGAATTCCCGCTGTTTTGTCTATTTATTTTGACGTGTTCAGCGGTTGTTTACAGGCATTTATTTTTGCGATGCTTACGATGATGTATGTTTCAGGCGGTTTCCCGGCTGAGGAATACGAAAAACGTAAGGCACGTAAAAAGATAAAAAATAAATAATTTATATTAACGGAGGAATATAAAATGGAACTGGCTATTGGTATTATTTTAGGTTGTTGTGCACTGGGTGCAGGTCTTGCTATGATCGCAGGTATCGGCCCCGGTATCGGTGAAGGTAACGCTGTTGCTAAAGCTTGTGAAGCTATTGCACGTCAGCCCGAGAGCAAGGGTTCAGTTACAACCACTATGCTTATGGGTTGTGCTATTGCAGAAACAACAGGCTTGTACGCTCTTGTTATCGCTATTTTGCTTATATTTGTTGCACCTAACCTTTTGGTTAACATTCTTGTTAACACTTTAAAATCCCTTTAATATTGTTCTTGTAAACAGAACAATGGAGTGAAGTTTATGCAAACATTGGAAGTAATTTCTGTCAACCTATGGCAGATGGCTGTTTCTCTTGCTAACCTTGTACTGCTTTTTCTTATTATTAAGAAATTTTTGTATAAGCCGGTAAAGAAAATGCTTGAAAGCCGTCAGAGCAGCATTGACAGTGAGTACAGTGCGGCAGCTGAGGCAAAAGAGCAGGCTTTATCAAGCAAGGTGGCTTATGAGGAAAAGCTGTCTAAGGCCAAGGAAGAGGCAGATGAGGTTATTAAGTCTGCGGTAAATACTGCAAATGAAAGAGAAAGTGAGATTATCGCTCAGGCAAAGAAAAAGGCCGATGGAATTATCCGTCAGGCCCAGACTGATGCTGCCTTAGAGCTTAAAAAGGCTGAGGATAGCATAAAGAAGGAAATAGTGGAGGTATCTTCACTGCTTACCGAAAAAATGCTTCAGCGTGAGGTGTCACTTGAAGATCATCAGCAGTTTATTGATTCATTTATCGAAGGCATAGGTGATGAAAATGATGCAGACTGATAAAGAATATGCAGAGGCATTGTTTATGCTGGCTGCCGAAGAGCAGAAAATTGAGCAGTACACAGAGTATCTTAATACAATATCAGCGTTGATCCGGGAAAATCCCGACTACACGGATTTTCTCTCATCTCCTGCAATTCCTTTAGAGGAGCGGCTTAAAGCCATTGATGATGCATTTGATGAAACTATGCCTGAATACATTGTATCGTTTTTAAAGCTGCTTTGTGAAAACGGACATATCCGTTCGTTAAACGAATGTATCAGTGAATTTAAAAAGCTGGTTATGGTGATTTCTAATAAAGCGGTTGCCAACGTTTATTCTGCAATAGAGTTAACTGATGAGCAGAAAAATGCTCTTTGTGAAAAGCTTAGTAAAATAACGGGTAAGGTAATCCAGCCCGTATATACCGTTGATGAGTCGTTAATCGGCGGCGTGAAAATTGAAATTGAAGGCAAGACCTATGATGGCAGTATCAAGCATCGCCTGTATGATGTGAAGGATGTGATTATCTGATGAACAGACCTGAGGAAATCAGCAATATTATAAAAAATCAAATTAAAAACTATAAAGCACGAATAGATATGACCGAAACAGGTAAAGTCATTCTGGTGGGTGACGGTATTGCCCGTGTTTACGGTTTGCGTAGCTGTATGGCTAACGAGCTGCTGGAATTTGAAGGCGGCAGCTTTGGTGTGGCACAGAATTTGGAAGATGAAACCGTTTCCGTTGCGGTGCTTTCCGATAAAAACGATATTCGTGAAGGCTCTACCGTTCACAGAACAGGCAAGGTTTTGGCAGTGCCTGTGGGTGAAAACCTTTTGGGCAGAGTTGTTAACGCACTGGGTGAGCCGATTGACGGTAAAGGCCCTATTGAGTATAGCGGCACCCGTCCTATTGAGTCTGAGGCACCGGGTATCATTGAGCGTGAGAGCGTTAGTGTGCCGTTGCAGACAGGTATTAAGGCTATTGACAGTATGATCCCCATTGGTCGTGGTCAGCGTGAGCTTATTATCGGCGACAGACAGACCGGTAAGACCGAGATCGTTATTGATACCATAATCAATCAGAAGAATACAGACGTTATCTGCATTTACGTTGCTATCGGACAAAAGAGCACATCAGTAGCTCAGCTTGCCAGTGAATTAGCTAATAACGGTGCTATGGAATATACCATTATCGTTTCTGCCAGTGCGGCTGAGAGTGCACCCTTGCAGTATATCGCACCTTACAGCGGTTGTGCTATGGCGGAATATTTCCGTGAGCAGGGTAAGGATGTTCTTATTATTTACGATGATTTAAGTAAGCATGCGGTGGCTTACCGTGCACTGTCACTGCTTATCCGACGTCCACCCGGACGTGAGGCATATCCCGGTGACGTTTTCTATCTCCACTCACGTTTGTTGGAACGTGCAGCCTGTGTTGCTAAGGAATACGGCGGCGGCTCTATCACTGCTTTGCCGATTATTGAAACTCAGGCAGGTGACGTTTCTGCATATATCCCCACTAACGTTATTTCTATTACCGACGGTCAGATATTTTTAGAGACCGAGCTGTTCCACGCAGGTATTATGCCTGCTATCAACCCCGGTATCTCCGTTAGCCGTGTTGGTGGTTCTGCTCAGCTTAAAGGTATGAAAAAGGTATCCGGTGAGCTTAAGCTGCTTTACTCACAGTACCGTGAGCTGCAGTCCTTTGCCCAGTTTGGCAGTGATTTGGATGCAGATACTAAGGCACGTCTTGCTTTGGGTGAGAGAATAGTTGAGGTGTTAAAGCAGGGTAGAAACGCACCCGTTAGAGTAGGATGTCAGGTTGCTATCGTTTACGCTGTTATTAAGGGTTATCTTGACAGCGTGGCGGTAAGTGATGTCCACGATTACGAGGCACGTTTGTTTAAAAAGCTGGAAAATGAGTATAGCAAATGGCTTAAACGTATTGAAGACGGATATTTTGACGATTCCGATGAAGAGGAGCTTAAATCCATACTGAAGGAAATGCAGGTGTAAGCTGATATGGCAGGAAATACAAAAGCACTTCGTGGCCGTATTAAGAGCGTAACCTCCACCTTGCAGCTGACAAAGGCTATGGAGCTGGTGGCGTCCTCGAAAATACGACGTGCCAATGATGCTATGTTAAAGGGCCGTCAGTACTCTGCGGCTTTGGATAAAACTATTGGGCTTTTAACCTCTAACCGTGAGTGTGAAAAGAGCCCCTATATGCAAAAAAGAGATACCTTGCGTACCCGTATTATCGTTATTGCAGGTGATAGGGGACTGGCAGGCGGTTATAACGCAAACGTGTTCCGTCTTGCAGCCCAGTACCCTGATGCCCAGTTTATCCCTATCGGAAAACGCGCCTGTGAGCGGTTTAATAAACCCATAAACTCATCGGAGCATTTTTCCTTTGATGATGCGGTTAAATTGGCAGACACTCTTTGTGCCGATTTTGCGGCATGTGAGTTTGACAGGCTGGGTATTCTCTCAACTAAATATAATTCCGTTATGTCTCAGGAAGCCTTTATCAAGTGGGTTCTGCCCTTTGAAAAGGCTGACCGTAAAGACACTGCAGGAATTATTTTCGAGCCTGATTTTCTCACAGTTTTGAACAACTTAGCCCGTGAATACGTGGCAGGTATCATAACTGTTTGTGTAAGAGAAAGCTTTGCCAGTGAGGTTAGCGCCAGACGTATGGCTATGGACTCAGCAGGTAAAAACGCTAAGCAGATGATCAGTGATCTTCAGCTTCAGTATAACCGTGCAAGGCAGGGTGCTATCACTCAGGAAATCACAGAAATCGTTGCCGGAAGCGGCAGTTGATAAGAGGTGGCAGATTTGGAAAATTTGAAAATAGGAAAAGTAACTCAGGTAATGGGACCGGTTGTTGACGTTCGTTTTAACGAGGGTGAGCTACCCGCTATCCACAACGCACTGACCATTCCTGTAAATAAAAGAACTTTAACCGTTGAGGTGGCACAGCATATCGGTAATAACACCGCAAGATGTATTGCTATGTCCTCTACTGACGGTCTGCAGCGTGGTGTAGACGTAACCGACACAGGCGCACCTATCAGCGTTCCCGTTGGTAGAGAAACCCTGGGACGTATTTTCAACGTTTTGGGTGATGCGGTGGATAATATCGAAACTCCTGAAACTAAAGAGCGTTGGAACATTCACAGAAGTGCTCCCGATTATGAAGAGCTTTCCACCAGCGCTGAGATATTTGAAACAGGTATTAAGGTTATCGACCTTATTTGCCCCTATTCAAAGGGTGGTAAGATCGGACTTTTCGGCGGTGCAGGTGTTGGTAAAACAGTTCTGATTATGGAGCTTATCAACAACATCGCCAAGCAGCACGGCGGTATTTCAGTATTTACCGGTGTTGGTGAGCGAACCCGAGAAGGTAACGACCTTTACAACGAAATGAAACAGTCGGGCGTTATAAACAACACCGCCCTTGTGTACGGTCAGATGAACGAGCCGCCCGGAGCACGTATGCGTGTTGCTTTATCGGGACTTACTATGGCTGAATATTTCCGTGATACCGAGGGTCAGGACGTTTTGTTGTTTATAGACAACATCTTCCGTTTCACTCAGGCAGGTAGTGAGGTATCCGCTTTGTTGGGACGTATGCCCTCTGCGGTTGGATATCAGCCAACGTTAGCTAACGAAATGGGTGCTTTACAGGAGCGTATTACATCTACTAAAAAGGGTTCTATTACATCAATTCAGGCGGTTTACGTGCCTGCTGATGACCTTACTGACCCTGCTCCTGCTACCAC
>JAFQWA010000026.1 GCA_017407705.1 Clostridia bacterium
GAAGGATGTGCAGGAGCTTTTAGGCCATGCCGATGTAAGTACCACAATGAACGTTTATGCTCACTCAACAAGAGAAGCAAAACGTACTTCCGCACGACTGCTCGATAAGGTAGTAGGCGGATAAAAACAAAAACTTTCCCTTATTTTCGCTTATAAGGGCAAAAACAAGGGAAAATACATAACAGTTAAGTTTAAAGTTGCTGAAAAGGCTAGTAATATCAAGGCTTTTTAGAATGTAGGACAGTTAATGTCTGATAAATTCCAATTTATCGAACAGAGCAGTTACACTACTTTTACTTGCTTTTACCTTGTTTCTGCTCCGTTTGGTTGCTCTTTCGTAATAAAAAAACACCTTTGTCTGCTGACAAAGGTGTTTTTTCATTTAAACTGATTTGTTTGCTGTAAATAATTATTTTTTTTCGATCTTTTCATATATATTATTTTCAACATACGCATTCATGCTGCTTTGCATTACAGACCCCATCAATACTGTTAATAGTCCGCTAAAATATCCCACTAAATGCTCTGCGTTGTTAAATTTAAGTATTAGAGCTGATGTAAGCCAAAGTAATATATATAAAAAGATATTAATTATATGTTTTCTAAACCACTTTTTCCTGTAATAACTAATTTTTTCTTTTAAATTAAACGTACTGTTTTCTAATGCAGATAATAAATTTTTATCTGCTTCTTCCTTAAATTTCTCATCAGATAACTTTTCACAACTAAACAGCTCGTTAATACTTATGTTCAGATTTTTACATAAATCTCCTAAAATTGAATAGTCGGGCATAGTATTGCCGTTTTCCCATCTTGATATGGATTTACTGCTAACACCCAATCTTTCAGCTAATTGTTCTTGTGTGAAGTTGTTTTCTTTTCTGCAGACAGCAATAAATTTGCCGATTTCTTCTTGATTCATTCAATCATCTCCTTACAAGAACAATTTTAATTTATAAGCATAAAAACATACAGGACATATCCTGAGAATTTCTCATTTGAACTGATTTGTTTGCTCATTATACTCAAATCCTACACCTGCGAGGGTGTCGGTCAGCCACTTTTGGTCGATATCAAGACTTTTGCAAAGGTCATCTAAGGTATCGTGAAAATCACGCAGCTTAGTGTTAACAAAGCTTAACAGTATAAAGGGATCTTTTGGTATATTCATAAAATTCAACCTCTTCCAAACTCTACACAGCCATCTGACAACGCTTTTATTACCTCTCCTGCAGTGGGTTTTTCAAGCATCAGCCAAGCACGCTGAGGGTTTATATCTTCGAGATAGTGGGCATCAGAGGAAAGCAACAGCGGCATAGCTTCAAGCTGAGGAAGTTGTGACTTAAGCGCCGCCACGTCACCCCTTGCACTGATTTCCACCGCCTTAAACTCACACTCTTGGGGAATAGTGCCCAGTGATGAGAGAATGCTGTAGGAAGACTTGTCAATATGGGCAGGGAAAGCCACACCGCCAAGCTGTTTGACGGTTTTTTGCACGTTTTCAATGCTTATATTCGCCGCCGTAACCAGCAGTTTATCATATCTGCCGATAATATTATCCTGATCGTCCATTATGAGCTGATCGCCAAAAGCGTCGGCATTGGCAGGTACGTTAGGGATAAGCGGCTCAATAAGTTTATCAAACTCCATAGCCGCTTCTAAGGTAGGGAACAGGCACACCACGTGAATTTCCTCATCGGTGCACAGCTCCATACCGCAAATAAGCGTTATACCCACCTGCTCTGCAACCTTTACGGCGGCAGGGCAGTTTTTACAGCTGTTATGGTCGGTAAGTGCAATAATATCCAGTTCATTAAGCGCTGCCATATTCACCAGATTATAGGGTGTCATATCATTATCACCGCAAGGGGATAGGCAGGAATGAAGGTGCATATCATAAAAATATCTTTTCATCTACATACCCAGCAGCTTTCCTAATTCTACCGACAGCTCAAAGGAGTTTTTGCTACTGCTTATAACAGGAATACCCACCATCTCTGCCTTGTCTTTGGCATCTTCATCTAAAGGACTGTCCTCAGCCAAAATAATACAACCCACGTCTGCTAAACTGGCAACTGCAATAGTGTTAACGTTGCCGATAACGGTTATCCAGGCGTCCTCCGACTTAGCCTTGCCAATAACAAAGCTTAAAAAGTCGCAGGTGTAACCGCCTTTGATAAGGTTGTCGGAGGCATCCGCTGCGGCAATAATCTTACCGCCTATGCTTTCACAAAGCTGTGATACTGTCATAATCATTTCTCCTGATTTTTAGTTTCTCTAAAGGGTGCGGGAATAAATCCTTCCAAATTTGAAATGGATCTTGCCAACGATTGAATGTGCTCTCTTAACTGGAAAACACAGTCGTTTTCATTGGCATAGCCCAGCACTATATCCTCTGCCAATGCACGGCAGGAAGGAGCACCGCAGGAACCGCAGTCCAACATAGGCAGACGGTTGTAGATCTTATCTATTTCGTTCATCATCTGCAGTGCGGTTTCAAGGTCGTCAGACAGCTTCATTACCTGAGCGGGTTCCAAATCATCAGACCAGTCAAGGGAATGAATGTCATCAGTCTGAAGGTGGTTTTTGGAAACAGGCAAATACTTTCTTAATCTCTGCAAACGGGTACGTGCAACGTAAGGATTTTCCACTGTTAAAACACCGCCCACGCAGCCGCCGTTACAAGCGTTAAGCTCAATAAAGTCAAGGTCGGAAAGCTTGTCGTCCTCAATCTCTTCCAAAACCTTTATAACCTCATCAATACCGTCCGCCGCCAGATATTTCTCGTTTAACAGAGCCGACGCTTCACCGCCGGAGCCGGCCCAACTAACGCCGATAATACCCGATGATGCCAACTGCTCGGGCTCGTCTATTTTATTCATATACCCGATAAGCTTGGGGTAAATGTCGCTGATAGCCAAAACCCCGTCAACCTCAGACTTATCAAATCCGATAGGATTTTTAGTATCGGTAACCTTAGCAGGGCATGGGGAAATGAAAAACACGCCGATATCAGAGCGGTCAAGTCCCGTTGATTTTTCTGCCTCGTCCTTTGCCATTCTTGCGGCAGTTTCCATAGGTGATAAAAGGGGCAATACATTATCGCAAAGCTCAGGGAAACGGACTCTGATAAGTCTTACCACAGCAGGGCAGGCTGAGGAGATTATAGGCTTTTTAAGCTTGTTTTCGCTCATCAGCTTACGGGTTGCCTGAGATATAAGCTCTGCCGCTTTAGATACCTCAAAAATATCGTCAAAGCCCATCATTTTAAGGGCGGTCAGCACATAATCAATATCATTAAGATTGTTGATCTGACCGTAAAGTGAAGGGGCAGGCAACGCTATTTTATATTTGAAATTGTTGGTGACCTCAAAGGGGTCAAATACTGCTTTTTTAGCACGATGAGGGCAAAGACGGATACACTGACCGCAGTCAATACACAGCTCCGACAAAATCTTTGCCTTGCCGTTTCTGACTCGAATAGCACCCGTAGGGCAACGGCTGATACAAGTAATACAGCCTTTGCACTTGCTTTCATCTAATGTAACGGAGTGAAATGGTTTTGCCATTATAATACCTCCTTTTAATTATTTTGCATAAACCGAGATATAAACCGTAGTACCAACACCTATTTCGGTGTCGATCTTCATTTCATCAGTATATTTTTTGATGTTAGGAAGTCCCATACCTGCACCAAAGCCAAGTGAACGCACGTTGTCGGGAGCAGTAGAGTAGCCTTCCTGCATAGCAAGGTCGATATCGGGGATACCGGGACCTTTATCTCTGAACCAGATGTCTATTTTCTGAGGAGATACCTCAACATCAATAACACCGCCGTTAGCGTGGATAACCATATTGATCTCCGCTTCATACATGGCGATAGACACTCTGCGGATAATATCAGGGTCGAAACCGATCTTTTTAAGTGAACGCTTCAAACTGCCTGATGCTTCACCTGCACGGGTAAAATCATCTCCGGGGACTTCAAAACGATATGTAGCTAAACTCATATCAACATCCCCCTCTCAAGCCCTTTTCATAAAGCTTGCCGCAAGCCACAAACATACGGAGGGGTGATTTCATCAAAACAATACCACGCTCCTGTGCCAGTTCAACTACCTGCTCATCGGGGCACTTACCACGTACAAAAACGATACAACGCATATCCATCATATCTGCAGTACGTACTACCTGAGGGTTGATAAGTCCTGTCAGCAAAACCGACTGGTCCTTAACAAAAGCAAGAACATCACTCATCATATCTGCACCGCAGGCAGAATGAAGCTCATTATCGAGATGCTCTTCACCGCATATAATTTCGGCTTCTAAAATGTCAACTATTTCTCTTATTTTCATAAAAACTCTCCGTTCCTATAAAATGTTTATGCTTTTAATCGGTCTGCCAACTGAGGATCGGGATCCACAAAGGCTGTTTTGTTGTTTACGTAAATCACCATACCGGGTTTGGCACCTGCAGGTTTTTTAACGTTTTTAATAAAGGTATATTCCACCGGCACCTGCTTGGATGCCGCTGCTTTTGAATTGGTAGCCGCTAAAATCGCCGCTTGCTCAATGGTGGAGTCGGGAATCTGATTTCCGTCGGATATGATAACGACGTGGGATCCCGGGATATTCTTGGTGTGCAGCCAAATGTCGTTTTTGGCGGCGGTTTTTAGTGTGAGAGTGTCGTTTTGCTTGTTGTTTTTACCAACTAAAATAACAAATCCGTCGTCGGATATATATTTCATGGGCTGAGATGAGGCTTTGTTTTTAACTTTCTTATCCGCAGATTTTAAGTAGCCGCTTTCAATCAGTTCAGCCCTTATTTCCGTAAGCTCTGCCTGAGTAGTGGCACGGGTAAGGGAATCAAACACTGAGTCAATGTAAACCAGCTCGTCCTCTGCTTGTTTGATAAGCTCATCCAGCATACCTGCAGCGGTTGCAGCCTTGCGATATTCCTTGAAGTATTTCTGTGCGTTTTTGGAAGGGGATAGGGCAATATCCAAGGGAATCCTTACTGTTTTGCAATCGGGATCGTAGTAATTCACAGCATCAAAGCTACTGTCACCGGCGTTTATAAGATGCAGATTTGCCTTGATAAGCTCACCAAATTCCCTTAACTGCTCACGGTTTTGCACTGCTTTCAGCTCAGTCTTTCTATGCTGTATCTTTCGTGCAGTTCGCTCACTTAAATTGGTAAGCAGTTTAAGCAGATCCGCAGACTGCTGACGCATTCTCTCACCGTTATCACGCTGAGCATAAAACTCGTCCAATAACAGATGAAAGTCATCATACTGTCGAGTGATGGCGGCGGTGGAATACTGGGTTACGTTTATAAAAGTGAAATCCTTAGGCTTGTTGGTTTTATCCAGCACCATAGTAGGGGTGCCGCCTTTTTGGAGTGTTTCGGCGGTTTGGTTTACATAAAACCTAAGCCTATCAAAGTCCTTATCCGACATTTCGCTGATTAAAGGAAATCCCTTGCAAGCTAAGGTTGAGATCTCACGGCAAAGGATAGGGGATACACCGTCTATTGCCGACATAAGCGCTTTATCCAGCGGCAGATCGTTGCCACCTTTAAGCTTGTTTTGTATCAGCTGGAAATCCGCGTTAATACCTATTTTATCCTGAGCAGGGGGCAGCTCATACTCAGCGCCCGGCAAAACAAAACGTTTGCCTTCTTCAGGGTCAAATCTACGTACACAGTCAATTATCTTGTTGTCCTGCAAAAATATTATGTTAGACATTCTGCCCATTATCTCAACGCAAACGGTTAACATAACATTGTCGCCAAGCTCGTTTTTGCAATCAAAATCCAAAAACAAAATACGGTCAAATCCCGCTTGTCTGACATCTATAAGTCTGCCACCTGAAAACCTTTTTCTCAGTAACATACAAAGCATAGGGGGTGTGGCGGGATTTTCAAATTTTTGATTGGTTAAATGTATTCTGGGAGAGGTGGGGTTGCAGGAAATAAGCAGTCTGCCCGAAAAATCACGGCTGCTTAAATGAAGGATTATCTGATCCTTGTAGGGCATAGTGATTTTTTCAATTCGGGAGCCTGTGGCGGCTGATTTTAAATTTTGTGCAATTATATGAAGTGTTGAGCCGTCTAATGCCAATTAAATCAACCTTTCTAAAGCTCGTTATAGGGTGCAGACTGAGGTATCATAACCACCTCTAAATTATCAAACTCATTTTTTATTAGCTCACAAAGAGGAGCGGTTATCACGTTTTCAGTGAAGAAATGACCTGCATCTACCACAGTAATGCCCAGTGACTTTGCCATTAACCACTGATGCTGTTTTATTTCAGAGGTTACAAAAGCATCGGCCTTAAGGGAGATAGCATCAAGCATTAAATCTGCACCTGAGCCGCCGCAAACAGCCACGGTCTTGACTGAATTATCACCGCAGAATTTAACTCCCGACGCGTTAAGTGATGCCTTTACATGCTCTGCAAAATCGGCAGTGCTAAGCGCAGTTTTAAGTGTGCCCACACGGGCAATGGGCGGTTTGCCGATCACAGTGCTGTCTGCCATAGGTTTAACATCAGTTAAAGAGAGCATATCACATAAGCAGTCGTTAACGCCGCCTTTTGCACAATCCATATTTGTATGGGCACAAATAGCGGTAATGCCGTTTTTTATCATCATATAAACAACGCTGTCAGCGGTAACACTCTTTAATCCGCCGAAAATAACGGGGTGATGACTTACTATCAAATCTATGCTGTTTTCCACAGCGTATTTTACTGCATCCTCGGTTATATCAAGGCACACGCCTACTTTGCTGATTTTGGCATTTTTATCACCCACCAGCAAACCCACGTTATCACCATCAAGGGCAGTGTCAAAGGGTGCGATGCTGTCAATAAAATTATATATATCCTTAGCTTTTGGCATAATTTATTTCTCCTTATATGCTTTGCTCAATGCTTTCAATAAGCTCAAACAGTGCTTTTGCCTGAGCTGAGTTTTCGTCCTTTGTTTTAAGTCCGTTTGCCTGCTTTGTAAGCTTTCTTACAGCCAAACGTTTATAGCCTGCCGACTTCTCGTCCTTTTTATCACACAGCTTGCCTATATGAGCAAAAAAGTCGTCACACTGACGGGAATTGCCCACAAACTCAGCACAAATAACTGAGTAGTATCTTCCGGCGGCAAAGGCAGGGGACTCATCTAATATATCAAAGCCGTTGATCAGAAGATATCTGCGTAAAATCTCGGGCTTTGACATAGGCTGCAGTATGAGTCGGTAATGACTGTCTTTCAGCCACGGGGCTTTGTCAATGATAGACACTATCAGCTCGCCACCCATACCTGCAATAACTATATCATCACATTCGTTCGGCTGCACATGCTCAAGTCCGTCAGACAAACGCAGTGTTACTTTATCGGCGCAGTTATAGTGATACATAGTTTTTTGCGCTGAGTCCAACGGACCTTTGTTAATATCGCAAGCCAGTGCTTTTGATATAATACCGCTTTGAATAAGATATGCAGTCAGATAGCCGTGGTCAGTGCCGATATCTGCCACCACTGAGCCGCGTCTGACAAAATCCGCAGCACATTTTAAACGTTCATCAAGGTTAATGTTTTTCATAATTCTACCACTTTATGTAAGTGCGAAAAGTCGCACAAAATTCTCCTAATTATAATTTACAATTAAATCGACAAAAAGTCAACAAATTCAGTTAATATCTATGGGTATTTCCATTTTCGTAGTATGAATTATCTGGATCTTAGCAGAACTCAGCTCCGCCAAGAACAACGCTTTATCCCCGTTTTCAATAAGTGAGGGGAGTTTGGAAATGGAAACTCCTATTTGTGAGATCTCGTTGTGGCTGACAAACAGGCCCAGCACCTTTTCGGCAGATATCCAGTAGTCCTCTGCCTGCTGTGATAGTGCTGTGGCTTTAGTCAGATCTCCCGACTTTGCCGCATCACTTGCCATATCCAAACGGCTGATAAGTCCCTTTGAATATGAATTAACACAATATATCCCAATACTGCAGATAATCGCAACAATAACTGCAAACGCCGCCGCTGCCCATAATCTTTTCATACAAATTACTCCCTTTTTACAACATAAAATTCTTTTAATTTATTTCCTGTCATTAAGAACACCTGAGACACATCTAAATTCTTGCTTTTTAGATATTTCATTACCTGCTTCTCATTTATCTCACCCGATGAAAATGCGTCATTTTGCAGTTTGCCGTCACTTATTATGGTGATTGGCACACCCTTTTCAGGTGCAGCAATATCCATATCAGATTTGGTGGCAGGCGTGTCTTTTACCAAGGGCATAGCACTGATCTTACCGTTAGTTTCCATTATGGCAAAGGAGATGTTTTCTATTTCAAAATATCCGTCTTGACGCAGACCCTCCAGCAGATCGTCAATGGTAATTCTCAGTTTACGCATCATTTTCTGGTCGATCTTGCCGTTGCTTATGATGATAGCGGGTTTTCCCACGAAAACACGTCTTAAACAGGGTATTTTCAATGAAGCGGCAGACAGCACTATCTCAAGTATTACCAGCATCAAAATAGCAATAACTCCGTTGCTTACAGGTCGGCTTAAATCCTGAATAGGGATAGACGCCAGTTCGGATATCAGGATAGTCACCACCAACTCACTGGGTTGAAGTTCACCCACCTGACGTTTACCCATAACGCGCATACACAGTATTACAATAAAATAAAGAAAGGCTGTGCGGATAACTGTTGAAAGCACAAAAATCCCCCTTAATAAGCTTTGTTAGTATATATTTTTCCTTTTCAAGGGATTTATATTCAAACAAGCCTTGTCAAAACAGAAATTTTGGTTTAAAATAAAGGTAGTTAATATTAAGGAGTAATGAAATGGAAAAACAAATAATTAAACTGAATCCTGTTTTTAAGGACTATCTTTGGGGCGGCACCCGTTTGAAAACGGATTATAATATGAAAAGCGATCTTAATAAACTGGCAGAGGCTTGGGTGCTTTCCTGCCATAAAGACGGTGAAAGCTTTGATGATAACGGCAAGACTTTAAGTGAGATAATTGCTGAAAACCCCGATTGGTTGGGTGAAAACGGCAAAAGCTTTGATAATTTCCCCATACTCACCAAGCTTATTGACGCTAAAGACAATCTTTCTATTCAGGTGCACCCTGACAATGAGTACGCTTTAAGAGTTGAGGGTGAGTACGGCAAAACCGAGATGTGGTACGTGGTTGACTGTGATGAGGGTGCGTACCTTTATTACGGCTTTAAGGAGAAAGTGTCAAAGCAGGAGTTTAAAGCGGGTATTGAAAACAACACTCTTACCGATATGCTTAATAAAGTTTATGTTAAAAAGGGTGACTGCTTCTTTATTCAGTCAGGCACTATCCACGCTATTGGTGCAGGTCTGCTGATTGCTGAGATACAGCAAAATTCCAACACCACCTATCGTGTTTACGATTACGGCAGACTTGGTGTTGACGGTAAGCCTCGTCAGCTTCACGTGGATAAGGCGTTGGATGTAACTGTTACCGATAAAGCGGAGCATCCTATCAAAAACTGCAGTGAGAGCGGCAAGCTGTTTGACTGTGAATACTTTAAAACCGAGCTTATCAAATTAAACGGTGAGACTACCGTTACTGCCGATAACACCTCCTTTGTGTCTGTTCTCGTGACCGACGGTGAGGGCAAAATAAACGGCGTTGACTTTGTGGCAGGCGACAGCTTCTTTGTTCCTGCAAGCTTTGGTCAGTTTACACTTTTTGGTAATGCAGATATAATAGTAACGAGGGTGTAAGCCATGGCAATGCTTAATGTTGTACTGGTTGAGCCTGAGATCCCACAAAACGCAGGTAATATTGCCAGAACCTGTGCGGCAACCGGTGCCCGTATGCACATAATCCGTCCTACCGGCTTTGAGGTGGATGATAAAAAGCTTAAAAGAGCGGGTTTGGATTATTGGCATTATATGGATCTTACATATTACGATAATCTTGAGGATTTTTACAGCAAAAACAAGGGTGAATATTTTTATTTCACCACCAAAGCTCAGCATACCCATTCGGATGTAGCTTATCCCGATAACTGCTACTTGTTTTTCGGAAAGGAAACGGCAGGTCTGCCTGAGGAGTTGCTTTACAACAACCCCGACAGATGCGTCAGATTGCCAATGATGGGTGATATACGCAGCCTTAATCTGTCGAATGCAGTGGCAGTGGGAGTTTATGAGGTGCTTCGTCAGTGGGATTATCCCACTTTGCAAAATTACGGTCAGCTTACCAAGTATAAATGGAACTAATAGGGGGAATTGAAATGGATTTCAAGAGAGTTTCAGCAATGGTTTTAGCGATGCTGTTGTGCTTGTCAGTGGCGTCTTGCGGCGGCTCGGGCGATAAACCCACCGACCCCCAAAAACCCACCACAACAAAGCAGCAGGGTGAGGCAGGAGGTCAGTCTGAGCAGACCACAATAGAATATATTGTGTCAACTGAAAAGGTTGAGATAACTGCTCCCGGTGGCAGTGTTATTGCTACTCAAATCCAAACTGTTACACAAACTAAAACTAACCCAACTACTAAAAAGCCTTCAGGCGGCACTACAACCGCCCAGAAAACCACAGGTAAAGTGGAGAGCACAACAGTGAAAGTCCCCGCTACCACTGAGGAAGATGAGGGTAATGTTGTTTACACTGCTTTAAGTGAGGATAAATATCGCAACTACTCACTGCTGAGTGCATCTCAAAAGCAGATGTATACAAAAATCAAAAACGCAATTGCTAATTTGGATACTGAAGTGGATCTCGGTAACTGCACTCAGGCTGAGATTAAGATAGTATATACCGCTGTCAGTGAGGATAACCCTATATTGGTTTGGGCTCCCAGAGGCTATAGTATGACATTCAGCGGCGGCAACTGCACATTGAAGCTTAAGTATGATTACACTAAAGCACAGTGCGACCAAATGAAAAAAGAAATGGAAACTGCTGTTGCTAATGCATTTTCAGCTATTAAAGGCAGTAAGGACCAATATAAGACCGAGCTTAGATTACACGATTATATGGTATCTAAGGTTACGTATAAAGCCACCTCTAATTTGTCCTACACCGCCTACGGCGCTTTAGTAGAGGGCAATGCAGTGTGTGAGGGCTATTCCCGTGCTATGCAGATGCTGTTGAATCGAGCAGGTATTGAGTGCTCACTGGTAACAGGTAAGTCCAAAAATCAGGGACATATGTGGAATATCGTTAAGATAGACGGTCAGTGGTACCATTTAGACGCTACCTGGAACGATGCTAACAATAAAGGCTACCATTCTTATTTCAACTTATCCGATACTATGATACTTATCGGTCATCAGATGGACGGTAGTATAAAAACAAATGCGGCATCAGTTCCGCAAAGCTTTAACTTTGATCTGCCCGACTGCAACTCTATGGCGGCAAACTATTGCAACAAGATAGGCACGTTGGTGGATTCAAAGCAGGATTTTGAGAACAAAGCACTTAATTATTTTAAAAATCACACTATCAAGTCAGGCACTGTGGTGGAATTCTGCTTCTCAAGTAAGTATGACAGACTGTTCGAGTCTTCTATGAAGGATATTTCGGATTTTATTTCAAAATATAATAGTAGTGTAAGCAAAGATAAGAAGATCCCTTCATCTTATTCTATAAGTGGAACCACAGGTTTTAAGGGATTTATGGTAACTTTCAAATAAAATATTTTGACAAAATACTGCCTTTTTGCATAAAGTCAAAAAAATTAAAAAAAGGTATTGACAAACACAATACATTTATATTATAATAATCAGGCTTTATGAAAAAAGGCAGGTATATGGCGGTGTAGCTCAGTTGGCTAGAGCATTCGGTTCATACCCGAAGGGTCGTAGGTTCAAATCCTATCGCCGCTACCAATTTGCGTGATCCCTCGGCATTTAGCCGTTGGTTTATATAAGTCCCTTTGAGGACTGTTTACGGCCCGGTGGTCAAACGGTTAAGACACCGCCCTTTCACGGCGGTAATACGGGTTCGATTCCCGTCCGGGTCACCAAAAAAGAACTTAACGCATTAGCGTTAAGTTCTTTTTTTATTTGATTTGATGGAA
>JAFQWA010000027.1 GCA_017407705.1 Clostridia bacterium
TAACGCCTGTTGCTGCCTGTGCAGCGTTGCAAACAAAGTCAAACTGAAGACCTGTTGCGCCAACTGCGTTTGCAGGAGTCAGTGCGCTTGACTGCCATGCGCCAACCTGGAACATATTTACTTCTTTTGTTGAGCCGGCAAATTTCAATGTGCCGTCAGAAGTGAATGACCAAACGTTTTGGTCGGAAGCCCAGCAGCTGCCGTCTTTCCACACAAGAACAGTTGCAAGTGTGTCAGCAGATGCGGATACGCCTGCCATTACTGCCATTGATACTACCAATGTCAATGCCAGAACGATAGCAAGAGCTTTCTTTACCATTTTCATTTTTAAATCCTCCTAAAAGAATATTTTTATTAATAGAGCGAACTGCGTCTATTGATACAAATATATTATCATATTTAACGCTTTAATGCAATAGATACAAGAAAATTACCTGAACTTTGGTGCATCTGCACAAAGAAAAAGCTTGTTTTTTATGGAATACCACAAGACCTCGTCCTTCGATTAGGATTCATTTAAGGGGCACCCCCTAAAAATCTTTGACATTTGAAAAAAGCCGTTTTATAATGGGATAAAAGGTCAGAGGTGATTTTTGTGAAAAAGGTAATGTTTTTGTGCCACGGCAACATCTGTCGCTCACCCATAGCGGAGTTTGTTTTTAAGGATATGGCAAAGGATTATGACGTTCATATTGAGTCTAAAGCGGTGTCCCGTGAGGAGATCGGCAACGGGATTTACCCTAAGGCCGCTGACGTGTTGCGACGTAACGGCATTGCTTTCGGCGGACACAGTGCACGGCAGATAACCCGTGGTGATTATGATGAATTTGACTATATTATCGTAATGGAGCAGTATAATCTGCCACGACTTATGAGTATTATCGGCAGTGATGACCAAGGCAAGGTCAGCCGTCTTTTGGATTTTACGCCAGCACCCGATGACATTGAAGATCCTTGGTACAGTGGCAACTTTGATAAGGTGTATGCCCAGATCCGTTCAGGCTGCGGTGCTTTACTGGAGCATATGAAACAAAACGGTGAGATATAAAAAAAGGTCCTTTCAATTTGAAAGGACCTTTTTTCGGCTAAACGCTTAAATGTGTAAAATATTTCGGACTACGCCCCACAGCACGACCACTGCAAGAACCGTAATGTCCAGTGCTATGGCAGGGGATTGGTATGAGAACTTTTTGTTTTTCAGATAATTAAGGCAGCAAAAAACATACACGTAAATTATATAAAGGTACTCTATAAGAAAAATTGCGTTATAAGAAAACGCTTCTGAAAAATTCAATTTAACAATAGCCATAGCCGCCCGTGTGTTTCCGCAACCGGGGCAGTAAAGTCCGGTGATTTCGTAAAACACGCAAGGCAGTCCCACTCCTGCAAATGCAAAGACAAGCACTGTCGTGGCCACCGCTAAAGCGATTGCTGTCAGTATGGCTATATGCTTATACCGACTGCTTTTTTCTTCTTTGCGTAAAAATTTCATACCAACAACACCTTAGTTTAATCCTCATCATATAATTCGTTTGATGCACATATAATCAAATATCTTTCACTGAATTTATTTTAATATTTTCTGCTTAAAAACGCAATATGCTTTATAAAAAATAAAGTTCGACAAACTGTTCATAAAATCGACAAAATATATTGACAACTATTGCCTGTTTGTAGTAAAATAAAGTAAAACTTTAGGAGGTTTTCTTATGAACTTAAAATCACGTAATCCCATCACTTCAATCCTTCTCACTATTGTAACCTGCGGTATCTATGGTATTTATTGGGCTATTTGTATCGCACGTGACGCTGTGTCTGTAAAGGATCCTTCTGACAGCGGTTTGTTGGAAATCGTGCTTATGATTTTCCTGCCTTTCGTAGGTTTCTACCTTGCAGAGCAGAAGCTGGCTGCCGGTTGTGCTGACAAGGGTATCGAGCATAAAGACAATTCTATTCTTTACCTCGTGCTTGGTTTGGTTGGTCTTGGCATCGTTAACTTCTTTATGATGCAGAGCGACCTTAACAAAATTGCTGAAGCACAATAAGTGATACGTTTAATATTTAAAGCCGATAGGTATTAACCTATCGGCTTTATTTTTATTCTTCCCAAACGCACAGCTTGGTTTCCCGTTTTACTTCACGCTCATTGTTGCGCCTATAAATATCGGCAGGTTGGTGGAATTGTCAATTATCATATACACAAACGGACGGTCCAGCACAACTGTTATCGGCATCGGTGCCACCGCAGTGTCCTTGAGCTCAACTATTGTCACTGCGCCGGCTTTAGTGCCACGCTCGTCCACCGAGATAAATGTTTTATGTATAACCTGATCCAAATGCACCTTTGATGAGGTCATTTTTGAAAAATCTGCGCTTATAGGATCAAACGCACTGTTTATTCCAAGACTTCTCAAAACGTCCTTCATATTTAAGCTGTACTCATAGCTGAATTTGGGTATAGTTGCAGATACCGGACGATGCTCTGCATTTTGGAGGGTGTTCATCAGCCCTTCTGCCGTCAATCCCCGAATATACTCATCAATGCTAACCCCTTCATTTGGCAACAGGGCTGCTATGCTGTACTTATAGTTTTTGTAATTTTTAACAAAGCCCTTTGCACTGCCGTCGTTAAGATACAAATTCTCCTCAGAACGCATCATTTTTACCGATTGCTTTTCCTTTGATGCCGAGGTAAACTCACCGTCGTAAACGTCGTCCTTCTCGTAGGGCGTTTGCCACCGTGCGTCAAACATAAGTGCGTTGATAAGATACATAACCGAGTTGGGATCTATTTCGTTTAAAGCATTGTCTATCATACTGTCGGTGTTAATATCTATCCAGTTGTTGATGTCCTTTAAGGTTTGGCCGTCAAAGGCGGATTTGAAAATCTGAGCGTTGTAATAGTTGGCATTGGTTTGCAGAAAATCCTTTTCAACAGTTAGTCTGTCTTTATCATCTCTAAACCAAATGGAGTTTGCGATCTTTAGTTTATTATCCTTTTCATCGGGCAGACTTTCAACATAGGTGTGCAAATATTCGTTCAGCTCCTGTAAGCTGATCTCACCACCCAACAGCTGTTCCATTTCCTGCTTTGTTTTGCCGTTGGCACCGTTGGCGGTCATAGCCAGAGCCAGTTGTATGGACAAGGGAGATATCAATAGATTTTCGCCTGTATTTTTACTTGACGAGGCTTTAAACAGTTCTACGGCCAGTCTTATTTGCGACGCTTTAAAGCTATCGTCAGGTTGCCTTTCCGGTACGGAATTTGCTGTAACACCCTTGCTTAGGTCCTCAGCCTGAACTCTTGTGCAGCTTGTAAGATTAAAGGTGAGAGTACATATTAAGATCAAACTTAGTGTAATAAGGATATTTCGGTTTAATTTCATAATGATCCTCCCTTTGACTTTTTATTTATTTTTAAGCGAGTATTTGTCTATCATTTCCTGTTGTATATGACTATAAACATGGTCGGGATCCACCTTGCTTGCAAAAATTGATATTGCAAAAACATCATCTATAATATCATATCCAAAGTGGTCACTTCCAAGTTTTATAGGTTCTTTATGCAAATAAATATAAAAAATTGCTTCATCATCAGGAACGGGCCTGGTTTCAATACAGGAATAATCCCAACCGGAATTGTCAGGTCGGATAGAAATCTTTTGTTCGCACTGATTAAACAAAACCAATCTATCACCCCTTACATAGTTAGACCTACCGTCTAAAATCACTTGATTTATAACCTCGGTGATTTCAATTTCAGTTAAAACAAAACTCCTGATATCCCTTGTTTTAATTTTGCTGCTCTTATACTCTGGACTTTGGTAGTAACCACAATCCTTATGATAGTGTGCAGAATCAATTTTTTTGCCTTTTATCACAAGATATTCTGCATAAAGTTTCTCATGACCTATATCATAAAAGTCTTTTTCATATTCTTTTAAGGAATTCCAGGATTGTATGATGGCGTTCTCAGAATAAGCGTTTTGATCTAATTTATAATTTTCATTTACTTCGTATCCGTTATCTCTTAAGATTTGACTTTTCTCAGGCAATATACGTGCAACATCCTCGCTAATATTCATTCCGTCATTACCTTTAGTATCATCGTGGATTGTGGGCTGGAGTAGCACAACTGAGGATACGGCTATACAAATAACCAGCGGTATGCAGGCAAACAACAGCTTTGTTCTCTTTTTTCGGTTTGCTATTCTTTTTTCACTGCGGAGAAATATCTCCTGTCTGCGCTCATCAAAACTTCTCATAACAGCAGCTCACCTTCCTTTCCAAGAATGGTGCGTAACTCCTTTTTGGCACGATATAACAGATTGTCGATCTGCTTTTTGTTCTTTTTCATTACCTTTGCCGCCTGCTCATAAGACAGCTCCTCAAAGTAAACCAAATGCACCGCAGCCCTCATATCATCGGGCAACCGATCAACTGCGCTGTTTATAACACGTGCTCTGGTGTCTGCAAGGACAATATCCTCAAGACTGCTGCAATCATCTGCTTTCATCGACTCCTCAAGGGGTGTCATTACAATATGATTTCTGCGTTTTATGTAGTTAAGAGCACGGCTGCGACCTATCATAAACAAATAGGTTTTCAACGTTACCTTGAAATTGTACCGAGACTTATGCACCACAAGATCCGAAAAGGTATCAATGGCAATATCCTCGGCGGCGTGGGTGTCCTTGACATAGCGGTAAATGAAAAAGACTAAATTATCAAACAGCTCTCTCATTATATCGTCAAAGGCAGCTTCGTCACCATCAAGAAAACGGCGGTAGCTACTTGCACCGTTATCCATACGATTTCCCCCTGACTTGATTGAGGTAATATTTACCCTTTCACTTATTATACCACTAAAATTGAAAAAGTCCTTATAAAAAATAAAACAGCACCCGATTTTTATAAAAACGGGTGCTGTTATCAATAAATTTATGCTTTTGTGGGTTCGGGTTGCTTGTTGCTGTCCAGCTTACGGGCACTAACTGCACCTTCGGGCTGAATCTCACCGGCTTTAAGCAAGGATACTTTTGTAAGGAAGGGACCTACAAGTTCGTAGATTAAAACTGAGAACAGTATAATATTTGTAACTATCATGCCCTGCTCACCCAACTGCTCAGCCTTCATAGCCATACCCAGTGCTACACCTGCCTGAGGCAGCAAGGTTATACCCAAGTATTTTACTATGTTGGGGTCGCATTTGACTGCCTTCGCACTGATACCCGCTCCTGTGTACTTACCCAGTGAGCGTGCGGCAATGTATGCCAGACCTATCATTACCACCACAATGTCTTTGAAGGTGGAAAGCTCCAGCTCTGCACCGCTGATAACAAAGAACAGTATGAACAGAGGTGCTGTCCAACGGTCCAGACGGTCCATAAGCTCTTCGGAGAAGTCACACATATTGCAGAACACGGTACCCAGCATCATACAAACAAGCAGTGATGAAAATGCGATATGTATTCCGCCAATTTCAAATTTCAGCATAGACAGTGCCACTGTTACCATAACAAATGTAACTGACATAGCCAAACGTTTTGATCTTGAATGGAAAAATCTTTCGAAGAAGGTAAACAGCATACCCATAAAGAAGCCGAGTCCTAAGGAGAGTACCACCTCTAAGATGGGCTCCAAAATAACCGAGATAACGTCCACGTGACCTGCAATTAAAGCCTTGGCAACGCCAAAAGAAACAGCAAACAGCACAAGACCAACTGCATCGTCAAGGGCAACTATGGGCAGCAAAATATCGGTAAGGGGTCCTTTCGCTTTATACTGACGCACTACCATCAGTGTAGCGGCAGGGGCAGTTGCCGATGCTACGGCACCCAGCACGATAGCTGAGGGGAGAGGCAGCTTGTCGGGGATGAGAAGATGCAGTCCGATCAACGCAGCATCTACCAACAAGGTGGTGAATACCGCCTGGAAAATGCCGATAATAGTTGCCTGCTTGCCGGTTTTTTTCAGCTGTGCCAAACGGAACTCGTTGCCGATGGAAAAAGCAATAAAGCCCAAAGCTACATCGGATAAAACACCGTAGCTTTTAATGTCCTCCATACTGATAAAGCCCAGTCCGGGGACCTTGAAGGCACCAAGCAAGTAAGGACCGATCAAAATACCTGCCACCAAATAGGCAGTTACTGCCGGCAGTTTAACCAACTTTGCCAGACGGGACAGCATAAGTCCCACAAACAGTGCCACAGATAAGCTAAGTAAGATTTGCATAAAAAGACCTTCCTTTTTACGGTTTAAAAACCTTATAATTGCATTAAAAAAGGCTCCACCGAAGCTAAGCCTTTAAAAATATTTTATTTACTACCAACGCATTATAGCACAGTATTTCAATTTATTCAATGGGTTTACCTACAAAATTTCTTCCACAAGCATGTTAAAATCTATACTTTATTAAAATATATGCTATCTGCCCTTGTATTCTTGCTTTATTATCTCTGCCATTTCCTCAGGCGACTCAACACATCCGCCGTTTAACCACATTTTTATTATGGCGTTAATGCCGTTACGGAAAAATTCAATATGATATTTTATATGGCTGTTGTTAAAGTCCTGCTGAGCACGCTGAACGTCGTAAACCGTTATTTGAGTTTTTTCATCGTAGCCCAGCTTGAAATAGGTTTTATAAAATATCTGATTTTCCTTTATATGAGTAAACATTTTCAAGGCACCGTTTTGCTCTCTGTTGCTATGGTCATCTTTAAACAGCTGAGAAAACTCAGTTTCCAGTTTGTCACGAAGCTTGTCGGCAAGGTCGTAAATATCCAGATAATTGGCATAGAAGGTGCTGCGGTTAAGCTGAGTTATTTTGCAGATATCCGAAACCGATATCTCTTTAAGGTCTTTGGTCTGCAACAACTCCACAAAGGCCTTCTCAATCTTCTCGATAGACTCCCGTCTTCTTTTGTTGTTCTTGGTATTCATACTCCACCTCATTATTCCAACACTTGTTGCGAAATTGATGATTGTTTTATTGCTTAGTGGGTATTATACTATACTTGCATTAAAAACACAAGTGTTGGTTTAATGAAAGGAGAATATTTATGAAAAAGAGTAGTTTTGTAGCGATGGTACTGGGTACTGTCAGCGGAGTTTTATTTGCACTGGGAATGTGTATGGCACTGCTTCCTGAGTGGGATGCATTTTTAGAGGGCGTAATATTCGGCTCGGTTGGTTTGGTGTTGGGTATTATCACCCTGCTTGTTTGGCGTAAAATGGAAAACAAAGCACCCTTAAAGCTCAACCCAAAAACCGTTTTGCTGGTTGCTTTCGGCATAATCGGTGCACTAATACTGGGACTTGGTATGTGCTTTTGCATGGTATGGGAAAACATCATAGTCGGCACACTTATCGGTCTTGTGGGCATAGTTATGCTGATTTCACTTATCCCTATGGTTAAAGGCATAAAATGAAAAAGCTAACCGTTGAAAACCTGACTCTTATGAGTCTTGCAACTAACCTATCCTTTGCGGTGTATAACTGCGTGGTGGGTCTTTCCTCTAAATCCTGGTGGTATATTACACTGGGCATTTACTACGTTATTTTATCTGTAATGCGACACGCTCTGTTGCAGATAAAGCGAAAAGCAAGCAGTGATGAGTCTTACCAACGCTTCGTCAAAAGATTTACGGGATTTATGCTAATGGCACTTTCGGTAAGTCTGGTGGGTACGGTTATTTTATCAGTGGTAACCGATCGTGGCACTAAACACCACGAGATCGTTATGATAACCATAGCCCTGTATGCCTTCACCAAGGTAACACTGGCTATCATCAATCTTGTTAAAGCAAGAAAAAACGACTCAGCAATAATAAAAGCACTGCGAAACGTATCCTTTGCAGATGCACTGGTGTCTATATTTTCACTGCAACGGTCTATGCTGGTATCCTTTGGCGGTATGGACCCCGATACTATAAAACTGTTTAACATCTTAACCGGGGCCGGCGTTTGCATTTTAGTGTTTTTACTGGGACTCAATCTTGTTGGAGGAAGGAGAATCAGTATGGCAAAATCTAAAATAGTTAAAGCAAATGAAAACATCGCTAAGGCGGTGGTTGGCGGATATAAAAAGGTAGAAAACGCCGTTGTTGGCGGATACACCAAAATAGAAGACAAGTTTGTGGATATGTATTTAACCCGTGAGGGCGAAACTGTTGAACAGGCAAAACAACGTCTTAAAAATCAGAATAAATAATAAAAGCTCTTGGGACTTAAATTCCAAGAGCTTTTTTATATACCTATTTAGATTTAGGTCTTCCTCTGCCTTTTCTTTTCAGCACCATAGCACTGCGGCAGGGCAGATAGCACTTAAATCCGATCCAATTATCGGGAGTGGTGACGGTTTTGTATTCAACCCGGTTATCCACTCTGTCAAATCCGCCGAACACGGCATCGTCGGAATTTAAAACTACCTTATATGTACCCGACTTGCCCACCGGAACGAAGTATCCGTCAAAGGATTTTGACGGGTGGAAGTTGAAAATAAACACTGTATCTTCCTTGGTGTAGATGATGATTTTATCATCCTGATGCATCCAACGGTTTTGGGCAGGTACACTTAACAGCTGCCCCTTTTTCAGCAGCTCCACCATAGCCTTGTCAAACTCATTGAGCTGACAGTAACGCAGATCTTTATTATCCACCAGACTCCACTGCCTACGGCAATAGTGATAGCTCCAGTTGTTGCCCTCACGGGGGAAGTCTATCCACTCGGGGTGACCAAACTCATTTCCCATAAAGTTCAGATATCCCTCTCCTGCCAGCGAAGCGGTAAGCAGACGTATCATTTTATGCAACGCAACGCCACGGTCGATCTCGATATTAACCCCCGACTTACTCATACCCGTGTACATTGCGGCATCGCACAAGCGGAACATTATGGTTTTATCGCCCACCAACGCCTGATCGTGGGACTCACAGTAGCCGATGTTTTTCTCGTTTGCTCTGCGGCCGGTAAGCTCATACCAAAGCTTTATAATATCCCAGTTGTCGTCGCTGTATTCCTTTAACAGCTTGATCCACAGATCCGGCACACCCATCGAAAGACGATAGTCAAAGCCGATACCACCGTCGGCTATGGGAATACACATTCCCGGCATACCCGACATATCCTCTGCCACTGTTATGGCATTGGGATTAAGCTGATGTATCAGCTCATTTGCCAGCTGCAGATATGTAACGGCAGACGTGTCGGTGTTCATAGAAAAGTACATACTATAATCGGTAAAGGCACTGCCAAGTCCGTGGTCTAAATACAGCATAGAGGTAACTCCGTCAAAACGGAAGCCGTCGAAATGGAATATCTCCATCCAGTATTTAAGGTTAGACAGTAAAAAGTGCAATACCTCGTTTTTATCGTAGTTAAACAGCTTGGTGCCCCAGGCACTGTGGTCGCCCTTCTCACCCTCGTGGAAAAACTGATACACTGTGCCGTCAAACTCGTTAAGTCCCTCGTTGGTGTTTTTCACTGCGTGGGAGTGGACTACATCGAGCAGCACCGCAATACCCATTTTATGGGCGGTGTTTATAAGCTCTTTAAGTTCAAAGCTGGTGCCATAACGGGAGGATGCCGCAAAAAAGTTAGACACCTGATACCCGAAAGAGCCGTAATAAGGGTGCTCCATTATCGCCATTATCTGTATGGTGTTGTAGCCTAAATCCTTTATTCGGGGCAGAATGTTTTGTGTGAATTCCTTGTATGTACCCACTGCACCCTTTTCCTGAGCCATACCAATATGACATTCATAAATAAAGGGTGTTTTTTCCGGCTTAAACCTTTTGTCAGTCCAATTAAAAGGCGCCAACGTATCCTCTATCTGGGCACACCAGGAGTTATCAACAGGGTCCTGCACTACTCTGGTAGCATAAAGGGGAATTCTGCGAAGGGTTTGTCCGTTGTGAATAACAACAGCCTGTACCCTTTGGCCGTTTTTCAGGGCATCTTTACCCTTCAAGCACACTTCAAACACGCCGTTTTCCAGCTTTTCCATAGGTAGGCCGTAAACGTCCCAATTGTTGAAATCGCCGGTAAGATACATCTTTTCAGCGGCAGGTGCCCACTCTCTGTAAACCCAACCGTCTTTTGTGGGGTGAATGCCGAAATACTCGTAGCCGTTGGCAAAGTCCACCAGACTTTCTGCATCACAAAGCAACTCTTTCCGCTTAGCCGAAAAGAGGGCCATTCTCAAATCTATATCATTTTCAAAGGGCTTTAAATAAGGATCTATCTCGGTGATCTTTGTTTTACGGTCCTTTATCATCAGGCTACCCCCTTTTATATTCATATAGTAATTATATCAAATTTCGGTAACAAATAGCAATAGAATTTACAAGTTTTTTCACCGATTGCAGATTGTTTAATAATTACACTTTTAGTTATAATTGGAAAATTACGGTTAAAAATATGTAAAAGGCTTACTTGCATCTTTTTAACGTTTATACTAAAATAAAACACGGAGATGATTTTGTGGAAATATTTTTTGTTATATTAGGGCTTATGGCAGTAATCGCCGTAATAGTGCTGACTATTGTCTACATCTGCTTTCGTATGGCGTTTTACGCACCACGTAAAAAAGCGGCAGACAGCGATGAGATCTCGTTGCCAAAGGGCAGTATATATCATCCGTTTCACGATAGTATGAGAAAATGGGCGCTCCAGACCCGTGCTGCACCCCACAAGGATTTTTGCATCACCTCTTTTGACGGGCTTACCCTTTACGGCAAGTATTACGAATACTCCCCCGACGCACCCATTGAAATAATGTTCCACGGCTACCGTGGAAATGCTGAGCGTGACCTTTCGGGCGGTATGCAGCGTTGCTTTAAGTTAAAGAGAAATGCGTTGATAGTGGATCAGCGTTGCAGCGGCAGGTCTGAGGGCAATGTGATAAGCTTTGGTATAAACGAGCACAGAGATTGCCTTGGTTGGGTGGATTTTGTGGTGAACACCTTCGGTAAAGACGTCAAGATTATCTTAACGGGCATCTCAATGGGTGCTGCCACCGTTTTAATGGCGGCAGGCAAGCCGTTGCCACCCAATGTGGTGGGTGTGTTGGCAGACTGCGGTTACAGCAGTCCCCGTGAGATCATAATGAAGGTAATGCGGGATATGAAACTGCCCCCAAAGCTCTGTTATCCCTTTGTAAAGCTGGGTGCCAAAGTTTTCGGGCATTTTGATTTAGAGGAATATTCGCCCTGTGAGGCGGTTGCCCACTGCAAGGTGCCGGTTATTTTCTTTCACGGCGATGACGACAGGTTTGTCCCCTGCCAAATGAGTAAGGTGAATTTTGACGCTTGCAAATCCAGAAAAAAACTGGTTACTGTTAAAGGCGCAGGTCATGGAATGTGCTGTCTTATGGACCCCGACACCTACTACAGCTCACTTGAAGAATTTTTCAGCGGAATATAAACAAAACCCCCGATGCTAAACGCATCGGGGGTTTTATTTTGATCAATAGGATTACTTTTTATCCTGCATCCCAAGTGGGCAACGCTTTGTTGATGAGGCGTCCCACCTCTCCCTCACGGTCACTGTCATCAAGTCCGATTATCCTTGAAAAAGCGATGCCCCCGTTTTGAGCGCCTATCTTAATTTCAAACACAAATCTTCTGTTGCTTTCGTAATCATACACTATAAGTGTAGTATATCCGAAAACTGCGTACTCGTGCTCATACATATCCGATACCAAAACTTTTTCAATTCTTATGGCGTCATCTAACTCTTCCATGAATTTACACCACTGACTTTGCGTGGCTTCAAGATCTTCGGTATAAAAACCGATAAGTTGAACCGCTTTATCAAATTTGCCTTTATCAATATACTCTGCAACCTGTTCTGCCTTGCGGGTGTAATATGCAGAAGAAAAAGAATGTCCTTCCCCTCGCAATTGAGCCAACAAGCGTTCACCAAACATTGGTCCGTACAATATGCCGAAAAATGCCGTAATTACCGCCAATACAACTGCCAAAACAGTGGACTGGCGGCGTTTTTTTATTTCCTTTTCCCGCTCTGAAAGTGTGGTTATTATGTTTTCGTTTGCAACGCTGAGGATTTCTTGCTCGTGGATCCGTTCACCCTTTAACAGCTCGTTTACAGATATGGAAAGTGCATCACATAAAGGCGTTATCAACGACAAATCAGGAAGGCCTCTGCCGTTTTCCCATTTTGATACAGCTCTGTCGGTAACTCCTAATTTGGTCGCCAAATCAAGTTGTGTCATATTTTGTTTTTTGCGTAATTCTGCAATAAATTTTCCGATTTTTATTTGATCCATTTCCTCACTGCCTTTCTAAAACAATTATATTATATTGCCCCAATATTGTAAACAAACGCTGCGTAGAGTTATAGTAACAAACCCCCGATGCTAAACGCATCGGGGGTTTTATTTTGATCAATTTTCCTGAACAAGCTGTCGCATAGTCTTGCCGCTGTCGGATACCCAAGTATCTGTGTTAAAGGAGTTAGCACTACCGTAACCACCGTAGTTGTTAGCGTCTGCCGTGCCCTTTGTCAGCGGTACAAGGTCAGTCCACTCACTTGCACCTGCCGGCTTTGTAAAGGCAGCAGCGTAAACAACTACCTCTTTACCGCTGGATACGTTATTAAGGTTTTCAGATGTAATATAAAGTGTCATCTCAACGCCGTTTACCGTGTAATTACGGCCCCAACTGCTATAGGAATAAGAGTCACCCGTTGAGTTGTCGTTATCGAGATTTTCTCTTTTTATCATCATTGTTATGGGTTCGGCTTTACCGTCACCGTCTAAATCCATAGACATAAATTCCTGACCGAACAAGGTCTGTATAACCTGCGAATCCTCACTGGAGGAGCCGGACACGTTACCGATATATGTAACAGCCGATGCCTTGTTGAAGCCGGAACGGTCGTTCATAGCGTTTTCCAAGGTCTGATAGGAGTCGTTAAACACCTTGTTGTTCAGAATATCTCTGAATCTGTCAACAGCAGTCTGTGCAACTATAGTGCCGATAGAATCCTTATCTACAACAAAGTTGAAATGCAGAGTGGAGTAAAGCGAACGGTTGCTCATATTGCTTCCGTCATAAGCAAAGGTTACATACACCGTCTTGAAAGTCTTAGGCGGTACCTCGTCCTTTTGCTGAATTCCGCTAACAGTGTAACCGATCCGCTCGTTGTCTGTTGCCACAGTCTCAGTTTTGTTGTAATAGTAGCTTACGTCTGTACTGTTATAAAAAGTCACCGCCACAGTAACCGTTGAGGACCGGCTGGATTTAAGTGCAAGGTCTGCACAAATATTCACATCCGACACCTTAGTGACGTTTGCTCTGTCATAGTCGCCGCCCTGCAACGACACTTCTGTTATATAAAGTGTTCCGTATCTGAAGTCGTTTGTTGTAATGGGAACGTCCTGTTCCTGAGTTTTAGTAGGAGCGTAATAGATCCACAGGGCATACACTCCCGAAACCGCAAGGCACAGTGCTAAAAACAGCGAAATTATACAAAGGGGCAAATAACTGCGTTTCACACTATTTCGCCTCCGTTTTATCAGAGGATTCTTCAGAATCTTCACTGCTTTCATCTGTGGCAATAACGCCGATCTGCATTAGTCGCTCTCTCTTTGCTTTTAACAGCTTTTTCTCAGCAATGGGAGTGGCTATTACCGCAAAGATTATCAGCAGAATACACAAGTAACCTGCAGGAGATTGCATAAACGCAAAAAAGCTACCCACAAACTTTACGTGCTTACCTCTGTATATAGCACGCATCTGCTCATATAAAACAGGGTACTCATCGGAATATTTCACCGCATCTCCACGAAGCATAAAGTGACGTTTATCGGGATGCTCAGCATTAGGCTCCTCAATATGAACTATACGGTGAACTATGGGCTGGCCGTGGTACTCATAAACCACAATGTCATAAAGCTTAAGATCAAATTCATCGGGGAGCTTTTCGGTGAAAATAAGATCGAAGGTGTCAAACTGATCGTTAAGATCGTTTTTTATAAGGTAATCATTTTCCTTATTTTTTATAGACATAGATGATGAAAGAACCACCTTCGGAATAGCAACGTTACCCGTTACCTTGCTGGGTGAAAGCTGTATTGCCACCGAAAATGCAAATGCAAAAACAACCGCAATAAGCAATACTGCAGTTATAATATTAGAAGCGATCTTCCCAAACACATTGGAAGACTGGCTTTTTCTATATTCTTTTGTAATTCGCTCATCCTCTAAGCCGTGTTTTATTGAATTCAATGTCAGCTTGATAATGTAATGGAGCATTACCGAAAAGAGTACTGTCAAAAGAGTGAATACAATAACACACAAAAACAAAATATAAAGATCGTATCCTGACATTTTCCGCTCCTAAAAACATTATCCCACGTAAAACATGGGATAATGTTTTATAGTATTATACTTTACTTAATTATTCTACCTCAGAAACGCTGATCTTGATAGAACCACTGTGAAGTGCCTGTTTGAAAGCATCGTAATCAGCCTTAGTGGGAAGTGAAAGAGCGTTCAAGCTGATCAGGTCTTTAAGCTCTGCGCCGGTAATTGTAAAGGTCTTTTCAGCTGTAGCTCTCTGCTGTACAGTAGTCTCTACTGTGAAAATGTCAGCGCTGTTGTACTTATAGTCGTCAGTTGTTGAGAGAGACCACTGCATTCTGATACCGTTTGTTGCAACATCATTACTTGCACCAACGTTAGGTGTAAAGTTTACAGTAACGTAATCAGCATCGTCAATGATAAGCTCACCTTTATAATCGCCGTTGGTATCATCAATGATAATATTCAGGTTGCTGGTGTCAACAGTGATAGTACCTTTTGCTGTAGCGCTTGTGCTTGCAGTAATTATTGTTGAATCATCAAAATACTTTTCTGCACTGGTTTTGCCTTCAGCATAATTCCAGGTAGCGTAAACGCCGCCAACGGTAACACAAAGGATCAATGCAACTAACATACTGAGTTTTTTCATGGTTATAACCTCCAAAAAAATATTTTCTTTGTTAAAATTATATCACTATATTTTGCTTTGTCAATATGTACAAAAAAATTTTAACAAGAAAAAATATCATTGTGCAAACACCACTGACATAGTGCTTTTCCACAGTGTTCTAAATAAGAAATTGCAAAGCGCAAAAAGCAGCGTAAATGCCCAGCAATATAACGCCCTGCCAACGGTAAATCTTCTGACTGATAAGGGTTGGCACCGTAAGGATCAGCATTACTGCCAACATAACGGGTATGTCCAGCACCAAAGATGAGTTAATGCCGCCGATAAGTCCCGACACAGGCACTGCAAAGGGGCTGATAGTAACAGCCGCACCGCTTACCAGCACAAGATTGAACAGGTTTGCGCCGATAATGTTGCCAAGAGATAAGGAGCCGTGTCCTTTTACAAGGGCGGTTATTGCCGTTACCAGTTCGGGCAGTGATGTGCCCAGCGCAACGATAGTCAGGCCGATAACCTTTTCAGAAACGCCGAATTTTTCCGCAATAATAATGGCGTTGTCAACCAACAAGTCAGCACCCACAGCGATCATGGCTGCACCCAAAATCAGCAGCACAATATCCTTGACCAAACTGTCCTTAGTGCCTGCCGCCACAGATTCCACCACGTGATCCTCACCGGTAGCTGCTTCCAGCTCTAATTCAGTGGCGTTTTCAATGGCAGGTGAGTTTTTCATTTTCAATACGGTCATCACCATATAGGCAACGAAAACCGAAAGTAAAATAATACCGATAACACGAGAGAAAGTGCCCAACACATAGGCGGACAAACAGTAAATTCCTGCTGCGCCAAAGAAAAACGCAACCGGCAGTATCATACTTTTTCTCGCTGCCACACCGGGTTTTATGGCAACCGTCAACGCCAATATCAGCGATGTGTTGCAAATAATGGAGCCGATAGCGTTACCGTATGCAATAGAGCCGCTGCCCTGCAACGCCGCTCCTGCCGATACCATAACCTCAGGCAGCGTTGTTCCAATGGAAACAACCGTTGCGCCAATTAAAATCTCAGGCAAATTAAAACGACGTGCTATGCCTGATGCACCGTCAACAAACCAGTCGCCGCCCTTAATGAGCAGCACAAAGCCAACAGCAAGTAAGATCGCAGGAATCCACATATTCATTCCCCTTTACATTAAAACGTCCATATACCTTAATTGAATATAACATAAAAATTAAAATTTAAAACTGTAAAAATCAAAAAACTTTAACGTCTTTTGCTCCAAACAAGTGTGCACTTATTAAATACCGATGGGAGCGTCTGTGTAAAGCTCCTCTTTGTAGGTTAAATGCTCATCAAGTCCTAAAGCAGGGACTATGTGTCTGAGCACCTGATTGGTGAATGCCTCAGTACCTGCGGGAGTGTAGTAATGCACCGGGTCGGAGTGGGCACTATCGGGTAAAGTTATCGATAAAGCATACAGGTCGTTTACCTCAAACCCGTATTTTTTAACAATATTCACCGCCGCTTTGTTGTATTCCTCTATTTCTTGGTTTCTGCGTTTAAAGTCCTTTTTTATCTCCTCCACCTGCACACTGGTTGAGGTTGCAAAAATAACCTTTGCGTTGGGATATACCTTTTTAATACGACGGCAGATGCGATCAATGTAATACTCGTAAATTTCAATGGGAGTGTGGGGGTCCTCGTCAAACAAGCGAAGGGTGTCCCACAAGCCTGCGTTCCAATGTATTACATCAAAATCCTCACCGTTTGCCATATCCTTGTACTCGTGAATGTAACGCAAAATATAGGCAGCAAAACGACAGTTCTCTCCGGGGAAATACACGTTAGCCTTGCCCTCAAGAGTTTTCTTGACCGCCTTGTCATAGCCCATACGAATGGAGTCGCCCACCAATAATACGTTTTTCACACAATCAACCCCTTTAGGTTCGATTATACTATATTAAAGAATTACTGATCTTCCCCTAAAAACACCTTGCTGCAGCTTTTGCATTTATAGCAGGTGTTGGGTAAATGACGGCGAATACGGTTGCGTTTGACAATATTCTTTGAAATAATATTGCCCAAAACACCGCCAACTACAGCGCCTACTAAGGTAAACAAAACCACCAAGCCAAACATATCGTATGGAATGATAAATGTGGAAAGAATAAAAAACACAAACAATCCGGCGATTGCCAGAGCGGGAATTAACAGCATAGTGCTTAGTTCCGCAACACCGCTGCGTTTAACACGTTTGGGAAGAAGGGTCAATTCATCACTGCCGCAAGCAGGGCATACCGTTTCACCTAAATATACAGGTGCGGCCTTTTTAGAGGACTTTTCAGGCTTTTGTTCCTCTGTCAAAACGGCAACCGACTCAGACTCAGCTACAGAGGCAGAGGGAGCGTCTATAATTCCACGAATTCGGCTGATAAGTGTTTCCATTGCTTCAGCCTTTTTCTGGTAGGCTGCATAACGCTGTGCACCTGTCAGCAAGAAATTAAATTCATCGTTTAAAATGCACTCTTCAAGCATAAAGGGCAGAATCACCTTACCGCAATTAACAGCGGAATCCAACTCTTTAAGCACCCACTGAGAGCTTTGCGCATTTTTAGATAAGATCAAAACAAATACTTTGCAATTACGAATGGCAATAGGGATTTCTCTGGTATAGTTAGACCCACCGGGGATATCACGCGGCGCCATCCAACAGGATAATCCGTTTTTCTCCAAAACGTTGCGTACAGTTTCCGCATTAGCTGCATCAACCGTGCTGTAGCTGATAAATACCTCTTTCATTTTTGACCCTCCGTAATAAATACCTATTTCACCAAGCAGTATATCACACCCCGATAATTCTGTCAATTTTTCTGCAATAAACACAGGATAAAAAAAGAATAGTGAAAAAGTAAAACTCCCCGTTCTTACGAACGAGGATTTTTGGCTGTTCCGAACCATTATGATGCCCAACTTTATATTACAAATTCTTAATTTCTTCTCCTGACATTTCAATATATCTTTCATCTATAAACAAAGTTTCGGTGGTGTCATGTAATTTAGATAAAAGTTTAGCTGTATCAATATTACTTTGCAAATATTCATTTTCACCATAGTCATTTCTTGCTGCGCAAATGAACTCACCGGTATCCCAATTTATATCAAAATGTGTAACAATTTTAGTGCCATCCGTCACATCAAAAAACTTTTCTTGATTATCAATAATATATTCACGAAGGACCTCATAAATAGCGTCCTTGCCGATTTTTATAATTCTATAGGTCCCTTGGGGAATTGTTTTTTCTTTTTTCTTGAAAATGGACATTTAACCACCGCCTTTGTTAGATTATAACACAACGCAAATAAATAAGCAATATTAACACTTTCCGATAGCTCGAATCCACATTGACGGAGATTTTAGTGAAATCGTTCGCTAACGCTCACGGTGAAATATTCCACTTCGTGAATTGTGAAATTTGATGCTGTCGCATCAAGTGAAATTAAATCCACCCACTCGCCGTCGAGGCGAATTTCACACGCCGTAGGCGTATTTCACATTGCAAAGCAATATTTCACCCACCCGTAAGGGTGGATTTAGTTGAAAAAAGCACCGACAAAGTCGATGCTTTTTTCTGGTGGGAGCGGGTGGATTCGAACCACCGAAGTCAGAGACAACAGAGTTACAGTCTGCCCCCTTTGGCCGCTCGGGAACACTCCCACATATTCACTTTTTCAGGCTAAGCCTGATGGAGCTGGTGGACGGACTTGAACCCCCGACCTGCTGATTACAAATCAGCTGCTCTACCAACTGAGCTACACCAGCGTATTTTTCAGCAAGAACTAATATAACACATCCGATTATTTCTGTCAAGTGTTTTAATTAAAAAATATTTATTTTTTTAAAAACTTCCAAAACATACCTTATTAATATATTGTGAAAAAAATATATTTGTGATATAATTAAGCGTGTATGTTTATTTTCTCTTTCTTTTGACACACTAAATTAAAAAAGGAAGATGATAAATGAACAAAGATAACACTTTTATAACAGCTCCCGGACAGGTGGATCCACAGCAGGATAACGCTGATGAAAACACCGACGAGGTGGGTATAAGTGAGCATCAGGCTGACCAGATAAAAGAGATGGGCTCGGTTACTCCCAAAGGACTTAACCCCATTCACTGTCTTACCATAATCGGTCAGATTGAGGGACATTACATTCTGCCCTCTCAAAACAAAGCCACTAAATACGAGCACGTTATTCCTCAGCTTATGGCAGTTGAGGAAGAAGACGAGATCAAGGGCCTTTTGGTGATACTCAACACTGTGGGCGGCGACGTGGAAGCAGGTCTTGCCATTGCAGAACTTATAGCGGGTATGAAAAAGCCCGTGGTATCACTGGTTTTGGGTGGCGGACACTCTATCGGCGTGCCGCTGGCGGTATGTGCAAAGCGCTCCTTTATCGTGCCCTCCGCTACTATGACGGTGCATCCCGTCAGAATGAGCGGACTTGTAGTTGGCGTACCTCAAACCTACTCCTACTTTGAAAAAATGCAGGATAGGATAGTGAAGTTCATCTGCGACAATTCCAAGGTGCAGGAATTTCAGCTGCGTAAAATGCTGCACAACACCACTGAGCTGGCTACCGATATCGGTACTGTTTTAAACGGTGATGAGGCGGTGGAGTGCGGTCTTATTGACGAGATCGGATCTCTCAGCGATGCTCTTGACTGCTTAAAACAAATGATAAAACAATCCTCCGATGCGTAAAGGCATCGGGTACATATTACATAAGAAAGGTTAGATTTTACTTATGGCGACAAAGAAAAAGAGAGGACGTCCTGCAGGCAGCAAAAACACTGCATCTGCACCTCAGACAAAATCTCCTGCAAAAGCAGAGTCTAAAGAAAACTCCAAAGGCAAGGCAAAAAGACAGGCATTGGCGATAGTTTTATTTACTGTATCGCTGTTTTTGCTGTTTGTGGTTTTGATCGAAGGACAAAACGTTTGGTCTATGATGCACTATTTTCTGTTTGGAATTTTCGGAATTTGTGCTTACATATTACCCTTTATCCTTTGCTATGTTTCCATTATGCTGGCACTGGATAAAATGTTTGAAAAGATCCGTATTAAAATATTCGAGGCTTGCGCACTGATCTCCCTGATCGGTGCCGCCATTGAGGTGTTTACCCACAGCGCAGGAACTGAGGGCTTTTTCGCCTTTTTAAGTCAGGCATACAAGAGCGGTCTGGAAATTAAAGGCGGCGGCTTTTTGGGAAGTGTTATAAGTTATCCCTTGCAGTACCTTTTTGGCTCCACCGGTGCTAAGATCACTGTTGTTTTGCTGGTGTTTGCACTGCTTATGCTGATTACCGGTACCACTCTGATGTCTTTGTTCAAAACTGCCGCAAAGCCGGTACAGAACATACAGAAGCATTACATTGAAAAGCGTGAAAGCAAAGCTAAGTTTGATATCGACGTGGATTTAGGCGCTATGCCTGAGCATCCCGTTGAGTCATCACTGCCTTTCTTTGACGAGGGTGAGGACTCTCCCGCAGATAAAAGTCAGCGACTTATTGACGCTTACAACGACAATCCTCCAAAGGAAAAGGATGCTGAGCCCAAGTTAGAGGAAATAGTTGACCGTGAGGCTAAAAAGCAGGAAGAAAAAGAGGAAGAGAAGCCTAAAAAATCTGCTAAAAAGGATAATGATATGCCGCCCACCGGCGTTACTGTTGAAAGCGCGACCCCTGCAGTTTACCGTTATCCTCCCGTTTCACTGCTTAATCGAAACATCGGCGCCAACAGTGCTCAGATTGGCGACGAATTAAAAGCCAACGCAGAAAAGCTGGTTAATACCTTAAAGAGCTTTGGCGTTGAAACAAGAATTATCAACATCAGCCGCGGACCTGCCGTAACCCGTTATGAGCTGCAGCCCTCCGCAGGTGTTAAGATCAGCAAAATTACAAATCTTGCTGACGATATTGCCTTAAATCTTGCGGCCTCTGCCGTTAGAATCGAGGCTCCTATTCCCAACAAATCGGCGGTTGGTATTGAGATCCCCAACAAGCTCACCAGTGTGGTTTCTATGAGTGAGATTGTGGAATCCGCCGCCTTTACCTCACAAAAATCCAAGCTTACCGCGGCACTGGGTAAGGATATTTCCGGTAACATCGCCACCTGCGATATTGCCAAGATGCCCCACATGCTGATTGCCGGCTCCACCGGTTCAGGTAAGTCGGTTTGCATTAACTCCATTATCATCAGCTTACTTTACAAGGCATCGCCTGATGAGGTCAAGCTGCTGATGATCGACCCGAAGGTGGTTGAGTTGGGCGTTTACAACGGTATTCCTCATTTGCTGGTTCCCGTTGTTACCGACCCCAGAAAGGCTGCAGGTGCTTTGGGTTGGGCAGTTACCGAAATGCTTAAACGTTACAAGATCTTTGCAGATAACAGCGTTAGAGACCTTGCATCCTACAACTCACTGTGCAAAGAGCGTGATGACCTTAACCCCATGCCCCAGATAGTTATAGTTATCGACGAGTTGGCTGACCTTATGATGGCGGCACCCAACGAGGTTGAGGACTCTATCTGCCGTTTGGCACAGATGGCTCGTGCGGCAGGTATGCACCTGCTGATTGCTACTCAACGTCCTTCTGTTGACGTTATTACAGGTATTATCAAAGCCAACATCCCCAGCCGAATCGCTTTTGCAGTTTCATCTCAGGTGGACTCCCGTACTATTCTTGATATGGGCGGTGCTGAGAAGCTGATGGGTAAGGGTGATATGTTGTATTTCCCCATTGGTATGTCAAAGCCTTTACGTGTTCAGGGCTGCTTTGTTTCCGATAAAGAAATAAATGCGGTCGTTGACTTTATTAAAAATTCCGCTGAAACAAACGAGTATGACCAAGAGGTTATCAGCGAGATCGAAAAGCAGGCTGTTGTGGAGAAAAAAGGCAGAGCCTCTGAGGATTCCGACTCTGACGGCGGTGACGGTGATGAGCGTTTGAACGACGCAATCGAAGTGGTGGTTGAAGCAGGAATTGCATCTACCTCACTGTTGCAGAGAAAATTGAAATTAGGCTACGCCCGTGCGGCAAGAATAATTGATGAAATGGAAGAAAAGGGTATTGTTGGTCCCTTTGAGGGCTCCAAACCCAGAAAAGTTTTAATAACAAAACAACAATGGCTTGAAAGACAAGCAAGAGGAAACGATGACGAATAATACGGATTTTTTACCTATTTCAAAAGAGGATATGCTCTCTAAGGGTTGGAATGAGGTGGACTTTGTAGTGGTCACAGGTGACTGCTATGTGGACCACCCCAGCTTTGGCTCGGCTATTATTTCCCGTGTGCTGGAAAATGAGGGCTTTAGAGTTGGTATTATTGCCCGTCCTGACACAAAGGACCCTGATGCCTTTAAGGTTTTCGGCAAGCCCCGTTTGGGCTTTATGGTGGGTAGCGGTGTTATCGACTCCATGGTGCTTAACTATACCGTTGCAAAGAAGCGTCGCAGTGAGGACTTGTATGCGCCAAAGGGCTACAGCATAAGCCGACCTGACAGAGCGCTGACTGTGTATTCCAAGCAAATTAAAAAGACCTATCCCGACTGTCCCATAATAATCGGTGGTATTGAGGCGTCGTTACGCCGTTTTGCCCATTACGATTACTGGGATGATAAGGTGCGTCCTTCTGTTATGCTGGATTGCGGCGCCGACCTTTTGACCTACGGAATGGGTGAAAAGCAGACTGTTGAGATCGCAAACCGACTACGTGACGGCGAAAGCATAAAAGATCTTACCGACATCCGTGGCACCTGTTACGTTGCAAGAGACGTTAGTGGGCTCAGCGGCACTCGGTTACATTCATATAAGCAGGTGTGCAGTGATAAGGCTATGTATGCCGCTGACTGCAAGGTGCAATTAGAGGAGCAGGACCACGTTACGGGAAAGCGTCTTATTCAGGAACACGACAACAAGTTTATAGTGCAAAACCCGCCTATGCCGCCCCTTAAAACCCATGAGCTTGATGCAGTGTATGCCTTGCCTTACGCCCGAACCTATCACCCCATATACGAGCCTTACGGCGGCGTTGACGCTATAAAAGAGGTCAGGTTTTCCATAACCCACAACCGAGGCTGCTTTTCTGCCTGCAATTTCTGTGCTTTAAACTTTCACCAGGGCAGAAGTGTTACCTCCCGTAGTGAGGAGTCGGTGGTAGAGGAAGCTAAGCTTTTAACAACGTTGCCTGATTTCAAAGGATATATCCACGATGTGGGCGGCCCCACCGCCAACTTCCGTCATTCCTCCTGCCAAAAGCAGCTTAAATCGGGAATGTGCAAAAACAAACGTTGCCTTGCACCCCAAATGTGCAAAAATCTGGAGGTTGACCACAGCGAATACCTTTCTATTTTACGCAAACTTCGTGCATTAAAGGGCGTAAAGCGTGTGTTTGTCCGCTCAGGCATCAGGTTTGACTACCTTATTGCCGATAAAGATAAAAGTTTCTTTAAGGAGCTGGTGGAGCATCATATAAGCGGTCAGCTGAAAGTGGCTCCCGAGCATTGCAGTGCGGCAGTGCTGGAGTTAATGGGCAAACCCTACATCAGCAGCTACAAGGAATTTTCCAAGCAGTTTTATCAGATAACGGGTAAGCTTAACAAGGAACAGTATCTTGTGCCTTACCTTATGTCTTCCCACCCGGGCTCCACGTTAAAATCTGCTGTGGAACTGGCATTGTTCTTAAAATCCGAAAACATCCGACCTCAGCAGGTGCAGGACTTTTACCCCACACCGGGTACTATCTCCACCTGTATGTTCTACACGGGACTTAACCCCTACACTATGGCACCCGTGTTTGTTCCCAAATCACCCCACGAAAAAGCCTTGCAACGAGCACTTTTGCAGTATTTTCTGCCCCAAAACCGTGCTCTTGTAATAGAAGCGTTGCAAAAGGCAGGTCGCACCGACCTTATCGGCAACGATGCAAAATGTCTGATACGTCACGGTGCCGATACCCGTTCTTTAGCGGCGAAAAACGTAAAGTCTGTTAAACAAAATTCACACAGATCACCTAAAAAAGGCGGTGGACACAAATGGCAAAAAGGAAAAAGATAAGCTCTGTATTTATATCACTTTTTCTGTTTGTTTTAGTGGGTTGCATAGCCATTACTCTTTCCTCATATAATCTGTTGCCGGGAAATATCCCCACCTGGGACGATATATTGGGGAAAACTGAGGTTCCCACTGCAGTTATTACCGACGGTGGTGATGCCGTGCATTTTATAGATTGTTGGCAGGGAGACAGTGCGGTTATTATGTCGGATAATACCGTTACGGTAATTGACGCAGGTCCCGGCAAGTATGCCAACGACGTGGTGGACTATCTTAAGCAGCAGAACATTACTAAAATAGATAACCTTATCCTGACTCATCCTCACGAGGACCACATCGGCGGTGCTGATGACGTTGTGAAAAGCTTTGAGGTGGGTAAGGTGTATATGAAAAAGCCCTCAAAGGGCAACGAGCCCACCAGCAAGACCTATGAAAATCTGCTGAAAGCGATTTCGGCTAAACAGCTGAAAATAACTGATCCTGCCGTTGACAGCACTATTTCAGCAGGTAATTTTACACTTAAGGTGTTGGGTCCGCTTAAGGATTACGATGATTATAACGAAAACTCCATTATAATCAAAGCAGAGTATAACGATATTTCCTTTGTGTTCACAGGCGATGCCGAAAAAGGCTCTGAGGCTGACTTAGTTAAAACCTATGGCAATCAGCTCAACGCTGATGTTTTAAAGGTAGGACATCACGGCAGCAGCACCTCATCAAGCAAAAGCTTTATTGCAAAGGTAAAGCCCTCTTACGCCATTATTTCCTGCGGTGCAGATAACAGCTATAATCATCCTCACAGCGAGGCTGTGAACACTCTTAAAGATACAAATGCCAAGATCTACCGAACCGATCTTTCAGGCAATATAGTTGTAAAGACCGACGGTAAGGCAGTTGAAATATTAACGGAGAAAAAATGATGAATACATTTATAATTGACCGATTTGAAGGTGACTTCGCAGTTTGCGAAGCAAATGAGGAAATGGTGAATATACCAAAAGCCCTGCTACCTGATGAGGCAAAAGAGGGCGACGTTATTACTGAACAAGATGGTAAATATACCGTTGATGCTGATGAAACTAAAAATCGTCGTAAAAACATTCAAAAGCTTATCGACGATCTATGGGGGTAAATAATTATGAATTACTTAACCGAAACCTTTGATGTTGTAGTTGTTGGCGGTGGACTGTCGGGAATTTGTGCAGCTATTGCTTCTGCCCGTCACGGAGCCAAAACTGCTCTTATCCACAACCGTCCCGTGCTGGGCGGCAACGCTTCCAGTGAAATTCGTATGCACATTTGCGGTGCAGACGTTCACGGTAGTCGTGCTAACTTTCGTGAGACCGGTATCGTTGAGGAGCTGCAGCTTAAAAACAAGTACCGCAACCATTATCACTCTTACGCTTTGTTTGACTCGGTTTTGTGGGAGATGTGCAGCTTTGAGCCTAATTTGTCGCTGTACCTTAACACCCATATTGACTGCGTCGAGGTTGAAGACGGCAAGATAGTTTCGGTGGAGGGCACTCAGAACACCACTGAAAAAACCTTCGCCTTTTTAGGTGACATATTTATTGACACCACCGGCGAGGGTACTGTTGGTGCTTTAGCAGGCGCTGAGTTTATGTACGGCAGAGAGGATAAGTCTGCCTTTGATGAGCCCCACGCCCTTGATAAAGCTGATAATTTTACTATGGGTAACAGCTTAATGTTTGTTTCCGAGGATATGGGCAAACCCGTTAAATTTGAAAAGCCCTTCTGGGCAAATACATATACTGAAGATGAGCTGAATTTGCGTCATCACGGTGATATAAATTCAGGTTATTGGTGGATCGAGCTGGGCGGCACCGATATGCACATTATTGACGACGCTGAGAAGATCCGTGATGAGCTTATCAAAGCGGTTTACGGCATTTGGGATCACATCAAAAACAGCGGTGACCACGGCGCTGAAAATCACGAGCTGACCTGGGTGGGTATGCTGCCGGGTAAACGTGAGAGTCGCCGACTGCTGGGTGATTACGTGCTTAACGAGACCGACTGTGTAACCTCAAGACGTTTTGAGGATGCGGTGGCTTACGGCGGTTGGTATATTGATGCCCACGCTATGGGCGGTCTTACTGCAAAAAATGACGAGCCCACCACTTATCTTTATTTTGACGACGTTTACACTATCCCTTACCGCTCACTGGTCTCAAAAAACATTGATAACCTGCTGTTGGGCGGCAGAGCTATCAGTGCCAGTCACCTTGCTTTTGCTTCCTCACGAGTTATGGCAACCTGCGGTGTTGTAGGTCAGGCAGTAGGTACTGCCGCTGCCGAGGCTATCAAGAAAGGCATTATGCCAAGGGATATGTATGACCACATAAAAGAGCTTCAGCAAATGCTGCTTAAAGACGATTGCTACATTCCTTCGGTTAAAAACTGTGATGAAAAGGACCTTGCATTAACCAGTAAAGTCACCGCCGATAATGAAGGTGCTGAGGTGCTGATAAACGGTGTTGACCGTACGGTGGGTGATGAAAGCAACTCTTATGTGGCAAAGCTTGGTGAGAAGATTTATTTTGACCTTGATAAGGCTAAGGATGTTAGTGAGGTTATTCTTAAATTTGACAGTAACCTGTCTAAAGAGGTAACTATCAGTATCATCGGTCACGTTAAGGCAAAGCAGCAGCCCGGTGCACCCTGTGAGCTGGTTAAGGATTACAGCCTTTCATTTTATAAAGACGGTGAGTGTGTGCATCAGGTTAAGGTGGATAACAACCATCTTCGTTACAACCGCATCACACTGGATAAGGCTGTTTTGTGTGACAGAGTTTGCCTTGAAATAGAGGCTACCTGCGGCTGCGAAAACCCCCGTATTTTCGAAGTGCGTATATATTGATTTGACATTTACACTGTTTTGTTGTATAGTAGTGTATATTAAATACCCGAAAGGAGAAAATTTTTCATGGACGATCCTTACCCTGCTGATACTAGCTGTAAGCAGATGCTTTGCGTATCCTTTAACTTAGGAGGTAGAGCATTATGTCAGTAGTTCTTAAGCTTGCTTTGCTTTTTGTGCTTATTCTTGTTAATGCTTTCTTCTCAATGAGTGAGATCGCTATTATTTCACTAAACGATAACAAGATCAGGAAAATGGCGGAAGACGGTCATAAAAAAGCCAAAAAGATTTTAAAGCTTACGGAGGAATCTTCAAGTTTTCTTTCAACTATTCAGGTCGGCGTTACGCTGGCAGGATTTTTGACCTCTGCATCGGCATCACAAAACTTTGCCGATATTCTTAACCATAAGTTGGTTTCGTGGTTTAGCATCACCGATCCCACAGGTAAATCTGTTATTTACGGCGTGTCGGTTGTTGTTATCACCCTTATTACATCTTACTTTTCATTGGTACTGGGCGAGTTGGTGCCCAAAAAGATCGCTATGCAAAAGGCTGAAAGAGTGTCCTTTGCGGTGGTTGGCCCCTTGCTTACAATAAAAGCACTGTTACGCCCTGTTATCGCATTTTTATCTGTATCTACCAACGGCTTGGTTCGTTTGTTCGGTATCGACCCCAATGCAAATTTGGAGGAGGTTACCGAGGAAGAGATCCGTATGCTGGTGGATGTGGGTGAAGAAAAAGGCGTTATCGAGGAAAGTCAGCGAGAAATGATCAACAACATTTTCGAGTTTGACGATATTGACGTTAGTGACGTTATGCGTCATCGCACCGAGATCAGCGCTGTTGAGATCACTGACGATCTTAACGCTGTTATTCAGATCGCTATTGAAGAGGGATATTCACGTATTCCCGTTTTTAAAGAGGATCTTGATAACATCGTTGGTATAATCTATATTAAAGACCTGCTGAAATTCATCGGCAAACGTATGCCGGACGGCGGCGTGGCAAGAGACGTTATGCGTCGTGCTTATCACGTGCCTGAGAGCAAGCGTTGCGGTGAGCTGTTTAAGGAAATGACCGAAAAAAGAATTCAGATGGCTGTGGTTGTTGACGAGTATGGCGGCACTGCCGGTCTGGTTACTTTGGAGGATCTTATTGAGTCTATCTTGGGTAATATTCAGGACGAGTATGACGATGAAGATGAGGAGATCCAGAAGGTTAATGACACCACCTTCACTATCGACGGTATGTGTGATATTGAAGAGGTTGCCGAAATGCTGGGTACTGAGTTGCCCGAAGGCGATTACGATACCTTAGGTGGTCTGATACTTTCTATTTTAGGACGTATTCCTACAGAAGGTGAGAACCCCGTGGTGGAATGCTCCGGCTACAGATTTACTGTTGAAACTATTGACGAGCGTCGTATAGATACAGTTAAGGCTGAAAAATTACCTGAGCCCCAGTCCCAAGAGGATGAGGACTAATTTTAATAACGGTCAGTCGCAATTACCTGACCTTAAACAAAACAAGAAAGGTTTGATTTCAATGAAAAAGTCAACATTTTATTTAGTAAAAAGCGCCTTAATAGGCGCTTTTTATGCTGTTTTAACGGTGGTGTCCACTCTGATAGTGCCCTATCTCACCTTTGGCCCCATTCAGCTAAGATTATCCGAGGCTTTGGTGGTGCTGCCGCTATTCACACCTGCCGCTGTACCCGGTCTTTTTGTGGGCTGCGTTATATCTAACGCAGTGGGCGTTGCGCTGGGAGCAAACATTGCAGGGGTATGGGACATACTTATAGGCTCTGCCGCTACCTTACTTGCCGCACTCTTTACCCGTTGGCTGCGTAACATAAAATTTAAAGGTATGCCGCTGCTTGCCTTGTTGCCGCCGGTTATATTCAACGCACTTATAGTGGGCTTTGAGCTATCCTTCTTTTTGCCTGAGCTTTCTTATTTGATTGGATTTTTGCAGGTGGGTGTATCTGAGCTTATCGTGGTTTACGCACTGGGTCTGCCCTTGTATTTTGCCATCAAAAAGTCGGGGCTTGATAAAAGACTGTAATTTTGTATTCGGCAAAATTTGTTGATATTCCCTTTTAAATGGGTGTATAATGTAAAGAGAAGCTAGTTTAAAAGAGGTGAGCAGTGTGAAAATAAAATTACCCAAAAAACTACAAAAGACCGTGGATAGATTTACCCCTGTGTTTACACGGATTTCTAATGACAGAATAACGGTTTATGCGGCGCAGGCATCCTTTTTCGTTATAATTTCCGCCATACCCTTTGTTATGCTGCTCATTCTTATGCTGCAGACCTTTATGCCCGTTGACAAAAATCAGATGATGCAGATAATGTATCAGTATTTGCCGCCGTCACTTATTGATTTCGCCACTCAGATAATGGATGAAATTTTTTCAAGAGCACATTTTTCGGTGTTGTCAGTGGCGGCAGTTGCCATTTTGTGGACCTCATCACGAGGCTTGTCGGGAATAAGTCAGGGTATTAAAAACGTTTACCGTTGTCCGCCTGGGAAAATATTTGTTTTAGACTATCTGTTTTCACTGCTTTACACTTTAGTTTTTATCGGGATTATGAGTGCGTCGGTGATAATACTGGTTTTCGGCGGTTACATTCAAAACATATTGCGTCAGCACTCCGCCGCTTTGGCAGGTATTGTGGATAAGCTGATGTTTTTGCGTGGGGCAATATTCCTTGTTTTCCTCACACTGATATTTATGTTGGCTTATAAGGTGCTGGGTAAAAGCGAAATGAAGTTTAAGCGGCAGTTTCCCGGGGCTCTGTTTGCCGCTGTGGGTTGGATAGTGTTTTCCTTCGGCTATTCAATATATATCAACAACTTTTCCAATTACTCCTACGTTTACGGCAGTTTAGCTGCTATAATGCTGTTGATGCTGTGGCTGTATATGTGTATGATAATACTGCTGCTGGGCGCCGAACTGAATATTATGCTTTATGAAAAAAAGACCTACATTAACACTTAATGTTCTTATCGAAAAAATCGCATAATTTAAAATTCCCACAGACCAAATAAGCGGTTTGTGGGAATTTCATTTTATCATCAAAAACAGTGGTTTGCACCAAGCCTTCTCCAGTGGGAGAAGGTGGCGGCGAAGCCGACGGATGAGGTGTTATCGCACCGGCTTTAAATCGGAAAAATCCAAGTCAAGATTTTTCAAGATATCCTCCGCAACAGCATTAAAGTTTCTTCGTATGCTGTCGTTTGAATATCGCAAAACGGTGATGTTCCAACAAGCCAATGCGGCATCTCTTTGCCGATCGGCTTCTTTGTGTTCTGGGGCGGTGTGCTGTATTCCATCTATTTCAATAACAATTTTCTTTTCTGCAATATAAAAATCAACAATATAATTTTCAATATTGTGCTGACGCCTAACATTAAGCGGTAGCCTTTTCAGAAAATCATACCACAAGTGTTTTTCTTCAGGTGTCATATTTTTACGCAGAGTTTGTGCGTTTGACACAAGCTTTTTATTATATGGAATCATTCTTACTCCTCATCCACCGCTTCGCGGTCCCCCTTCTCCCGCAGGAGAAGGCTTTTTTATTGCAACTAAGCTCGTGCCCATATTATAGCACAAGAACCGCAGAAAAACAATCTGCGGTTCTAAGTTTATTTCTTTGTTAGGAATAAAAAAGAAAAAATGTGAGGATTTCTTTTATTTCCCAAGCTTTGCTGAGATTTTCTTTTGTATTTCCACCACTACCAAAGGCAGCAGTGAAAGTGTGGCAACGATACCCCACTGAACAAAGTTAAGGGGTACTGTTTTAAACACCGTTGACAGTGCAGGTACTGTAATAACCATTACCTGCAGTGAAGCACACAGCAAAAACGACAGATTCATTCGCATATTGCTAAACAGCCCCACTGAAAATACCGAGTGTTTGCTACGCACGTTAAAAGCGTGAATAAGCTGGGATAGGCTGAGCACCGCAAACGCCATAGTACGCCCTACAAAGGGAATAGCGGTAACGTCAAACACTGTTCTTCCGATGGTAAACGCCAGCAGAGTAAAGGCGCCTATCATACAGCCCTCCACCAAAATATCCACACCCATACCGTCAGCAAACAGACTTTTTTTGCGGTCTATGGGCTTACGGTACATAATATCCGGCTCAGTAGCTTCCAAGCCTAAGGAAATGGCAGGAAGTGAGTCGGTGACTAAATTTACCCACAAAAGCTGAATGGCAAGTAAGGGCGATGGCAGGGATAAAAGTGATGCCACAAACACAGTGAGTATCTCACCGATGTTGCAGGACAACAAAAAGTGCACCGCTTTTTTTATGTTATCGTAAATGCCACGACCTTCCTTTACTGCGGCTACGATAGTGGAGAAATTGTCATCGGTCAGCACCATATCCGATGCGTTTTTTGCCACCTCAGTGCCGCCTTTACCCATAGCACAGCCAATATCCGCCGCTTTTAAGGCAGGTGCATCGTTAACGCCGTCACCGGTCATCGCCACCACCTGACCTTTTCGCTGAAACGCCTTAACTATCCTCACCTTGTGCTCCGGCGTTACTCGGGCAAACACTGTGCAGGAGTCTATACTCTTTTGCAGCTGCTTGTCGTCCATTTCGTCAAGCTGAGCGCCGCTCAGTGCCTTTTGGTCGCCGCTGATTATTCCTATCTGCTTGGCTATTGCCGTGGCGGTGACTATATGATCTCCCGTTATCATCACCGGCTTTATACCCGCTCTGCGACACACCGCCACCGCCTCCTTTACGTCCTCTCTTGGCGGGTCGATCATGCCGATAAGTCCACAAAACTGCAGATCACGCTCAACTAACTTATCCTCTTTCGGTACACTGCTTACATCTCTGTAAGCCACCGCAATAACACGCAAGGCTCTGCTTGCCATATCGTAATTTTTGCCCTCTGCAAGTTTTATTTCACTGCCCTTTAATGAGCTGCACAGCGGCAACAACATATCGGGAGCACCTTTGGTAATTATTCTGAAATTGCCCTTTGGCAGCTTATGAACGGTGGTCATCAGTTTACGGTTGGAGTCAAAGGGAATTTCCCTGACTCTTACAAACTGACTGTCCAACCCCTGTTTGGTAATGCCCTGCTGGGCACAGGCAGTGATAATGGCCAGCTCGGTGGGATCGCCTTTTGCTATTAACTCACCGTTACTGCGTTGCATAGATGAGTTGTTGCAAAGAGATGCAAGGGAAAGTATGTTTTTGGCGGTATCACTGTTTAAACTCAGCTTGCCGCTTATGTCTGCCACCTCACAGACCGTCATTTTATTTTGAGTGAGTGTGCCGGTTTTATCTGAACATATTACCGTAGCACCACCTAAGGTCTCCACTGCAGGAAGTCTGCGGATTATGGCGTTTTTCTTTGCCATTTTCTGCACACCCAACGCCAGTACAATAGTGACGATAGCAGGCAGTCCCTCGGGAATCGCCGCCACCGCTAAGGATACCGAGATCATAAAGGTGTCAAGGGGCGGGACTTTTTGTATCAGCCCCATTATAAATATGAGTAAGCAGATGCCAAGTGCGGCTATACCCAACATTTTGCCGGTGTGTGCCAGTCGTTGCTGCAGCGGTGTGGAGGTATCCTCCTGCTGATCTATCATACTTGCAATGTTGCCGATCTGGGTGTTCATACCCGTTGCCACCACTATTGCCTTACCCTTTCCTGCCACTACCACACTGCCTGAATACACCATATTTTTGCGGTCGGATATTACACTTTTTCCTTTTAAGGTCACACCCGCAGACTTTTCCACAGGCAGTGATTCTCCTGTTAAAGATGATTCCTCGGTCTTTAAATTTATGCTTTCGCAAAGACGGGCGTCTGCAGGGACTAAGTCTCCTGCTTCAAGTAAAATCAAATCGCCGCATACCAGCTGAGATGAAGGGATCTTGACTTTGTCGCCCTGACGTATGACGGTGGTTTCGGGTGCTGTTATCTTCTGCAAAGCCGCAATAGCCTGCTCAGCCTTGCTTTCCTGCACCACGCCGATCACCGCGTTTATCACAACGATAGCCAGTATTATGATCGGGTCGATTATGTCACCGTCAGGCTGCATAAAGGCGGTCACAAAGGACACAGCCGCCGCCAACAGCAATATGATTATCATAAAATCGCAAAACTGCATTAAAAATTTCACAAGCAGACTTTTTCGTTTTTTAGCAGTCAGCACATTTTCGCCCTGCTCCGCTAAACGTATGGCGGCCTGAGTGTCGCTGAGGCCCTTGTTAATGTCGGTGTTAAGCTGCTTTTGAACCTCAAAAAAGGATAGGTTTTGCCAGTCCATATATCATCCGCTCCTTGTACAGTTTTGTCCTTTTTCAAGTATATTCATCAAATAAAAGGTAAATTACATAAAAAGAATATTTAACCCCTTTTTGCGGATAATAATTACACTATTATTTAAAATCAGGAGAGTTGTTATGTCGCAAAGAATCGGAAGATACACACTGCAATTATCCACTCCCGTTATTACGGGATTTGCAGGAGTGGCAGGTAAAAAAGAGGGCGAAGGACCTTTGGGTGAGTACTTTGATAAGGTGTTCGAGGACACAAAGTTGGGTCAAAAAAGCTGGGAGGCCGCAGAAAGTGCGTTGCTCACCTCAGCGGTGACCACAGCCATCACTAAAGCAGGAATTTCCTCGGATAAAATAGATATGATTTTTGTAGGCGACTTGCTTAACCAGAGCATTGCATCCACCTTCGGCGTAAAGGATTTGGCAGTGCCACACATCGGTTTGTTCGGCGCTTGCTCCACTATGGCACTATCGCTGTGCTTAGCAGGTGTGTTTGTGGACGCAGGCTCGGCAGACTGTGCCGTTGCCGCCACCAGCTCCCATTTCTGTTCTACAGAACGGCAGTTTCGTTTCCCGCTGGAATACGGCGGCAAACGCACACCCACCTCTCAGTGGACCGTAACCGGCTCAGGCGCTGCTGTGGTTGAAGCAAAAGGTGACGGAGTTAAGATAAACGCCGTGACCTTCGGCAAAATTATGGATTACGATATTAAAGATGCCAACAATATGGGTGCTGCTATGGCACCTGCCGCTTGTGATACTCTGAAAAGATTTTTTGAAGATACCGACAGCCGTCCTGAGGACTACGACCTGATATTAACAGGTGATTTAGGCAAAGTGGGTGCAGATCTGCTGTGCCAGTTGTTGGAGCGTGAGGGGTATGTGTTGGGTGAAAACTACAACGATTGTGGTTTGATGATATTTGATCTTAAACAGCAGCAGGTGGACGCAGGCGGCTCAGGATGTGGCTGCAGCGGAGCGGTGCTGTGTTCGCTGATATTAAATGAAATGCTAAAGGGCAAGTATAAAAAGGTGTTGTTTGTGGGAACAGGCGCTCTGATGTCACCCACCTCTACCCAGCAGGGACAAGCCATTCCTGCCGTTGCCCACTTGGTTATGCTCACTGCTTAAAGCGGTGGGCATAATTTATTTGCAGTTTTTAAAAGAGTATGCTAAACTGAAAACGCAAGGCAAAAATTTGTAAATTTTAAAAGAGTTGCCTTGAAAAAGGCAACTTTTATTTATTTTCTCCTTATCTACAGAGAGGTTTTTACCTCTTACAAAAATAAAGGAGAAAAAATATGGGGTATTATGTAAGAAAAATTTATATTCAACCACCATTTTTAGAGTTGGAGACAAAGAAAGATTTATTAGAATCTTTCAAACCGTCTGTGCATCTTAGTTCAAAATATAAAAACTGGATAACAAAGTTGGATCTTAAAACCTGTTTGATATGCAGATCAATGCACGGTAAGATATATTTAGCAGAGGATTTTGCAATTTTGGAACCGCCTATACATCCAAATTGCCGTTGTACAATCGAATTAATGAAAGCAATCACAGTTGGAACAGCCACTATTAACGGAATTGATGGTGCAGATTGGTGGATAAAATTTACTGGCAAATTACCGGATTATTATGTTTCTCAAAAGGAATTAGAGAACTTGGGCTGGCGCCGAGGCAATAAAGTCTCAAAATTTATTGAGAAAAAAATGTTGTTTGGTGGGGTATATAAAAACAAAAACAATCATTTGCCAGAAACAAAAAATCGTATATGGTATGAGGCAGATATAAATTATACGCAAGGAAAGCGAAATAGCCAACGTATTTTATGGTCCAACGATGGATTAATATTTGTTACATATGACCATTACCAAACATTTTATGAAATTGTTTAGAAAAGGAGTTTTTATAAAATGAATAAAAAAACGGCAATATTGGATTTAACAGGATGTAAATATTTAGGAGAATTGCATCAAAGAATTAAAAGCGCGCTTGATTTTCCCGAATACTATGGAGGAAATTGGGATGGCTTGTGGGATTGCCTAAATAGAGATTGCGATGTTAATATTGTGACCATAAAAGGCAGCACAAAAGTTGCGGAAGAATTAAAGTCCAGTGTTATAACTATGATTGAAATTTTTGACGAGAACAAGCAATATTGGGCAAATACGGATTACCCGTTTGACTATGAAATTATAAGTTAAAGGATAATAACCTTATGAACAACATTAATAAACAACAGGAAAACGCATTTAAGCCTATAAAAGAAAATCCAATTATTCTTGATTTTACCGGTTGCAATTACGTTGGAGAAATCCATCAAGTCTTAAAACAAAAATTTGGGTTGCCCGAATACTATGGAGAAAATTGGGACGCCTTGTGGGATTGCTTAGACGGCAGGTTTGACGAAACTATCAATTTTAAAGTAGAAATATACGGATACAATACTTTAGATAAAGGAATTCGTGATTATTGTGCTACAATGTTGGAAGTTTTTAATGACGTGGAGAAACAATCCCCAAATGTAAACTTTGTTATGATTTCATAAAATATATTTTCAACTTTTTATGATGTTCTCTTGATATTTAACCCGCTATCATAAAAAGTTGTATAACCTTTCAAAAACTTGCCAAAAATGTTATTGATAAGCTTTTTGAAAGGTGAGATTTTAATATGATAAAGGGCGTTAACAAAAACATTATCGAGGTGGCAAACACCGGCAACCGTTATTTTGATAAAGCCATTTTGTTTGTGAAACCCCGATACAACACCGAAACTACCCATAAGCTTGAGGATGAGGCAAGGCAATACTTAAAATCTGTGGGAATACCGTCTAACATCAAAAAAGGGGCACGTCAGAAGCTTTACAAAACCAAAAAACTGCGAAAATTACTGACTTTCATTGCAGTGGGCGTTGTTGCTTTGATCATAGGACTTGTTTACTTGAAATATTCATAAATTAAACCCGTAAAATTCACAAAAGGACTTGAATTTTACGGGTTTATTGGTATAATACAATTAACTAAATAAATCATAAAGGAGTTTCGTTTATGAAAGGTATAAGAGTAGAAACCAATTTTAGAAACGATATTAAACTTCAGGAGGTCGGCACCTTCGAGTTTGAGAAGGATACGCTTACCGAATGGCAAACAGTTAACATTTATCCTAACCTGAAATATCAGGAGTGGGTTGGCTTCGGCGGTGCGTTTACTGAGGCTGCCGGCTACACATTGTCAAAAATGTCACCTGACAAGCAGGACGAAATGATCAACGCTTACTTCGGTGAAAACGGTATCAACTACAACTTCTGCCGTAACCACATCAACAGCTGTGACTTTGCTCTGGGCAACTACGCTTACGTTGAGGACGAGAACGACAAGGATTTTGAAACCTTTAATATTGACCGTGACCGTCAGTACATAATTCCTATGATCAAAAAAGCTCAGGCTGTTTCTAAGAACAAGATCAGATTCTTAGCATCTCCCTGGAGTCCGCCTGCATTTATGAAGGACACTAAAATGATGAACCGTGGCGGTAAGCTTTTACCTGAATATTACACTCCTTGGGCTAAATATATTGCTCGTTACATTAAAGAGTACAAAAAAGAGGGCATTGACATCTTTGTTCTCACCGTTCAGAACGAGCCCAACGCTACTCAGACTTGGGATTCCTGCGTTTACAACGGTACTGAGGAAATGATCTTTATCCGTGATCATCTTGCTCCCGTTTTGAAAGAGGAAGGTCTTGAGGACGTTAAGATCATGTTCTGGGATCACAACAAAGAGCGTGTGTTTGAACGTGCATGTGAGACCATGGCTGATAAAGACGCTAAAGACGCTATCTGGGGCGTGGCTTTCCACTGGTACACCGGTGACCACTTTGAAGCTCTGCGTATGACTAAGGATATGTTCCCCGACAAGCACCTTATCTTTACAGAGGGCTGTGTTGAGGCTTATGTTATGAAGGATCCCATCCAGAACGCTGAGCGTTATGCTCACGATATTATCGGTGACCTTAACAACGGTTGTGACGGTTTTATCGACTGGAATATGTTCCTTGATGAGATCGGCGGTCCTAACCACGTTAAGAACTACTGTGCCGCTCCCATTCAGGCTGATACCACCAAAAACGAGATCATCTACAACCCCACTTACTACTACATCGGTCAGTTCAGTAAGTACATTCCTGCAGGTTCTGTTAAGATCGGAAGCTCCTCCTTCAGCGACAAGGTTGAGGTTACTGCATTCTTAACTCCCGAAAACAAGAGAGTTGTGGTTGCTCTTAACCGTTCTGAGGATGAGTGGTACTTTAACCTCCGTGACAGCGGTGAGGTTGTACAGCATACTATCGCACCCCGTTCCATTATCACTTTGGTTTACGGCGACTAATTTTAATTTGCAAAGCACCTATCTTTTGATAGGTGCTTTTATTTTATGAATTTATGTCGCCATACCTCTTTCGTTGACATTTAAAATGCCCCGTGATATAATCAAAACATACAGAAAAGGGAGGGAAAAGCATGAATATAAGGGAATCAGTGGAGTTTTTGGAATCATTGCCTCACGAAAAATCCCGTGAATACGAAGTGTCGGTAACTGCTTTTGCAACGAGTCTGCCGTCATCTCAGGCAGAAACCATACTGACCGAGATAATTTACGGCGATTATTCCGATAAGGTCTGCTACAATGCTTTTTACTGTTTAAACGTTGTGTATCGTCGCACAAAGGATTACTACAAGCTTAAAGAGCTGTTAGAAAGTCTTGCCTCCCGTTTTGACAGACATATTACCTTTGACCATCTGGACGCTTTGTACAATCTCGAAAGTGACGCAATTTACGATTATACCGAGCTTTTGAAGAAAACCCATAAGGATGCGGAGTTTTTGAATGACAACGCAGGCTTTGTGCATCTGTTTGCAGACGTTTTTGCAACCATTTACGAGAAAGACGGTCTTCGTGATAAGGAGAAGTATATAAAAGACTGGTGTGAGGATGCACTTAACGCTGTTAACCGTGCTATTGAGCTGGACTCTTCTTATGCAAAATATTATTGCACAAAAGCCCGAATCCTCAGCATAAACGGTGAATATTCCCAAGCCCTTTATAATGTGGACAAGGCTATCGGCCTTGAAAATTCAAAACGTGCAGATTATTCCTTGCGTATATCCACCTATCAGTATCATAAAATGATGATATATACCCAAATGAAGCTGCACGAGCTGGAAAAAAGACTTACTGCAGATATGCCCAAAATCACCGCTGAGCAGCTTATAGCTGATGAAATTCCCGAAAAAACAGAACAACCGGCAAACGACACCGAGTTTAAAGCGTTGAAAAACTATCAGGATGGGGAGCCCTTTGTATTTATAAGCTATTCTCATAAAGACAGCGAAAAGGTGTATCATATAATTAACCTGCTTCTCAAAAAAGGCGTAAGACTTTGGTGTGATGTGGACAGCATACCCACAGGAAACGATTATACTGAGTATATTGCTGAGAAAATTGTAAATTGCAAGATTTTTATGCCGATTATTTCATCAAACTCAGTTAAGTCGGAATACGTTAGAAAAGAGATAGGAATGGCAAGTCGAAAGGAAAAGAAATTCTTCCCGATTTTGCTGGAGGATATTATTTTGAGTCCGGGTATGGACCTGCAGATCAACAGCAGTCAGCGAGTGGACTGGAATCGTGCACCCGAAGACAAAAATATTGATACCATTATCAGGTATCTCCCTTCAGATATGTTTATTTAAGTGACAGAAAGGACCCCAAAATGCTGAAAATAACCGATCAGATCTCAAAAGCGGGAAATATCCGCAACGAAGATATATATGCTTACAGCGAAAACACCCTGCTTATACTTGACGGTTCAAGCGGTTTGGTTCCCAATGCCCCTGATGCACAGTATTTTGTTACGGAATACTCCCGTATTTTTATGGAGAAAATCGCAAAAACCAAGGATCTGTGCTGGTCTGTAAATTATTCTTTGCTGGAGCTTTCTAAGCTATATGACAGAGAAATCGCCCAAGACTTTGTCGTTTTGCCCTCTGCCTCACTTATGGCAGTGCAGCAAAAAGACGGTAAGCTGAGATTTCTTTCAGTGGGTGACTGCACCGCTTTTATAAAAACCAAAGATCAGCTGTTTACCCTTTACTGCAATCAGGTGGAAGGCTTTGATAACGCAGTGAAGGCTCAGGCAATGAAAGTCCATAAGCAAACGGGAGAGGATATTTGCAATATTATGCAAACTCCCTCTATAAAGCAGATGCTTTTTAACAACCGCCTGAAAATGAACGCTCCTGACGGCTATGAAATTCTCGCTTTTAATATGACACCCCGTAATGAGAGTCATATAATCGAGTTTGATGCGTCTGAAATTGAGGAAGTGGTTGTGTTTACCGACGGGTTTGACAGTATGAGCCATGAACTGGCAAAAATTCCTTGTCCACCCTTATCTGATGTTTATGAAAAACTGCGTGAGCAAGAAAAAGCCGACAGCACCTTTAACAAATTCCCCAGATTTAAGCTTAGTGACGATGCTACCGCAGTGGTATTTAAAGTAGAGTAAAAAAGACGGTTGGAAAAATCCAACCGTCTTTTATCATTTTTCTATAATGTTAAGATTAGAAGTATCGTACAAAACCTTTGCGTGATTATCCCTCAAAAGCTCTTTAGACAAAAGGTTTCCTGTTTTTTTATCAATACAGCTGCGATATACCTGACCTTTGCGGTAAACCTGCCCGTTTTCACGGATAAAATGCTCATTTTCCGACTCTATGTGATACTTCACAGATAGCTCAGCGTCGGTAAGCAGTTCACCGCACAAATGGGTGTCGGTCACATAGGAGATAAGCTGATAGGTGTTGTTTGTGTTGTTTTTGAAGCGGTAGTCCACGTGGTTATATGCCACCGAGGTGCCGGTGCCAAAAGGAACCTGACGGTTAAAGTCGGGAAAAAGGTCATAGCCGTCGTGGTGGTGATGCTCGACTATGTCTAAAGGAGAATGCAGCACCATCCAGTGGATTAAGTTGGTAAACTGACAAATTCCGCCACCCACTCCCGAGGCGGTCTTTTCACCTGAAATGATAAGTCCTTCCTTATAGCCCTTGTTGGCTGACAGATTTCCTGCCAATTTCCAAAAGGAGAACACCTCTCCGGGACGAATCAGCACTCCGTTTATTTTGGGAGCGGTAAGGGCAAGGTTTACAGCCTTGTTTTCCTGAAGCTGAGGCTGTACGTTACCTAATGTGCGGCGGATAAGAGATTTGTGCTTGTAAACCGCCACGGGCAGCTTGTCCTCACTTTTTACCGTTGCAAAAGGGTGTTTGCTGAAAGCGTTTTTCAAATGTCGCAGAGTGCGGCATTTGAGCACGGAAATTTTGTAGGTCAGCGGTGAAATTTCGCAGAAAAGTTTACGGCTCATATATTATCCCCCCTTTTTGATACGCTGTTGGCATATCCTTCCTGATTTCAGTATATACAGCCGCAAAGCATAAGTCCAGTTACAATTTTGTAACCTTGGGTTACAGTTTTGTAACTTTTTATTTTTAAATTAGTTTTACGGTATGAATTTAATCTCCCGATTTTTCTTTTTTGCATATTCTAATGTTTTTGCCGCTCCGCCCCACCTATACCTGACACAAGCAACCAAAATATCGGCATTATCAACCAACCATTGATTGCGTTTTAATATTGCAAAACGCTCAGGTACATTTTCTAACGGCGGATATATTGAATAATCATACAGCTCAAATTGAAAATTGCGATTAAGATACGGAACAACTAACACTGCTTTAATATATGGAAACTCTAATTTTAAAGAATTTACCGTGTGAGTAGCCAAACAATCAAAATTTCCATAACCACCAATTAAAAAGTCAGTTGCACCGTGTTCAATTAGTTCACGGACACAGTTATGTAACCTTAGCTTCGTCTTTTCGCCATAATAAACATCGCCATGTCCACAAAATGTAACCTTCATAATAATCAACCTCGTCTTTCTAATAATAAATTTTAAGGGAATATCCCTTAAAATTTATTAAGGCATATTCCCTTATTGTATGATTTAACCGAGGTGATTGTTTTGTTGCATCGTATTCGGGATCTGCGTGAAGATAAGGATCTGTCGCAAAAGTTCATTGCACAAATGTTAAACATACATCAAACTACGTATTCAGATTATGAACTCGGCAATTTGAATGTTCCTATCTCAATATTATCTAAGTTGGCTGATTTTTATAATACCAGCATTGATTATCTGGCTGATAGAACAGACGAGATTAAACCTTATCCTATAAAGAACAAAAAATAAAACACAAAGAGTTCTAATAAATTGCTTTGTGTTTTTTAATGCCGGAAGGAACCTGCGGAGCTTTAAATTTAATCAAACTTTACTGTAACGCACTCTCCCTCAGTCAGCTTTGCTGACTCGGAGAGGGTAAATACTAAAATAACCCTCTCACCCGCTGTTGCGGGAGCTCTCCCAAAGGGAGAGCCTTAAAAAAACAACCCCCGACAGATTTTAGTCTGTCGGGGGTTGTTTTTTTATTAATTTATTATTTTACGTTTGTGTACATTGTATTCTTTTTACGCTCTACTGCTTTAAGCTTGAACAAGTCGCTTACTGTTACAAACTTATATCCCTGATTTTTCAAGGTAGGGATAATGGTATCCAATGCTTCAACGGTAAGACTGTTACCTGCAAAATCGTGAAGCAGAATAATGTCACCGTCTTTAACGTTGTTGATGATCATATCTGCACGCTGTTTAGCAGAAACATTGTTATCCCAGTCGTTTGCACCGATTCCACAAATAAATGTAAGAGGAATGTTGTTATACATAGTCTGACTTACATCAATAAAGGGCGGACGGAAGGTAGTGGGAGTTACACCTGCATATCTCTCAATAACGTCCTGAGTATCCTCGATCTCTTCTCTGATCTCAGCGGCGGACATAGCCCCCATTCTTCTGTGAGTATAGGAGTGATTTCCCAGCTCACAGCCCAAGTCCAGTGTACGTTTCATAACAGCCTGAGTTCCTGAATGAACGTTTTGACCGATAAGCATAAAGGTTGCAACAACGTTGTACTTCTCAAGCTTATCAAGAACTAAATTTGTGGTCTGAATTGAGGGGCCGTCGTCAAAAGACAGAGCAACCAGCTTATCCTTTGATGCAGTTCCCTTAGGAACAGTGGTAAGCATAGGATTTTTTGTAGCTGCGGGTTTTTCGGTCTTTTTAGCGGTGGTTGTGATCTTCAAATTGTCGGGCATAGTCGTTTTCACCTGTGTAGTAGTTTTTTGTGCAGAGGCAGTAGTGGTTATACCTGCCACCTGCTGAGCAGTGGTAGTATCACTGCCTAAAGTAGTGGTTTGCACTTGACCTTCGTTGACGGTGGTTGTGGGGTTAGTTACGGGTTTTGCAGTGGTGGTAGCATCTGTGGGAGCGGGGGTTTGTCCGCTGCAGCCGACAAACGTCAGCATCAGCGCCATGGCCATAACAACAGCAAGAAATCTAACGACCTTTTTCATTTTAATATCCTCCTTAAAATAAGCAGAAATATATATTAGTCCTGCAGCAGCACCGCTCTGCAGGGAGCACCGTCAGCGCCTTGAACGCTTAACGGAAAAGCCGATAAAATGTAGTCACCCTCGGGTACCTGAGCTAAATTCAAGCCTTCCAGTATAACAATGTCGTTGTGCAACAAAATCAAATGCACCGGAGCCTGTTGACCGTCGATCCCAACAGTTTGATTATCAATTCCCACCAGCTTAACGCCTTTATCCAGCAAGGCAGTGGCGGCTGACTGAGTCAGTGCGCCGTTTACAGTGGTTTTTATTAGCAGTCTATAGGTATCGTCGGGCACTAAGTTGTCTATCATCTCGCCGGTGATGATCTCCTCGGGAATAAACACCACTCTGCACTCGCCGATGAATGTTTCAAGCTCCATCTGATCGATGCTCTGGGCACCCTCAACAAAGTGGCAAGGAGCATCAATATGTGTGCCGTTGTGCAAACACATTGAAATCTTGCTCAAATTACAAGCCGCACCCTCTGAAATGCTCAGCAGTTGAGTCTTTTCGGGGGTAGGGTCACCGGGATAAACCTTAGATGACAGTATTTCCTGAGAAATATCATAAATTCTCATAAGATAACTCCGTAAAATTATTTAATAACGTCACAGCCCATATAAGGTCTTAAAACTTCGGGAACAGTAACGCTGCCGTCAGCATTCTGGTAGTTTTCCAAAATTGCTGCAACAGTACGTCCTACTGCAAGACCTGAGCCGTTCAAGGTATGCACAAACTGTGCCTTGTCGCCCTGACTGTTTTTAAATCTGATAGACGCTCTACGTGCCTGATAATCCTCAAAGTTAGAACAGCTGGAAATTTCAAGGTATCTGCCGTAAGAGGGCATCCAAACCTCAATATCGTAAGTTTTTGCAGAAGAGAAGCCTAAGTCACCGGTGCTGAGTGCCACAACTCTGTAAGGCAGACCCAACATCTCCAGCATTTTCTCTGCATCTCTTGTCAGACTCTCCAACTCATCGTAAGATGTTTCGGGATTGGCAAATTTTACCAATTCTACTTTGTTGAACTGATGCTGACGGATAAGTCCACGGGTATCACGGCCTGCACTACCTGCTTCAGCTCTGAAACAAGCGGAATATGCACAGTATTTAATAGGAAGCTGAGTTCCGTCTAAGATCTCGTCACGGTGCAGGTTGGTTACGGGAACCTCTGCGGTGGGAATAAGGAAATAGTCGTTGGTAAGCTTGAATGCATCTTCCTCAAATTTGGGAAGCTGACCTGTGCCGGTCATAGATGCACGGTTTACCATAAAGGGCGGCATAATTTCGGTGTAGCCGTTTTCAGTGTGGGAATTGAGGTAGAAGTTGATTACCGCACGCTCCAAACGTGCACCTAAGCCACGGTAAAAATGGAATCTTGTGCCGGTTACCTTTGCCGCACGCTCAGGATCCAGCAAATTAAGGTCAGCACCAACCTCCCAGTGGGGTTTGGGCTCAAAATCAAAGTTACGGGGTTCGCCGAACTTTCTTACTTCAACGTTTTCACTGTCATCCTTGCCCTTGGGGACACTGGCGTTGGGAATATTGGGAATGCACAAAAGCAAGTTACGCTGAGTTTCATCTAATTTTGCTATCTCAACGTCGATCTCCTTGATCTCGTCAGACAGTTTTTTCATCTCTGCCAACAGCTCTGTAACGTCGCCACCCTCTTTTTTGATTTGAGGAATCTTCTTAGACGCCACGTTCTGCTCGTTTTTCATTCCGTCAGCCTTAGATCTGAGCTCACGGCGCTTAACGTCGATCTCTAAAAGGTCGTCGATATACTTGTCCATATCGGCGTTTCTGGATTTCATTGCATCCTTAACCATCTGGGGATTTTCTCTGATAATTTTAATATCTAACATTTAAAACAACCCTTTCAAAACACTTTACTTATTAAATACCATTTCTATTAAATCGGCAAGGTCCTGCTCACCGTAAAATTCTATCTCTAAGGTGCCTTTGGTTTTACCCATCTGAACCTTTACCCGTCTGCCCAGTTCCTCTTTCAAAGCCAGCTCAACTTCGCTGTAATAGGGGATCTTCACCGGGGCCGCCGTTGCAGACTTAGCATTTGCCTTAGCTTTTTTGCCCATCTGCTCAATATCACGTACTGATGCGCCTTTTTTAATAAACTCAACTGCAAAAGCTCTGTCTTCAGGACTCAGTGCCAGTAAGGCTCTGCCGTGTCCTGCGGAGATAACTCCTGCGGCGATCAGGTCGATATACTCTTCCAGTTCCAGCAATCTCAAGGAGTTTGCCACAGCGGAACGGGATTTGCCAACTTTCTTTGATACTTCCTCTTGAGTCATACCAAAAGCCGTCATCAGCTGTTTGTAGCCCTGAGCCTCTTCGATAGGATTCAAGTCCTCACGCTGAAGGTTCTCAATTAGGGCTATTTCCATAGTTTGCTCATCGGAAAGCTCTTTTATAACCACAGGAACGGTGGTGAGACCTGCCTGACGGCAAGCACGCCATCTGCGTTCACCTGCAACTATCTGATACCCACCGTTTATAAGCGGACGCACCACAATAGGCTGTAACAAGCCATACTGGGCGATATTATCGCTTAATTCGTCCAACGCCGCCTGATCAAAATGCTTTCGGGGCTGATCTCGGTTCGGCTCGATGTCCGACAGTCTTACCTCAACCGCAGAGTTTTCGTCGGTTGCGTTATCATTAAGAAGAGCGCTGTAACCACGTCCTAATCCTGATTTACGTGCCATTTCAACTTACACCCTTTCTCTTTTATTGTTTTTTATGATTTCCTTTGCCAACGCTGTGTAAGCGTGGGAGCCTTTGGAATTTTTATCGTAATATAAGATAGGCTCACCGTAGCTGGGGGCTTCCGACAGTCTTACCGATCGGGGAATTACGTTAGCAAACACCTTTTTCGGGAAAAAGCGTTTGATTTCCGCTACCACCTGCTGTGTCAGGTTCAGTCTGCCGTCATACATAGTAAGCAAAACACCCTCTAACTCCAGCTGAGGATTGTGCAATCGCTTTATCTGACGCACAGTGGTCATCAGCTGTGACAAGCCCTCCAATGCGTAGTACTCACACTGAATGGGTACCAGCACTGTATCCGCTGCACAAAGGGAGTTTATTGTTATCATTCCTAAGGACGGCGGACAGTCTAATATAATGTAGTCGTAGGCGTCTTTTATGGGAGCAATGGCCTTTTTCAAGCAAAACTCACGCTCCTCTAACTCCACCAACTCCACCTCTGCTCCTGAAAGGTTCATATTTGAGGGAATTACATCTACGTTTTTAAAGTTGGTCTTTACTGCAATATCCTTTGCTTCGGCGTTGCCGATCAGCAAATCATAAGACGATGCAGATATATCTCGTTTGCTTATACCGTAGCCACTGGTGGCGTTGCCCTGAGGGTCGATGTCGATAAGCAAACACTTTTTGCCTTTATCACCCATAGCTGCCGTAAGATTTACCGACGTGGTGGTTTTTCCCACGCCGCCCTTCTGGTTAACTATGGCTATTACCTTACCCAAACTGTTACCTCCTTTGGAATGTGTAATGCGTTTATATGTATTATAGCACAAGCCAATCGGGATTAAAAGTGTTTTTTCAAAAAATGTTTCACGTGAAACATAATTTTAGAAGCAGGGCATAAATGTTTCACGTGAAACATTTGGTTTGGTCGAAATAACAGATAATTTGCGCACGAATTGTTAAAATTAACCAAAAATTAGAAAATATTGTAAAAAGTTCTTTACAAATGGAAAAAAATGTATTAAAATGAATATAACAAAAAAAGAATTAACTCGTAAAGCAAAGGAGAGTTTAATATGGCATTTACAGGTATTGAAAGAAGATTGGACGAACTGGGAAGAGTTGTTATTCCCAAGGAGTTAAGAAACAGCTTGAACATCCCCACCGGTACACCTTTGGCAATTTATGTTGAGGGTAGCAGAATTATCTTGGAAAAGAGCGCAGGCACTTGTGCTATCTGCGGCAGCTCTGAAAACGTAAAAGAGTTTGGCGGCAAGGGTATTTGCGAGCATTGCATTGAAAAAATAAAATCACTGTAAAAAAGCAAACCCTCCGATAAAGCATCGGAGGGTTTTGTTTAGCTAACTAAACACCATAAAAACATATTTCAGCACTCGCTCTAATCGGCTTCGTGCCCGAAACAGTATGCGGCTTACGCTAGACTTGTTCACCGCCAAAATTTCTGCTATGTGGGGAATGGTTACGTTTTCAAAGTAGTACAGCTCCACCACCTGCTTTTGGATAGGCGTCAGCTCGTTGCTGATAGCCGACTTTAACGCCATAAGCAGCTTGGATCTAAGCTCAGCGTTGGTGTTGCCCAGAGCGTTGATGTACTGCTTAAAGCAAAAAACGTCCTCGGCGCCGAAATTTAACGAAACCTTTTTAGCCACCTTAATCACCGCCTTTATCAAACGCCGAAAAAGTTGTATTCCACCACGTCGTCGTAGTAGCGGTCTAAGTGGGCGCCGGTGCGGTGACACACTAAGGCTGTGGCATACAATCGGCAAATACGGGTCTCCACCTCCTTTTTTGCCTCACCACGCAATCCGTCGAGCAAATCGGTGAGTTCTGAAATTCGGGTTCTGATTATTTTTTCCTGCTGAAAATACTGAGCAGCCAATTCTTTTAACGTCATAATACTTTTACCTTCTTTTTCAAAAAATAAAAGTGCCTTTGCCGCAACAATCGTGATTTGACACGAACAAAAACAGTCCGCACTTAAAAGCTTTTCTTTTAAATGCAGATTACTTTTGGTTTATTGCTAGCAAAAACACTATAAATATGTTAACATTATTCACATTAAAAAGCAACACATTTTTGTTAATTACAAAATTATAACGCACAAAAGTGCGTAAATAATGGGGTTTTCCGAGTTTAATGCTCTTGAAGAAGGCATAAAAATATGTTACAATGTCTGTGGAGTATATTCACTGTGCAAAGGAGAGTTTTTATGTTTTCTGAAAAGCTTAGGTCAATAAGGCAAAAAAACAATATGACACAAAAGGAGTTTGCCCGTTATTTAGGCATATCTCCCAGCACCATCAGTATGTATGAACGAGGTGAGCGTATGCCCACCAGCACCATACTGAGAAAAATCTCGGCATCTTCAGAAATTTCTATGGACTATTTTGTTAATCAGGAGCCTGTTAGCAGTGATGTTATGGCGATAATCCAAAGCACCTGCGATATTATCAGAGATAAAGATAATCTGACCTATAAGGCAAAGCCTGTGGACGCTGAAAAAATAAAAAAACTCACCGATAGCATTTTGCTTATCAGTGAGCTGATATTAGATGAACACATTGTAAAATTAAGGAGATGATGTTGTGGCTAAGTCTGCAAATCAAAAGCTGAAAATTTTATATTTACTGAAAATTCTGCAATCCCAAACCGACGAGGACCACGCTTTAACTATGAACCAGTTAATAGACCGCCTGGCTGAGTATGACATTACCGCTGAGCGAAAAAGTCTTTACGACGATATAAAGTCGTTGCAGGATTTTGGGGTTGATATAATTTGCGACCGCTCCAAAAACGGTGGCTACCGTGTGGTGGGCAGAGATTTTCAGCTTCCTGAATTAAAGCTGTTGGTGGACTCGGTGCAGTCATCAAAGTTTTTGACTCATAAAAAGTCGGCGGAGATGATAAAAAAGCTGGAAAGCTTGTGCAGTGAGCACGAGGCAAAGCAGCTGCAACGTCAGGTGTACGTTGCCAACCGAGTGAAAAATATGAATGAAAGCATATACCACAACGTTGACCACATCCACAACGGCATTTTGCAGAACAAGAAAATAAAGTTCAAATACTTTGAATATACCGTTGATAAAGAGCGTGTGTTCCGTAAAAACGGCGAGTTTTACGTTATAAGTCCCTATGCTTTGATGTGTGATGACGAAAATTATTATATGTTAGGTTACGACTTAGAGGCAGGTATTATGAAGCATTACCGTGTGGATAAAATGATGCACATTGATCTGTGCGACCAGCCGCGTGACGGAGAAAAACAGGCAGAAAAGCTGGACATCGGCGCTTACTCGGGCAAGCTGTTTTCTATGTTTGGCGGCGATGAGCAGCTGGTGAAGATAGAGTTTGATAATTCCCTTATCGGCGTTGTAATCGACCGTTTCGGCAAGGACGTTTCTGTTATCAAAACCGATGACAACCATTTTGCAGTGCATATAAAAGCAGTGGTAAGTCCGCAGTTTTTTGGCTGGTTGGCAGGACTGGGCGTGGGTGCAAAAATTTTGTACCCCTCAGACGTGCAGCAAAAAATGAAGGAATACATTAAGTCAATAGCAAAGCTGTATTAAATTAAAAAACACCCCGATGACATCGGTCATCGGGGTGTTTTTATATTACCAAATAAATGGTATTAAACGGTATTTAACCTTTTGCTTGTACTCACAGTATCCCGCAAGCTCTTTTTCAAGAAAAGCTTCCTCGTCTTTAATTCTTTTGACAATGATAAAGGGGTATGCCAGAAAAATTATAAATGAATACACCGAGCCCAGCACCAGCGGCATAGATAAAAACAAAAGCAGGGTTACGCTGTACATAGGGTGTCTGACAATGCCGTACAACCCTGTGTCTATGACCTTTTGGTTTTCCTGCACTTTAATGGTGCGGCTTAGATAGGTGTTTTCTCTGAGCACCTCTGCATAAAGTGTGTATGCCGCCAAAAACACCACCGTTGCGCCAATCACAACAGCTTTTGGCAAGGCATACCAATTGAAACGAACACCAAGTCCGGCAACAATAAATCCTGCTAAAAACATAACTCCGCTTAGCTTCACGACCAGACTTTGTTCTTTTCTGTTTTCTTTTGCGTCCAGTCGACTTTTTAATAGGTCGGGGTTTTTGAACATCATTACAAATCCTGCAATCAGCATTGGAACAAATAAAATCCCCATAAACAACCAGCCGTTAAAAAACGAAAAAGTCCCTGCAGGTAAAAATATTAAAAGCCCCACCAAAACAACGCCTAATAAAAATTTTGTTATTGCTTGGATGAACAATTTAAATCCCATAACAACCCCTCCCATTACAATTATACAACAAAATCGGCAGAGGAACAACACCTCTGCCGATTTTTACAAACATCATTATAAAATCAAACTATTCAGCGCAGTCGCATTCTGTCTCACAGTCACATTCCTCGTCGCAACAGCAATCGTCACTGCAGTCAAACTCATAGCTTGCCAAACAACGGGGTCTTTTTCTCTCCAAATAAGTGTAAATTTCATAGGCTGCCGCAGCCACTGTGGCAATAACGCCGATAACTGCAAAAACCGTAGTAAGAACGTCAGATTTTCTTCCCATTTTAATTACTCCTTTTACTTTATTTAAAAGCTTCCTTTAAATTTTTCAGAGTATCCTCGGAAGCCTTGAAGCCACGGTCCTTAGTACCGCTTACCGAAATTACCTTCGCAGGAGTTTTTGCGTTAACAAACACGCTGTATTTTTCCTGCAACTCTAAAATATCCATAACCGAAACGTCGGTATTCAGCTGATTTACCACGTCTGAAAAAAGCTGTGGTATTTTCTTTGCGGTATCCTCTGTTGCATACTGATTTATGGCGGCATTAAACAGCTTTGCACACTCGTTTGCCGACTCAGCATCGTCACCCCACTTAGGATAGCGTAAAAACTTAACTACCTGCTGACCGTTTAATGTCTGGGTGCCTTTTTTCAGGTCAGTAAGCACTGCACCGGAGGAATCCTTATAATACAACTCCTCCTGCAACGTGTATTCCACGCCGCCTAAATTTTCAACGGTCTGCTCCAGTGCGCCCAGAGGACAGACAATATGCTTGTCAACGGATATACTCAGTGCGTTTTCCACTGCCGCTCTCACCTGCAAAGGTCCGCCATACTCAAACTGCTCACGCAAACTGCCGTTTTTATATTTAACGGTGGTTTCCATAGTGTCGGGTAAAGCAGCAACCGATATTTTCGACTGCTGATCGTTGAAATTTATCAGAATAAACTTCATCAGGTCCTGACCTGTGCTATCGGTAAGTATTACAAGTGCATTTTTATTATAAACACTTGGTGCAGAGGGATCACCGATAAATTGTGAGTTGTCCTCGGATTGCTTTTGGATTTCCTTGGAAATAAATAAAAATCCGAATCCCAGTAATAAAACAATCAGCAACCACGTAGTAATCAGCAACGCTTTTGTAACTTTTGTGGATTTTCTCTTTTGTCTGTAACTACCCGGTGCCATTGATATGCAACTCACCTTTCTTTTATATTATTAAAAATTTTTCAAGTATTATACCCTAACTTCTACCGATAGCAGGGATAACAAGTACAATAAATGCAACTATAAGCTGATATGCCATTATTAAATGAGGAACTATCATATTAAATTCCTGAGTTAAGGCAAAGAACATAATCGCACCAAAACCCAGTATAACACCGATAGTCTGCAATATAGTGGCAAGTACCACCTTAAATCTTAAATTCTTACAAGCAACTATACCTGCGGCAAAACCGGAGATAGAGTTGTTATGAGCCATAAGTCCGCTACCGTTTTCACCGGGCAGTGTAACACTGTCGTACTTATCCACCGAGTGAGAAGGCATAATTTTAACGTATTCCTCGGGAATATCGAACAAACGGGAAATAAGCGAGGGTGTGATGTTGGGGTCGCTGGTTTTGATAAGTAAGGTAACGCCCTTGTTTGCCAAACGGTAAAGCTGTTCCGACATTTCCTCATCACTTACGGTATATTTTATAATGAACATACCGCTGAGCACACCGTCAATAGCCAGATACACAGGATAGGTTTCATTACGCAATATTCTACGCTCGATCTCAATATCAGGCAGATTGGTAACGCCCAACTCTTCCATAAGCACACGCTTACCGATCTGAACCCACTTGCCGCCTACAGTACCGCTGATGCCCTTACCGTCGTGATATTTAAGGTCCTGAGGTTTGGGCAGCATTTTTCTTCTGCCCTCGATCATACGGTCAAAAATATCAGCTAAAGGACCTCCTGCGGAAATAGCTACTGATGCGGCATCTAAAATAACGTTGTCAATAGAAACGTCACCTAAGGTCTTAAGACTCATCAACTCAGCAGAGCCTGATGGGAACAGCTCCTCTGCATTAACAGCAACACAGTCAACGTCGGCAAACTCCTCAACAGCATTGTAGCCTGAAAGCATACAGCCTCTTTCTCTGAGCATTCTTGATGCGGAAAGTAAGGGTGAGTTGGTTGCAAGTAAGGAGGTTAACGGCACACAAGTGGTTGCAACCGCGGCAAAGGTAGTTAAAGCAAAGGTTAAGCTTGATGTGGTGAAATAGATAAGTGCACCTGCAACTAAAGATGCAATAAGTCCGATAGGTGAAAGGGTCTGACACATATTATCGGCAGGATCCTCACAAAATGCGTTGTTTAAGTAGCCCTGCAGATTTATAACGCTACGGTCACAGCAAAGATAAGGCTGACCCACCACTGCATCCTCTGCAATGATGATAGCGTCGTTATCGTTAACGATAAAGCAGCTCTGTTTAACGTTGGTGGTTGCTACCAACTCAAAGTTGCTGTAAACACGGGAGATCATACATTTTTTGCCCAGCAGATTGAATATCATAGCCATTACTGCCACGGCGGTGTATATCATAACGCTGCCGTTAGCCAGGTCTGACTGATGCCAGAACAAATACACCGACTGAACGCAGGATGCAATCACCGACAGGCTGACAGTGGTATCAATATCCGGCTTTAATCTGATAAGATTGAAAAATCCACGTAAAATTCCCGAAAGGTTTATAATAACCGCCAAAGCCATAAGCGCTGAGTTGATTATCAAAAAGGTCTGGGGATTTTTTAAGGGTGAAATGATTTCGGGCAGCTGTAAGCCCAGTGAGGGCACTATGGTAAGTGCTGCCAAAATAACGCCCACCACAGTGGTGAAGGTGATTTTCTTGGAAAGACGTGCCGAGCGGGTCTCTAAGTCGATTTTAATGGATTCCGCATCCTCAATGGTGTGGTAATCGTCGATCTCCTCGTCCTCAGGCTCGTATTCAATGCCTTCGCCGTCCTCATTATCCTGCTCCTCACCGCCGACAGCAAAGCCCTTTATCTCACGGGTGAAGGTTTTGGGCGGCATATTGCTGTGGCCGATCCTAAAGTCCTCCGACAAAGCATCTGCTAAATCCACAAATTCCTCGGTTTCCTCAGCAGTTTCAACGGTCTGCTCAGGTTCTTCCTCTTGCTCCTCTTGTATTTCAAAAGTGGGCTCCTCGGTATCTTTGTGGATAGACGAGCTGTAAATATCCTGAGAAGAAAACGCATCCTCAGCTTCTTCTTGCTCGTTTTGGGGCAACTCACCGATCACAACGGTATCGTCTGTCACCTCATCATCGGGCTCAGACTTGCTGATCTCAATAACACGGGTTGCCTCCAGCTCCTCTTTAGGCTGCTCTATCTCATTAACGTCAAACACAACGGTTTCGTCGGTCACTTTAGTGGGTTCAGTCTCTGCCTCATCAGCAACAATGTTAAAGCCGTTTACTATTTTTTCCTCTTTAGGCTGTTTTTTGTCAATAGCATCAAGATCCAACTCAAAGCCACCGATATCCGCTTTATGTATGTTTTTAAACATTTTTGCGGTATCAATATCATCTTTGGGAGCCTTGTTGATCTCATCCACTGTCAGCACGTGCGGTGCACGGCGGTTTTTCTTTTTAAAAGGCTCAATAACCTCATCCTGACCGAACAAAGCGTTGATCTGCTGCTTTGCCGATTCAGACTTACCTGGCACATAGCCTCTGTCTTTAGTTTTTGAAAGGAACTTGCTTAGCTTGTCCTCACCTGCAAAGGAGGTTTCCTCGGTTTTAGGCTCCTCTTTGGGCGCTACTTTTTCCTCTGCCTTAGGCTCAGCTTTAGGTTCCTCTTTAGGCTCGTTCTCTTTAAAAGGCACTTCCTTTTCAGGCTTAGGGGGTTCTATATTTATTTCCGACTTCTCAGGTGTCGGGGCAGATTTTGCCTCACGCATAAGTCGGACTTCTTTTAAAATATCGTCCACCGAAGGGGTGCTTTTCGGATAAAAATTATCTGACATAACCTTTAAGTTCCTTTCTGTTTATTTTTGCAAACGCTGACGGACAGTTTCGTACATAAGAGCTCCTGCCGCAACTGAAGCATTAAGGGAATTTATTTGTCCAAACATAGGAAGTTTAACTAAAAAGTCGCAGTTTTCTTTGACCAAACGGCTGATGCCTCTACCCTCAGAGCCGATAACCAGTGCAATATTACCGGTAAGATCGGTGTTGTAAACGGTATCGCCGTCCATATCGGCGCCATACACCCAAATGCCGTTTTCTTTTAGGGTGTCAATAGCGGCGCAGATGTTTGAAACTCTTGCAACCGGCACGTATTCCAAAGCTCCGGATGCCACCTTTGCCACTGTCTGGGTAAGTCCTGCACTGCGGCGTTTGGGGATAATAATTCCGTCCACTGAGGAAGCCTCTGCTGTACGGATTATAGCACCTAAGTTGTGGGGGTCCTCAAGCTCGTCCAAAATCAAAATAAAAGCATTAGTTCCCTTATCTTTGGCGGCTTTCAGAATATCCTCAAGCTCAGCATACTGAGCGCAGGACACCACCGCCGCAATTCCTTGATGATTTATTCCCGGCAGCTTCTGGTCCAGTGTCTGACGGGGCATCTCCTTAACGGGAATACCTCTCTTTTTGCACTGGGATATAAGGGGCAGCACCGAACCGCCTGCACCTTTTGCCACCATAATATTTTCTATTTCTCTGCCGGACTTTAATGCCTCGCTAACGGCATTTCTTCCGGCGATAATTCCGGTATCACGCTCTGCTCTTTCAGGCAAGAATGTCACCGCACCTTTCACTTTCAAATATACACAATAATTATAACACCTTTCAGAAAAAAATTAAACACCAAAAGACAAAAAATCTTAATATTTTTTATATATATAAATAATATCTTTAATTTATATATAAACATATAGGTTTTAATTGAATTTTTCGCAGTTTTCTGTTATAATGATTTGTAATTATATCAAAGTAAAGGAAGCGAAAAACTTGCAATATTTTGCATCAAATTTAGATGTTGCCGTTATCGGTGCCGGTCACGCAGGTATTGAGGCGGCTTTAGCGGCGGCACGTCTTTCGTGCAAAACTGCAATTTTTACCATAAATCTTGATTCAGTGGGAAATCTGCCCTGCAACCCTGCCATCGGTGGCACTGCAAAGGGCCATCTTGTGCGAGAGCTGGATGCTTTGGGCGGTGAAATGGGTAAAGCCGCAGACGAAACCTTTATCCAGTCGAGAATTTTAAATCGCGGCAAGGGCCCGGCGGTACATAGCCTTAGAGCACAGATAGACCGTCGTAAGTACAGTGACCGAATGAAGCACTGCCTTGAGCTGCAACAAAATCTGCAGCTTATTCAGGCGGAAGTGGTTGACATAAAACAAGAAAACGGCAGTTGGCGTATTGCCACCAAAATGGGTGCTTATTACATCTGCAAAACCGTTATAATCTGCACCGGCACCTTCCTTGGCGGCAGGATTTACGTGGGTGAGGTATCTTATGAAAGCGGTCCTGACGGATTGTTCCCTGCAACTGAGCTGGCTGTGTCATTAAAGCAGTTGGGTATTCCGTTGCGTAGATTCAAAACAGGCACTCCTGCCCGTGTTTTAAAAAGCAGTATCGACTTTTCGCAGTTAGAGGAGCAGTATGGCGATGAGCCGGTAACTCCCTTCTCTTACGATACCGAAATCCCCGGTGAAAACAGAGTGGTTTGCCATATTACCTGGACTAATGAGGATACCAAAAAAATAATCCTGGAAAACTTACACCGCTCACCCTTGTACGGTGGAAAAATCGAGGGTGTCGGCCCCAGATATTGTCCCAGTATCGAGGATAAGATAGTGCGTTTTGCAGATAAACAGCGTCATCAGGTGTTTATCGAGCCTTGCGGACTTTCCACTGAGGAAATGTATCTGCAGGGTGTGTCCACCTCTCTGCCTGAGGAGGTACAGCACAAGCTGTATCAAACCATAAAGGGTCTTGAAAACGTTAAAATTATGCGTACGGCTTACGCCATTGAATATGATTGTGTGGACCCCACCGCACTGCACCCCACACTGGAGTTTATGGACTATGAGGGTCTGTTTGGCGCAGGTCAGTTTAACGGCTCATCGGGTTATGAGGAAGCCGCCGCACAGGGCTTTGTGGCAGGTGTTAACGCCGCTCACAAGGTGTTAAACAGAGATAAATTCATTCTGTCCAGAGCGGATTCTTATATCGGCACACTGATAGACGATTTGGTGACTAAAGGCTGCAACGACCCTTACCGTATGATGACTTCCCGTTCTGAGTACCGTTTGGTGTTGCGTCAGGATAACGCTGATGAACGTCTTATGCCCATGGGCAGAGAATTAGGCCTTATAAACGATGACCAGTGGGATAGATTTTTAGCACGAAAACAAGCTAAAGAGCAGGAAATATTACGTGCTGAGCAAACCGTGTTCCCACCCAGTGATACTCTTAACAAGATTTTAACCGAAAACGGCACTGCCCCGGTATCCACGGGAGTGCGTTTGGCAGATTTGCTCCGTCGTCCGCAGCTTAATTATGAGTTGCTTCGTGAGATTGACACAGACCGACCCGATCTGCCGGAAAGTATTCTTGAAAAAGCTCAGACCGAGATAAAATACGAGGGATATATCAAGCGTCAGAACGCTCAGATAAAAGAGGCAAAACGTTTGGAAGATCGCATTTTGCCAAAAGATATCGACTATAATTTAATTGCAGGACTTCGTTTGGAAGCAAGAGAAAAGCTGACTAACATCCGACCCGTAAACGTGGGTCAGGCATCCCGTGTTTCCGGCGTTTCACCTGCGGATATTTCAGTTTTGCTTATTTGGTTGGAGAAAAACAGTAAATAGGATGGTGGGTTATGGCAGTTGCTGTTGTAGGAGATAGAAAACTGAATATGGCTGACGGCACCAGGCTTTACGACGCCCTCTGCAACAACGGTATTTTTATCGACGCTCCCTGCGGCGGTACCGGAAAGTGCGGAAAATGCAAGGTAAAGGCCTTTGGCGAGCTGTCCCCACTGTCTGACACAGAGCTGGCGTTGTTATCCGATCAGGAGATAAAAAACAATGTTCGTCTTAGCTGTGAATGTTACGTTTTAGGCGAGTGTCAGGTTGACATAATGTCAAACGCCCAAATCCACACCCACACCGACTTTTCTGATATGGACCTGCCCTTGTCCGATTCCCAAAAAACCGAAGGTTACGGTATGGCGGTGGATATCGGCACCACAACGGTAGCGGCATATTTCTATGACTTGAAAACCGCAAGGTCGGTTGACATAAAAAGCGCTATGAATGCTCAGCGTGAGTTTGGCGCTGACGTTATTTCACGTATTGCCAGGATTGATGAAAGCGGCGACAATTTAGATGCTATGGCAAACAGCATTTGTAATCAGATAAACGGGTTTATTGACGAGGTGGGCGTAGAGGTTTGTTGTGCGGTTATCGGTGCAAACACCACTATGCTGCATATTTTGGCAAGGCTGAACCCTTCCTCTATTGCTAAATCACCCTTCACACCCCAGTCTTTGTTCGGCATTGAATACCGTGGTGATCAGCTGGGCTTGAAGGTTAGCGGCGGCGTGTATCTTGCCCCTTGCATTTCCGCTTACGTGGGCGGCGATATAACTGCAGGAATGACTGCTTGTGATATGGATAAGTTAACAAACACAGTAAAAAATATTTTCTACATAGATATTGGCACCAACGGAGAAATGGCGCTGTTATCAAACGGCGTGATCTACTGTTGTTCCACTGCTGCCGGTCCTGCCTTTGAGGGTGCTTCTATCAGCTGCGGAACGGGGTCAATACCAGGTGCGGTAAATCGTGTTTACATTGAAAACGGTGATATTGCTTACAAAACGGTGGGTGATAAAGCCCCTTGCGGAATTTGCGGATCGGGACTTATTGATGCAGTGGCTTGTATGCTCAGTTTAGGCGTTATAGATGAAACGGGACGTCTTTTGGATGACGATGAGTTGCCCAAAAACCTGCAATACCGCCTAAATGACGAGGGTTTTGTTATTGCAGATAACGTGGTCCTTACTCAAAAGGATATTCGTGAGGTGCAGTTGGCAAAGGCCGCTATTGCCGCGGGAACTGACTGTTTGTTTAACAAGGCGCAGATAAATTTTGCCGACACTGATAAAGCTATCGTCGCCGGCGGATTTGGTGCATCGGTTAATATGGAAAACGCCGCTAAGATCGGACTTATTCCTAAGCAGTTTTGTGACTGTATTGAGTTTATCGGCAACGGCTCGGGACTGGGTGCCTCTAAGGCGCTGCTTAGTGAACAGTTTAAGCTGCGACTGGACGGTATATCCGAAAAATGCAGTTATATGGAGCTTTCGGGAGACAGCTATTTCTCCGACAGATATATTGAACGAATGATTTTTGAGGAGCTGGAGTAAAAATGACAAGTTTATTGCTAAAGCTTTTTGTAAAAGACTATAAAAACACCAAAAACGAACAGGTGCGTCACCGTTACGGCAGTTTGGGTGGTACAGTGGGCATTGTTTTGAACATATTTTTGTTTATAATAAAAATAGTTGCAGGAACGCTGACCGGTTCAATCTCCGTTACAGCCGATGCTTTTAACAACTTATCCGACGCAGGCTCGTCTATCATAACGTTGGTTGGTTTTAAAATGGCAAATATGCCTAACGATAAGGAGCATCCCTTTGGTCACGGCAGATTTGAGTATATTGCAGGACTGGGTATTGCCTTTATCATTATTTTGGTGGGCTTTGAGCTTTTGAAAACCTCTTTTGATAAAATACTCAACCCCTCAAACGTGGCGTTTAGTCTGGTATCCTTAATAATTTTGATAATTTCCGTTTTAACCAAGCTTTGGATGGGTCTTTTCAACAAAAAACTGGGCACCGCTATCGACTCTGCCGCTTTAAAAGCCACCGCCACCGATTGTCTTAGTGACGTGTGCGCTACCTTGGCGGTTATTATCGGTCTTGTGGTTGGCGGACTTACCGGCTTTAATCCCGACGGTTATATAGGTATTTTAGTGGCTGGATTTATTATGTTTGCAGGTATTAAGGCTGCAAAAGAAACTTTAGGTCCACTGCTTGGTGCCGCTCCCGATGTCGAGCTGGTAAACGGTATTCGTGACACGGTTTTGTCTTATGAAGACGTTTCGGGTATCCACGATATGATCATCCACGACTACGGCCCCGGCAGAACAATTATTTCTTTGCATGCAGAAGTTCCGTCAGATGGGGACATAATAAAGATACACGACACCATTGATCTTATTGAAATGGAGTTAAGGGAGAAGTTTGGCTGTGATGCCACTATCCATATGGACCCCTTGGCTAAAAACGATGAGTTTACCAATCAGCTTTATAACAAGGTGTATGAGCTGGTGAGGTCGGTTGACGGGGCTTTGAGCATCCACGATTTTCGTGTTACCAGCGGCCCCACTCATACCAATCTCATTTTTGACGTGGTGGCGCCTTTTAAATTTAAAATGACCGACGATCAGCTTATATCCACCTTAAAAGAGCTGATTCACAACGAAAATCCCCAGTATTTTGCGGTTATTCAGGTGGATAAGGATTATACCGCATCCAACTGGTAAAGGAGGAGCAAGGTGAAAAAGACCGATAACCAAAATTACAACTTAAGCGTTAAACGTTTGAGCGACTGGTTGTATCAAAACGAGTTAGAGCGCCGCAGATGGTCCCACGAATACTGGCAGCATCCCGGCGGCAGAGCCTTTAACATCAGCAAAATACTTATTCCCATACTCTCAGCGGCGTCTATTATGAGCGTTATTCTTTACTGCCTTATCAGAGATATGCAGGTGTCTATGACCGCTGAGGGCAGCTTAGCTTACGAGGCAGATACCAAAAACGTTCAGCTTTACTTTGCGTTGGTGCTGAGTATGTGTGGCGTGATAATGGTGGGAAATATACTGCTGTTTTTGAAAAAGTATATTGTCGGCTGTGTGTCCACCGCAGTGGCAACGGTAGTGGTTCTGGGACATATATTTACCCAGATAAACATTCCTATGCCACCCGATCCTGTCAGCGATTACAAGATTTTCTGCTGGGTTAGTATTGCGATGTATTTTGCGCTGATACTGTGCTGTGTTGCTATCGTGTTCATTTTGCTTTATGATAAGCATGAGCTGAACCGAATGGTTGAGAACACCTTGATTAAAATTGCAGGCAGTCAGAAGCAGGATACTATGTTGGATCTTGACACTTATGCTCAGATGATAGATAAGTATATCGACGTTGAGAAGGAAAAGCAGCAAAGCCGACAGAAAAACAATAAGAACAAAAAATAGATGTTTTAAAACTAACAAAACCGCAGGCTTTTAATTAAAGGCTTGCGGTTTTTGCATAATTTTTTCGCTCATGCCGCTTTGGCACCCCTTTTCTTTATGCGAAGAAAAAGGGGAAAAGACGCAGCAAGGGAAAACCCTTTCCCGAATGGTTTAAGGGCTCGCCCTTAAAAATCCCCATTGAGTCTGAGGAAATTTGTAAAAATAAAATTCTGTCTATTTTCGTTATATAAAAAATCGGTTGTGGTAAAACACAACCGATTTTACTTTTTTATTTTATAATTCCGTAAAGGGGAAGGTCCTCTGTGTCTTTTCTGGGCTCACGGCTGGGTGCCGCATTCACTCTCTGGCTTTCCTTTTTACGGTTATCTCTTCTGCCTCTGCCGTTTCTGCGATTTGGCTCAAAGGGCTTGTTATCTTTGCCGGTACCGATGCAAACACGTCTGTGCTCGTTCTCGCCGATAGACCAGCTTGTAACACCCTCAATATCCTGAACTGTGTTATGAATGATTCTTCTTTCATAGGAGTTCATAGGATCTAAAATAACGTTTCTCTTAGACTTAAGTGCCTGCTCTGCAGAACGGGTAGCAATACCGATAAGTGTTTCCTCTCTTTTCTGACGGTATCCGCCGGGATTAAGAGTAACTCTTACGTAATCGTTATGGCTTCTGTTGGCAACCAAGGAAGTCAGGTGCTGGATAGAATCCAATGTTTCACCCTTTCTGCCGATTGCAACGCCAAGTCCGTCACCGTCGAAATTGATCTTAATGCCGTCATCATCGGTAACAACGTCAATCTCTAAGTTGGTAACGCCCATTAAAGTGAGCATATTTTTAAGATAATCAACTGTTGTGTTGATCTGCTCATCGTCATAAACCACGGGAGCTTTAGGCTCAGTAGCCTTTTCCTCTTTAACCTCTGTCTTAACGGTTTTTTCTTCTTTAACGGGTTTTTTATCTTTTTTGGGTTTTGCTTCGGGTTTGGGGTCTGCAACAGTGGCAAACGCCTTTACCTGTGCCAAAGAACCGCCAAACAAGCCTAATTTCTTTTTCTGGGGTAATGATATAATTTCAAAGTCAACGTCGGCATCGGCAGGAGCACCAAGTGCTAACAACGCTGCTTCCTGTGCTTCTTCAATGGTATTTCCGGAAGCGGTAGCTTCTATAATCATTCTAATCTTCCTTTCACTATTGGTCGCTTGATTTTTTTATCTTTTCAAGCTCGAATTTTCTTCTCTTTGATCCTTCTTTTGCTGTTTCAATAGCTATAAGTGTGTCAACTGAATAAAACTTATTTACGATTGCCTGAATTATTGTAGTAACAATGTTAGAGCATGCCCAATAAAGACCAACTGCACCGGGAACGGTAAAGGAGATCCACAATGACATTATAGGCATAAACAACAGCATCATCTTCATAGAGCCGCCTGCCTGCTCCATTTGGGGGTTGTTTTTCTTCTGCTGAGCATTTGAAATAAGCATCGACAAAAATGATGTGCCAAAAGAAATCAACGGAATGATCCAGATAAGCTGAAAATCCTCAATTATGTTAGTGGAGAATTTGGGAGTTTGAGCCAGATCAATGCCGAAAAAATCAAAGTTAGAGTTTCCTGCGGCAACCAGATTACGTACAGCCTGATAAACACCGATCAAAATAGGCATTCTGATAAGCATCGGCAAGCAACCACCTGTGGGGCTTATGCCTTCCTTCTGATACAGTTCAGACATAGCTGTGCTGTACTTCATTCTGTCATCGCCGTACTTTTCTTTTAAAGCGTCCAGCTTAGGCTTTAATTTTGCCTGTTTAACCATAGACTTCTGCTGTTTTACATTAAGGGGAAACAGAGCAACGTTTACAATCAATGTAAATACAAAAATTGAGAGAGTATAGTTATTGAAAATTGAGTTGAAAAATTGCAACACATATTGCAGAGGCACACCGATAAGGTTTAATAAGAATTCCATTTTATTTTGTCCTTTCACTGAAAAAACAGTATTACTTTAAGTTCTTACGGTCTTTTTTTGGCGGTACGGGATCATAAGGATCATAACCCGCTTTGTGAAAAGGGTGACATCTTAATATACGCTTTACGCTAAGATAAAAACCCTTTGCTGCTCCGTGAACTTGTATTGCCTCAATGGCATACTGAGAACAGGTAGGAATAAAAATACAGCTTGGCTTTTTTAACGGGGATATTCTTTTCTGATAAAATCTTATCAGACTAATCATTATCCGCTTCATTTTTTAAAATACCCGCTTTTTCAAATAATTTAAGTAAAACACTTTCTGCCTCGGTGCTTTTAATGTAAGCAGTTTTTGTTCTTGCAACAATAACAAAATCATAACCTGCATTTACATTACCCACACACTTGCGAAATGCTTCCTTTATAACACGCTTTGCCCGATTTCTCTTTACGGCACAGCCTATTTTTTTACTTGTAGTTATTCCTAAGCGACAAAATCCCGCGCGGTTTTTAGTATAATAAACTACCAGCGCAGGACTGACAAACGATTTTCCTCTATTATAAATTCTACGGAAATCCCTATTCTCATTGAGCATTATAAAATCATTCAATTTTAATACCCTTGGCATAAAAATGCCCATTCAATTAGTGTGAAAGACGAGCTCTTCCTTTTGCTCTTCTACGAGCCAAAACTTTACGGCCGTTAGCATCAGACATACGTTTTCTGAAACCGTGTACCTTTTTACGATGCAATTTTTTGGGCTGATATGTTCTTAACATACTTCATTCACCTTTCTTAAAATATTTATTTATATTTTATCTGTTGTTGCCTTAATTAAGTTTGTGAGGGCGGCATCTGATACAAGATAAAAATACATAACTATTTTTGAATTATAAACTATTTTCCCTGTTTCGTCAACATAATTTTTTGTATTTTCACTGAGTTTTTTCAGCGTATCCCATATATAGAAAGTATTTTTATTCAAACACTATATGTATTATTTTTTTGTATTATTATATATATAAATATATTTAGATAAATTATTAACAAATACTTGAAACTCTGTGGAAAATATGCTAAAATAGTAAATGTAAAATTATTATTGGGGAACTATGCAATAAACATTATTTTTACATATTTATTCCGTGCCGATGACGGAATAATTTTTATGTTTTTTTTTACATATCATCGGGGAATGGAGAAAATAAATGAATTCATTAAATGATGTATGGCAGAGTGTGTGTGTTTACTGTAAACAGCAGATAAATGAAGTTACTTTTAACACCTGGCTTGCTGAACTCAAGCTTGTTGATATTTACGGAACTGAAATGAAGTTTATGATAAAGACTAATTTTCAGAAAAAGATAATTTTGGAAAATTATAAAGGTCTTTTGGAAGATGCTTTTGAGTGGGTTTTGAAATTTCCTGTAAAGATCACTATAAATACCGAAGAGGATGAAGAGGAGGAAACTCCTTTAAGCGTAAATAACAGTGCACAGTATGAATATACCTTCGATACCTTTATCGTTGGCGGTTCTAACCGTTTTGCACATGCTGCGTCATTGGCAGTTGCAGAAAATCCCGCAGTTGTTTACAACCCCTTATTTATTTACGGAAACTCAGGTCTTGGTAAAACTCATCTTCTTAATGCTATTGATAATCGCATTAAAGAAAAATATCCCGATAAAATAATTGCATCCTTAAGCTGTGAAACCTTTGGTAATGATTTTATTAACTCACTTCGTGAGGGTACTATAAACGAATTCAGAGAAAAATACCGTAATGTTGACGTTTTACTGATCGACGATATTCAGTTTATCGCAGGTAAAACCTCAACTCAGGAAGAATTTTTCAATACCTTTAATACTCTTTACGGTGCTAATAAACAAATGGTTATCGTTTCAGATAGACCGCCTAAGGACATTGCTACTTTAGATGACCGTCTGCGTTCACGTTTTGAGCAGGGTCTTATTGCAGATATTCAGCCCCCCGAATTTGAAACCAGAGTTGGTATTATTCAAAGAAAAGCTCAGCTTTTGAACTTTGATTTGTCTGATGATATAGTTTTCTTTATTGCAGAGCAGGTAAAAAGTAATATTCGTCAGTTAGAGGGCGTTGTTAAAAAGCTTCAGGCATTTTCAATGCTCAGCAACGAGCCTATGACTATCGGTGTTGCTCAAGGTGCTATCCGTGATATCAGAAACGATAATCAGCCTGAACCGGTTACTGTTAAGAAAATTGTTTCTGAGGTTTCCCGTACATATTCCGTTTCCGATGAAGATATTTTCAGCCAAAAGCAGGACGGGCCTATATCAAAAGCACGTCAGATTGCTATGTATGTTGTCCGTGAGGTTACACAGATGTCATATAAGGCAATTGGTGAGGAATTTGGTGGTAGAGATCATACCACCGTGCTTTACGGAATTAAGCAGATCAAGAAAAAAATTGATAAAGATCCTAAAGAAAAGAATCTTGTTAATGATATCATAAAAAATTTGGAAAATAGGTAAATTTTTGTTAATTTTTAAACTTTAACCTCGAAAAAATCCTTTAAATATGCGATTTTTTAAGGTTTTCCACACACTTTTCCACATAGTGAGATAAGTTTAACATTTTCTTTAACTCTCCACTAACACACATTTAACATCACTTTAAAGTTATTTTTTACCATAAAAATTTCAACTTTTTATAAAGAGATGTTTAACACCTTTGCTTGTCCGATTTTTTTGAAAATAAAGCGGTTTTTTGATGTTTTCCACATTATCAACAGTGTATACTGTTATTTACTAAAATTATAAATTTATATTTGACTTTTTTTTGCAAAAATTTTCGGATCATCACTTTTTAATATCAAAATTTCAACATTATAAAAAGGCAGGTTTGTTATTATGAAATTTGTATGCTCAACCTATGATATTTGTGAAGCTGTTACTAACGTTCAAAGAGCAGTTTCAACCAAATCATCATTACCGGCACTGGAAGGTATTTTGCTTAAAGCTGAGAACAATTTAATTACTATGTCAGGCTATGACCTTGAAATAGCAATTACTACTACCTGTCAGGCTAATATAGTAAATGAAGGCAGTGTTATTTTAAATGCACGTCTGTTTGGTGAGATTCTTAAAAAGATTCCCGGTGATAAGGTTGAAATTGAAACAGATAACAAGCTTTCTGCCAGAATAAGCTCAGGTGCTACTGAATTTTCAATTATGGCAATGGCAGCAGAGGAATATCCTGAATTACCTGCTATAAATGATAATTCCAGCATTGAAATTGACTGTGAGATTTTAAGAAGTATGGTATCACAGACTATTTTTGCTGTATCAACTACTGATATAAAACCCGTTCATACAGGTATTTTATTTGAAGTAGATGATGATAATTTAAAGCTTATTGCTGTTGACGGTTACAGACTGGCTATAAGAAATGAAAAAATTAAAAACAGCGGCAGTATGAGATTTATTATTCCTTCAAAAACCCTTAATGAAATAATGAAGCTTATGGGTGAGGATGATAAAACAGTAAAATTCAATATCGGCAGCCGTCATATTTCCTTTGACGTAGGTAATTTCCTTGTTATTTCAAGACTTTTAGAGGGTGAATTTTTAGACTACCGTTCTGCTATTCCTCAGGGTGCGGCAACTACTGTTGTGGTTAACACAAAAAGCTTTACAAATTCTATTGACCGAATTTCTCTGCTTATTACAGACAGACTTAAAAGCCCTGTAAGATGTGTATTTGAAAATAACGAGATCAGTATGCGTTGTACTACCGCTATGGGTAAGGCTTCCGATAAATTGGAATGTAGTATAAACGGTGATTCTTTAGAAATTGGATTTAACAATAAATATTTTTTAGACGCTTTAAGAGCAGTTGATTCAGATATGGTAAAAATTGAGCTTAACGGCGCCACATCTCCTATTAAAATTTTGCCTTGTGATGGCGATGATTTCTTATTCTTGGTTCTGCCTGTAAGACTTAAGGCTGAATAATTTTAAGGAGAAAATATATGCAAATTAAAATTGACGGTGATTTTATTAAATTGGATACTTTAATAAAATTATCGGGTATTGCATCCACCGGCGGACAAGCAAAGATATTTGTTTTAAACGGTGACGTTAAGGTAAACGGTGAGGTTTGCTTAATGCGAGGTAAAAAGCTCCGTAGCGGTGACAAGGTTTCGCTTTTCGGCGAAATAATTGAAGTTATTTAAAAGGCGGTTATTTATTTGTTTGTATCAAAGCTTGAATTTGAAAATTACCGTAATTTAAAAGACGGTAGCTTTGAACCCTCAAATGAAATAAATGTAATTTTCGGTGACAACGCTCAGGGAAAAACCAACCTGATCGAAGCTATATGGTTGTTTTGCGGTCAGAAAAGCTTTCGTCAGGTAAAGGACCCTCAGCTTGTTAAGTTAACTGATGCCACAGAGCCTCTAACAGCAAAATTAAAAATGTCATTTTTTGCGGCGGGCAGAGAGCAAAAAGCGCAGATAAATATAAATCAAAAGCGTTCAGCCTCAATTAACGGCATTTCCTTAGACACTCCTTCTAACTTATCCGAAAGCTTTTGCTGTGTGGTGTTTTCCCCTGCAGATATGGACTTAATTAAAGACGGTCCGGTTGTAAGACGAAAATTTTTAGATAACGCCATTTCCCAGCTTCGCCCTAAATATGCAAAAATGCTGTCGGTGTATAATCGCAGCGTTATGCAGCGAAACGCAATTTTGCGTGACGTTATGTTTCATAGTGAGCTGGAATTTATGTTAGACGCTTATGAGGACAGAATTGCTAAATCAGGCGCCTATATTGTATCTCAACGAAAAAAATATTTAGAAGCAATTATGGAGTATGCTCCTGAAATTTATTTTGGCATTTCAGGACAAAGAGAGACCTTTAATATTGAATATAAGTGCAGCACTAAAGACGGTAGCTATGAAAGTCTTATAGATGCACTTAGAATAAATCGTGGTGAGGATACCAAAAACGGTACTACGGGTGTGGGACCTCACAGAGATGACATTGAATTTTTTATAAATTCCTTGCCTGTAAAAACCTATGCTTCACAAGGTCAGCGCCGCTCGGTGATATTGGCACTTAAGCTATCGGAAGCTGAGGTTTTAAAGCGGTTTTCAGGTGAGCAGCCCATTGCTATTTTAGATGACGTTATGAGTGAGCTTGACCATAGCCGTCAGGATTTTATATTAAACCACATAAAGGGTTGGCAGGTTTTTATTACCTGTTGTGACCCCGATACTGTAAAAATGCTTAACTCAGGTAAATGCTTTAAAGTTGAAAATGGCAAGGTTTTTGCTGTTAAGGAGTAAATTATGTTTTTACATCTTGGTATGGACACAATGGTAAAGCAAAAGGATATAATCGGCATATTCGACCTTGATACCGCTACTGTGTCAAAGCATACACGTACATTTTTATCTGCCGCGGAGAAAAGCGGCAAGGTAATCAACGTGACTTACGATCTGCCAAAATCATTTATTGTTTGTGAAAGCGGCAATAATGAGAAAATTTATATTTCGCAAATTTCATCAACAACTCTTTTGAAACGAGCAAATTTAACCAATAATCTAAAATTTTAATACAATTTCACGGCAAATATTAGCCCACTGAAAGGACGGATAATTTTGGAAAACAACGAAAACATCACTAAACCCGTTGAGCAGGAATATGACGCTACGCAAATTCAGGTTTTGGAAGGACTTGAAGCGGTTAGAAAGCGCCCGGGTATGTATATCGGCTCAACCGGCGAAAGAGGCTTGCACCACCTTGTTTACGAGATAGTGGATAACGCTATCGACGAGGCTTTGGCAGGCTACTGTGACCATATCGAGGTTGATATTTTAGACGGAGACGTTATTCGAGTAAGAGATAACGGTCGAGGAATTCCTGTTGGTATTCAGGAGAAAATGGGTATTCCTGCGGTTACCGTTGTATTTACCGTTTTGCACGCAGGCGGTAAGTTTGGCGGCTCCGGATATAAGGTATCCGGCGGTTTGCACGGTGTTGGTTCATCGGTTGTTAATGCACTGTCAACCTGGCTGGAGGTTGAGGTAAGAAAAGACGGTAAGACTCACTACCAGAAGTTTGAATACGGTGTGCCCGTTGATGATCTGAAAGTAATTGGCGACGCTGAGGACTCAGGTACCACCGTTACCTTCAAGCCCGACCCCGAAATCTTTACCGATACCGTAAGATACGATTATGATATTCTTTTAACCAGACTTCGTGAACAGGCTTTCCTTAACGCAGGTATTAAAATAACCATTACCGATTGCCGTGAAGACGGTGATAAGGATGATAACGGAAATAACCGTCAGGACGTTTTGCATTACGAAGGCGGTATTAAGAGCTACTGTGAGTTTTTGTTGGAGAAAAAGAGAGCTGACAGACTCCACGATGACGTTATTTATATAAACGGCAAGCAGGACGATGCTATTGCTGAGATAGCTTTGCTTTACAACACAGGTTACGACACTAATATCATCAGCTTTGCCAATAACATTCATACTGTTGACGGCGGTACCCATGAAAGTGCCTTTAAAACCGCTATGACAAGAGTTATCAATGCTTATGCCAGAAAGTTCAAAATGCTTAAAGATAACGATTCCAACTTTAAGGGTGAGGACGTTCAAGAGGGTATGATAGCTGTTATCAGCGTAAAGCTTACTGATGCACAGTTTGAAGGTCAGACCAAAGCAAAACTTGGTAACACCTACATCGGAACCTTGGTAAACTCCGCTATCGGTAACGTTTTGACCGACTTTTTGGAGGCAAATCCTTCAGTTGCAAAAACTATCGTTGATAAGATAATGAGCGCATCTACTGCCCGTGAGAAAGCACAAAAGGCAAGAGAGCTGGAACGTTCAAAGTCAGGCTTATCACGAGTAAGAATGCCCGACAAGCTGGCAGATTGTATTTCCAAAGACGCTACCCGAACCGAAATTTACATCGTTGAGGGTGACTCTGCGGGTGGTTCTGCTATTAAGGGCAGAGACAGTAACTATCAGGCTATCTTGCCGCTTTGGGGTAAGATGCTTAACGTTGAAAAAGCAAGAATAGATAAGGTTTACGGCAACGAGAAGTTAACTCCCGTTGTTATCGCACTGGGAACAGGTATTGGCGAGAACTTTGATATTTCAAAGCTCCGTTACGATAAAATTATCATTATGGCCGATGCCGACGTTGACGGTGCTCATATCAGAACCTTGCTGATGACCTTCTTCTTCAGATATATGCCCGAAATTATCAGTGAGGGACATCTTTATTTGGCACAACCCCCTCTGTTTGAGGTTAAAAAGGGTAAGCATAAGAGATACGCCTTTAACGAGGCTGAGCGTGATATGTACAGCGCAGAGCTGGGTGGTAACGTAACCATTCAGCGATACAAGGGTCTTGGTGAGATGGACGCTGAACAGCTTTGGGAAACCACTATGGACCCCGCTTTCCGTACCATCCTGAAGGTAACTATGGAAGATGCCGAAAAGGCTGACGGTGTTTTCTCAATGCTTATGGGTGATGATGTTGAACCTCGTCGTAAATTCATCGAGGACAACGCACAGTATGTTCAGAATCTTGATATTTAACGAAAAAGGTGAGTTGTTTGACTGAATTTGAATTTACACTGAATCAGGATGAGGTCAGAGCCGCTTTGTATATTACAGGCAGGTTAAAGCCTTATAAAAAGAAGTCCCTAATTCAGGCAATTATAGCAGGGTTGGTATTTATAAGCTTTTTGGTAAGCGCTATTATGTATCCTCACCAAACCACCAACTATATCGCTATGGCAGCCATGCTGCTGGTGATAGTGTTAGTAACGGTGTTCCCCAAGCAAACAGAGGATAGAATAGTAAAAGGCGCCACCACTTATATACCGATGTCGGTTAAGTTAAATCAGGATAAAATAACCGTTAACGTACCTCAAACAGGTGCTGTTTGGGACGTTGAAAAGCCTAACGTAGCCTATATTAAGCAGGATGACGTAATATTTGCCATTGTTTTGAAGGACGGTAGAATATTAGTCATACCAAAACGGGTTGCAGATGAAAAAGCTATGTCTGAATTACAGCAGATAATTGACTATTTTAATTTAAAAGAAAAGCTGGGTGAAATATAAAAATGGGTATGGATGAAAAAATTATTCCTGTTGAAATAATGGATGAAATGCAGAAATCCTTTCTGGAATATTCAATGTCGGTTATTATCAGCCGTGCGTTGCCCGACGTTCGTGACGGTTTAAAGCCGGTTCACAGACGTATTCTTTACACAATGTTCGAGAAAAACCTTCTGCCTGAGAATCCTTACAGAAAATGCGCTGACACAGTTGGTGCCGTGTTGGGTTCATATCACCCCCACGGTGACGCATCAGTTTACGATGCGCTGGTTCGTATGGCGCAGGACTTCTCCTTAAGATATATGTTGGTTGACGGTCACGGTAACTTCGGTTCGGTGGACGGTCACCCTGCCGCTGCTTACCGTTATACTGAGGCAAGAATGAGTAAGCTGGCAGTGGATATGCTTTCGGATATTGATAAGGAAACCGTAGATTATATGCCTAACTACGATGACCGTTTGAAGGAGCCTGTAACACTGCCTTCCCGTTTTCCCAACCTTTTGGTAAACGGTTCAACGGGTATTGCCGTTGGTATGGCAACCAACATTCCTCCTCACAACCTTGCTGAGGTTATTGACTGTATGGTAGCCCTTATCGAAAACCCCGATATCAGCGTTACCGAAATGAACGAGATTTTGCCCGGTCCCGATTTTCCCACCGGCGGTATCATTATGGGAAGAGCAGGTATTCGCGCTGCTTACTCCACCGGTAGAGGCAGACTGGTAGTTCGTGGCCGTGCCGAGATTGAGGAGATCAAAAACAATAAATTCCAGATCGTTATTACCGAGATTCCTTATCAGGTAAACAAGCAGAATCTGGTTAAGTCTATGGTAGATTTGGTTGATACCAAGCGTATTGAGGGTATTGACGATATCGTTGACTATTCTAACCGTGAGGGTATGAAAATAGTCATCGAGCTGAAAAAAGACGTTAATCCCCAGGTAGTTTTGAATCAGCTTTACAGCTACACCCAGCTGCAGACCACCTTTGGTGTAATTATGCTTGCACTGGTTGACGGCAAACCCCAGATTTTGTCGTTGAAAGAGATGCTGCAGCATTACATCAACTATCAGCAGGAAATAATCGTCCGCAGAACCCGTTACGATTTAAGAAAGGCTCAGGAAAAGGCCCACGTTTTGGAAGGACTGAAAACTGCCCTTGACTTTATCGACGAGGTTATTAAAATAATCCGTGCATCCAAAACCATTCCCGAATCTAAAGCAGCTTTGATGGAGAGATTCCCCTTAGATGAGATTCAGGCATCTGCCATCGTTGCTATGCGACTTGGTCAGCTGACCGGTTTGGAAAAGCAAAAGATTGAAGACGAATTGGCTGAGCTTCATGCAAGAATTGCCGATTACAAGGATATTCTCACCTCTGAGGCAAGAGTTTTGGAGATAGTTAAAAACGAAGCTTTAAAAATTCGTGATAAATATGCCGATGACCGTCGCACCGAGATCACCTCTATTGAGGGTGAGGTGGACATTGAGGACCTTATCCCCGTTGAGGACTGCGTTATGACTCTTACCAATATGGGTTATATCAAGCGACTGCCTGCAGATACTTACCACTCACAAAAACGTGGTGGTAGAGGTATTATGGGTATGCAGACCCGTGAGGAAGACTATGCTGAGCAGATGTTTGTTTGCTCCTCCCACGATTACATTCTGTTCTTCTCAACTCGTGGCAGAGTTTATCGTCTTAAAGCTTATGAGGTGCCTGAGGGCAGCCGTACGTCTAAGGGACTTAACATTGTTAACCTGTTGCCTTTAGAGAGCGGCGAGAGCATCAGCGCTATGATAAAGGTGTCCGATTATGAAGACGGTAAGTACTTATGTATGGTAACCAAGAAGGGTACTATCAAACGTACTGAGCTGGCTGCATATAACACTGCAAGAAAAGGCGGCGTTATTGCTATCGGTCTTAATGAGGACGATGAGCTTCGTTGGGTACAGATGACAAACGGTGATGACGACGTTATAGTGGCTACCAAGAAAGGTATGGCTATTAAGTTTAACGAAACCGACGCAAGACCTCTGGGCAGAACAGCCCACGGTGTTAAGGCGATCACTCTGCGTGATAACGACGAGGTTATCGGTATGGCGGTTGCAAGAGAGAATGCAACCTTGCTGACCGTTACCGAAACCGGCTACGGCAGACGTTCCGAGCTGACCGATTACCGAATTCAGTCACGTGGCGGTAAGGGACTTACCAACTACCGTGTAGAGAAGTTTGGTGACGTTGCTCAGATCAGCGTGGTGGATGCAGAGGATGATATTATTCTTATCGCATCCGACGGCATTGTTATCCGTATTCCTGCTGAGGATATCAGCGTATTTGCCCGTCCTGCAAAGGGTGTTAGGGTAATGCGTGTGGCAGAGGGCGAAAAGGTTATCACCTTAGAGCGTACTGCTAAAGAGGAGATAGTTGAGGAAGAGGAAGAAGCTACTGACTCAGCCGAAGCTGTGTCCGAAGAAACGGGAGTTAAAGAGGCTATCGACGAATTGATGCAAGCCGCTGAAAAACCCATAGAAGAATAAAATAACAAAAGGCAGGAGTTTTCTCCTGCCTTTTTACTTTTACATATCCAGCATATTCAAGCCGATATCGGGGTCGGGGGCTCTGCTAACCTGACCGGTTATCTTGGTTATAAAAATCTCTGCGGTGGCGCTGATTACCGCCTCGTTTAAATGACCGCCTTTTACAGCGCCGCTTTTATCTGCAAAGCTTGCGTGAAGGTGCAGATAAGGGGCACCGTTCATCTGAGTAATGTTTCCAACTAAAGAAACTATCTCCATATCACCTGTAAACACGTTTTTATAATACTGCTTTTTATCTGTGTCAAACAGACCTGCCACTGCATAATCAGCGGCACCCAGACCCGTCACACAGCCCAGCTTAATATCCTCTTTTTCACACAGCTCCATTAAAGAGGATACCAGTTCCTCGCCTTTGAACAGCCTTACAACAACGGTATCGTCAAAAACCTTGTATTTCATATTACCCACCCTTTTGCAGAGTTATTTACGTTTTAGAAGCTCCTGATTTTCGTCGGTCTTGCGACGGTTGACAAGCTGCATAACAAAGCTGTAGCCAATCACAACTATAACCAGCGCACAAACAATGATAACAATAACCGAAACCACCTGATAAAAGGTGTTAAAGCCCATTCCTTTGGGGGCTTTTACGTTTAGCTTAAAGGAGCTGAACACCTCATCGTTTGCCGCAGCCATTTCATCATTAACAACAGCAGCGGAATCGTAGCAGGTAAGCTCGTAAAACTTGCCGCCGATAACGGTCATCATTGTGGTATAGCAGTAACCGGTGTCGCTGCTGCCCACACGCACACAGTATTTTATGAATTTATACCCCGAAAGATCCGTTGACTTTACCCACAGCACAGTACCTGCGTTTTGCTCAATGCCCGACTTTAGAGTATCGGCAATGTTTTTTATCTGCTCGTCGCTTAATGGCGACAGATTAACCAGCTCCTCAGACAGCTTATCGCTGCCCACAGTCAGCTTTATCTCACGCATACCGTCTTTGGAAAAAGCATCTATCACCGTGCCGTTTCTCACACGCTGAATAGCTTGTTGCTTGTCAATGGGCATTTTGTTGAAAAAGGAGCTGTCTTTATAAATATCATCCTGAGTGTAGCAGTAAAAATTCTTGGGTATATCCACCTTATACTCACTGTCCTCATCACTTACCGACAATGCCGCCACGTTAAAACAGCTACATATTATAAAAGCAACACAAAATATTGCTGAAAACACTTTTTTCATACCATAGCCTACCTTATAAAAGTATATGTAAATTATAGCATCTTTTTATCAAAACAGCAAGATGTTTACATATATTCCCAAAAAAGTTTCAAAATTGTAACCTTTTTTAAATTTTTTTGATTTTTTGCTTGAAAAAACCGTTGACTTTGTGTAAAATGTATATAGTTTGAAAAATTATGTGTGCATATTTTATAAAACAAAGGAGTTTGTGTAATATGGCTAATCGTTTGTTTCAGGGAGTAGTTCACCAAATGCGTGACGCTGTGGACAGAACAGTAGGCGTTATTGATGAAACCTTTACTATCATTGCTTGCAGCGAGTTAGGTCTTATCGGCCAGCCCGTTGACATCACAGCTGCAGACATTACAGTTTCCGCTGATCTCTTTACCAGAGGTAACTATACTTATAAGCCCTTTGGTACAGCAGGAAACCCTGAATACGTTATGTTTGTGGAAGGAACCGATCAGCAGGCAGTAAAATATGTATCACTTATGGCGGTTGCCCTTATCAACGTAAAGCAGTACTTTGACGAGAAGTTTGACCGTTCAAACTTTGTTAAGAACGTTATTCTCGACAACATTCTCCCCGGAGATATTTATATTAAAGCAAGAGAGCTTCGTTTTAATATGGAAGCAGCTCACGCAGTTTTGCTTATCCGTATGATCACCAGAAACGACGTATCGGTTTACGACGTTATTCAGAATCTGTTCCCGGACAAGCAGAAGGACTTTATTATCAATATTTCCGAAACTGAGATTGCATTGGTTAAGGAAACCAGAAGCAACATCGAGGCTAAAGACCTTGAGAAGCTTGCCCGTTCTATTGTAGATACTCTGTCCAGCGAGTTCTATGTTCACGCTGTTGTGGGTATCGGCTCCACTGTTGAGGGAGTACGTGAGTTGGCAAAATCCTTTAAAGAGGCTCAGATCGCTTTGGAGGTTGGTAAGGTGTTTGATACCGAAAAGACTATCATCAGCTATGATAATCTGGGTATCGCAAGACTTATTTATCAGTTGCCTACCACCCTTTGCGACACCTTCTTAAGAGAAGTATTTAAAAGAGGTTCCATTGAAAGTCTGGATCAGGAAACCTTGTTTACTATCCAGAAATTCTTTGAGAACAACCTTAACGTGTCGGAAACTTCCAGAAAATTGTTTGTTCACAGAAACACTCTGGTTTACCGTCTTGAAAAAATCAAAAAGCTTACAGGATTGGATCTCCGTGAGTTTGAACACGCTATCGTGTTTAAGATCGCACTTATGGTTAAGAAATATCTCAGTGCAAACCCCGTTAAGTTCTAAACTAACGTTTGAAAAAAGCAGACAACCCGTCTGCTTTTTTCACTAACGGGGAGAAATTGCCTTATATTGGTAAAATATTCAGGAAAGTAGTGGATCATCATTAAAAGAGAGGTTATAAATTTAGAGAGCGGCCAGCCGCTTATTGAGTTCAAAGGCGTTTCTAAGACCTATCAGACCGGAACGCACGCTCTTAAAGATGTTAATATAAAAATTCATAAAGGGGAGTTTGTGTTTGTTGTAGGCGCTTCGGGCGCAGGTAAAAGTACCTTTATCAAGCTTATTATGCACGAAGAGACCCCCAACACAGGCGAGGTTATAGTTAACGGATATAAAATGTCCCAGATCCGCCGAAAAGACATACCTTATTTAAGACGTACTATGGGTATCGTTTTTCAGGACTTTAGAGTTATCCCCACAATGAACGTTTTTGATAACGTTGCCTTCACACTCAGAGCTGTCGGTGCATCTACAAGAGAGATCCGCCGTAAGGTATCTCACGCTTTGTCCATGGTTGGACTGGGCGCAAAAGCCCGTTCTTTCCCCACCGAGCTTTCCGGTGGTGAGCAGCAGCGTGTGGGCCTTGCCAGAGCGCTGGTTAACAACCCGTCACTGATTATTGCTGACGAGCCTACAGGTAACGTGGACCCCAATATGTCTTATGAGATCGTTGAGCTCCTCACCGAAATCAACCGTCGAGGAACCACCGTTGTTATGGTAACTCACGAGCACCAGCTGGTTCGTGACTTTAACCGCCGTGTTATTATGCTTGAGGGCGGCACTGTTGTTGCCGATAATTCGGAAGGAGCGGTGTAAATGAAATTTCGTAGTTTAAAATACCTCACCTTAGAGGGACTTAAAAATATCTGGGTAAACCGTTTGATGTCTATTGCGTCTATCGGTGTTTTGGTGGCTTGTATGGTGCTGATGGGCGCTGCCATTCTGTTTTCATTGAACGTGGACAAGGCACTGGGTTCCTTGCAGGACCAGAACGTTGTTATGGTTTATATTAAAGACGGTATTACCGAAGAGGAGACCAAGCAGGCGTATCAGGACGTTAAAAAGCTTGCTAACGTTAAAGAGGCTGTGTTTATCCCCCGTGAAGAGGGCGTTGACAGTCTGCTTAAAGATATGGGCGATCAGTATAAGGACCTGTTTGCCTGGGTGGACGAGGACCAGAGCGGCTCCTTTTTGCCCGACGGTATAAGAGTTTCCTTTACCGACCTTACTAAGTATGACGACTCTATCAAGCAGATCAAAGCAGTTAAAAACATTGAGAATATTAACTCCTCCCGTGAGCTTACAATGCAGATCATCGGTATGCGTAAGATGATAACCATTGCAGGCGCTTGGATAATCGGTCTTTTGATGATAACAGCCCTTGTTATTATTGCAAATACAATTAAGATAACAATGCACAACCGTAAGCTGGAGATCAGCATTATGAAGGCGGTGGGTGCGACTGATAACTTTATCCGTTTCCCGTTCATTGTTGAGGGTATGGTCTTAGGACTTATCTCAGCATTGGTTACCTCGGGTCTGCTTTATTTGGCATACGAAATGACCGTAAAGCAAATCACCAAGGTAATGACACTTGAGGCAATACCCTACAGCAGTGTGTTCTGGGGCATTTTAGGTTTGTTCTGCCTTATCGGTGTTGCTACCGGCTGCATCGGAAGTGTTATTTCTATCGGAAAATATCTGCGTAAGGAAGGAAGTGAGTTCCGTGCGTTCTAAAATGTTAAAGAGAATGTTTATGGTACTGCTTTGTGCAGTTATGGCATTCACCGCCACGGCCATCGCTCCTGTTTCCTCATCTGCACTGACTCAGCAGCAGATAAAGGATAAGATCGCAGACTATGAACAGCAGGCTAAGGAAATTAAAAAGAAGATCCAGAGTCTGCAGGGTGATAAAAATAAGTATAAAGAGCTTAAAAACTCTTTGGATGAGCAGATCGACAATATGCAAAAGCAGATAGATCTGGTAAACGATCAGATCACCTCTTTGAACAACGATATTGCCAAAAACGAAAAAGAGATCAAGGCAAAAGAAGCCGAAATGGAAGCGGTTAAGGATAAGCTTAAGCAGAGATTACGTGCTATTTACGTGGCAGGCAGTCATAACGAGCTGCAGGTAATTATGGGAGCTGACGATTTTGCAGATTTCCTTGCCAGAGCAGAGCTTATGCGTGGCGTAACCAAGCACGATACCGGCCTTATGGAGCAGATCAGAAAAGACATTGAAGAGATCAATGCTAAAAAGGCCGAGATCGAGCAGAAGAAAAAGGAAACCACTGCTTTAAAATCCACCTTGGTGGCAAAACAAAACGAGTTGGATAAGCAGTATGATCAGGCAAACAGCCTTTACAACAAGATAAAAAATCAGGAATCTGATTTAGAGGCAGATGCCGCTAAGGTTGAGGCTGCTAAAAAAGAAATGCAAAAAGAGTGGGAGAAGATAATTGCCGAAGAAAGCGACTCCGATCGTATTTACAGCGGTGACTTCTGTTGGCCCTTCCAGAGCAACTATTACATCTCATCACCTTATGGCTGGCGCAGTCGTGGCTTCCACACAGGTGTTGACATTTCCTGCAGCGGTGCTTACGGCAAGCCCATTTATGCCGCCGCTGACGGTAAGGTAATTAAAGCTACCTGGAGTAATTACAGCTACGGCAACCACCTCATTATTGACCACGGTAACAAAAACGGTACCCAGTACACCACCTTGTATGCTCACTGCAGCACACTTTTGGTGTCTTACGGTCAGGAGGTTAAAAAGGGTCAGCTTATTGCCCGTTGCGGCAGTACCGGAAACTCCACCGGCCCTCATTTGCATTTTGAGATCCGTCTTAACGGCTCCCACACCAATCCTATGAACTATTTCCGCAATTTCTAAAAGCCAGTCAACACTCTAAAAAGGAGATGAACTGATATGCACAAGAAAATATCTGTGGGACTTTGTATAACCTGCGTTATTTTAAGTATGGCGATTGCCGCGGCAGTTACTGTACCGGTTACGCTGTTTGTCATCAACAACAAAATAGGAAATTTAAGCAAAAGGCAAGTCATCACCGCTAAGATAGAGGAGATAGACGCTAAAGTAAGAGCAAACTTTTTATATGATATCGACGATGCTGAGCTTATCGACAGTATTGCCGAAGGGTATATGAAAGGTCTTGAGGACGATTACGCCGCTTATTTTGATAACGATGATTACAGCGACAAGATTCAAACAGGTAAAGGCTATACCGACGGTATTGGTATAGAAATAGCAAAGCATCCTGACAGCGGCAAGGTAACGGTGCTGTACGTGGATAAAAACAGCCCCGCTAATAAGTCGGGCATTAAAAAAGGCGACGTTATCACACACATCAACGATACTGACATTAAGGATAAGTCGGTGTCGGAGTGCGTGGAAATGATCGGCAATGAGATAGGTAAAAGCTTTAAGCTCACCTTGTCAAGAGGCGACACTGTTTTAAACGTTAACGCAGCCATTGCTGAGTACGAAGCAGATACCGTAAGATATCAGGCGCTGGAGTCTATCGGCTATATTAAGATCACCAAGTTTAATCAGTCAACTCCCAAGCAGTTTGAAGAGGCAATAAAGTATCTTAACGAGAAAAAAGTGTCGGCGTTGATATTCGATTTAAGAGATAATCTGGGTGGAGACGTGGCAGCACTTGTGGCTGTTATGGACGATATTTTGCCCAGTGGCGACCTTATTAAGCTGAAATACAAAAACGGCGAAACCAAGGTTACTGAAAAGTCGGACAGTAACGAGATCAGTCTGCCTATGGCAGTTTTGGTAAACGCAAATTCTGCAAGCTGCTCTGAGATATTTGCAATGAATATCCGTGATTATAAAAAGGGTAAGCTTATCGGCACCAAGACTTACGGTAAAGGCATTGTGCAGTCCACCTATGAGTTGACCGACAAGACAGCTATTAAATTTACCGTGGCAACGGTGGTAGATAAAAACGGTGTGTCCTATCACGGAGTGGGACTTACCCCTGACGTTGAGGTAAAGCTTAACGATGAGCAGCAGAGGTTGGCGGCATTTCTGAATTTTGAAACCGATCCTCAGTATAAAGCTGCAGTAAGTGCTGTTACAAGAAGATAAAATATATAGTAATGATTAAAAATCGGCAGAGGAATTATTCCTCTGCCGATTTTTCGGTATAACGGAGCCGTCAGCAGGCTGAGTTTTTGGGAGAGTTTTTGTGGGCTTTCAACGGGATACACTATGCTTAAAAAAGTAAAAAACATTTTCCTTGTAAATTGTACGGGAAATTTAAAAAATGAGTAGATTTTTAATAAAGTTTGTGATATAATTAACATACTATATGCCTTAATGGGGGTTTTGTAAGCTTATTAAGGCAAACAATGGATATAAACAGGGTAAAATCTGGTTAAATCTGTTAGAAATTATTATTTGCGAAAGCGAGGAGCATTGAATGAAAAAACGCAAAAGCAACCTGCCTTTCAAAGGCACACCCGAGCAGGAAAAAGCGTTAATGGAAGTTATCGCTAAGCACAAGGGCGAAAAAGGCGCTCTTATGCCTGTTATGCAGGAGGCTCAGGAGATCTACGGCTATCTTCCCATTGAAGTACAGCAGATGATAGCTCACGGCCTTGAGGTACCCGTTGAGAAGGTTTACGGCGTAGCTACCTTCTACTCACAGTTTGCACTTACTCCCAAGGGTGAGTACAAAATCTCCGTTTGCTTGGGAACAGCTTGCTATGTTAAAGGCGCTCAGGCAATTATTGACCGTATTTCCGAGAAATTGGGAATCGGCCCTGATGAATGTACTGCTGACGGAAAGTTCTCTTTGGAAGCCTGCCGTTGTATCGGCGCTTGCGGTTTGGCACCTGTTATGACCGTTAACGACGAGGTTTACGGCCGTTTGGTAGAGAGCGACGTTGACGATATTCTCGCAAAATATATGTAATTATGAGAGAGCTATCTCTTAATCTGCTGGATGTGGCGCAAAATTCCCTTACCGCAGGAGCAAGCCTTGTGGAAATAGGCGTTTTGGTAAACACCGACAAAGACCTGCTTAACATTTACGTTAAAGACAACGGCAAGGGTATGACACAGCAGCAGGCAGATGCCGCACAAAACCCGTTTTTCACCACCCGTACCACCCGTAAGGTGGGCTTGGGAATTCCGCTGTTTAAAATGGCAGCAGAAATGACGGGCGGCAAATTAGCACTCACTTCCCAACCCAACGTGGGGACTTTAATCTCCGCAAATTTCGGTTGGACACATATTGACCGTATGCCGCTGGGCGATTTATGCGGCACACTGACTGTTCTTATTCGAATGAATCCTCATGTAGATTTTGTTTACATAGAGCGGTTTAACGACAAGGAAATGACCTTAGACACCCGAGAGCTTAGAGAGGTTCTGGAAGGCGTGTCTTTATCAAATCCCGACGTTATAGCCTGGATAGAGGAATTTTACAAGGAGAACAGTCCGCTTATTTAAGAAAAATTAACCTGAAAGGATTTGTGAAATATGAAATCTTTAGAAGAACTTAAAGCTATCCGAGATAAGGCTAAAAGTGCTATCAATGTTCGTGAAGAGTCAGATGCAGGTACACGTATCGTTGTGGGTATGGCAACCTGCGGTATTGCAGCAGGTGCACGTCCTGTGCTCAACGCTTTTGCTGAAGAGGTAAACCGTCGTGGACTTAAAGACGTTATGGTAACTCAGACAGGCTGTATCGGTATTTGTCAGTATGAGCCGGTTGTTGAGGTTTACGTTCCCGGTCAGGAAAAGGTTACTTATGTTAAAATGACACGTGAAAAGGTTGCCGAGGTTATTACCGAGCATATTGTTAACGGACGTCCCGTTACTGCTTACACCATCGGTGCCTATCAGAACTAAGGAGGAAACCAAATAATGTATCGTTCACAAGTATTGATTTGCGGCGGTACCGGATGCACATCCTCACACAGCCTTAAAATTATTGAGGCTATGGAGGCTGAGATCAAAGCTGCCGGACTTGAAAATGACGTTAACGTTGTAAAAACCGGTTGTTTCGGACTTTGTGCGCTGGGCCCGATTATGATCGTTTATCCCGAAGGCTGCTTTTATTCAATGGTTACTGTTGACGATGTTAAAGAGATCGTTCAGGAGCATTTGTTAAAGGGCCGTATTGTAAAGCGTCTTTTGTTTAAGGAGACTTTTACTGAGTCCAATGATGTAAAATCATTGAACGAAACCGATTTTTACAAGCACCAGAAGCGTGTTGCATTGAGAAACTGCGGTGTTATCAACCCCGAGGTTATTGATGAGTATATCGCTATGGACGGTTATCAGGCACTTGGTAAGGTTCTTACCGAGATGAAGCCTGAGGACGTTATCCAGACTATTCTGGATTCAGGACTTCGTGGCCGTGGCGGCGGCGGATTCCCCACCGGACTTAAATGGAAATTGGCAGCAGGTAATGCCGCTGATCAGAAATACGTTTGCTGTAATGCTGACGAGGGTGACCCCGGTGCATTTATGGACCGTTCCGTTTTGGAAGGCGACCCCCACGTTGTGCTTGAGGCTATGGCTATCGCAGGCTATGCTATCGGCGCAACACAGGGTTACATATATGTTCGTGCTGAGTATCCTATCGCTGTTGAGCGTTTGCAGATCGCTATCGATCAGGCTCACGAGTATGGCTTGCTTGGTAAAAACATTTTCGATACCGGTTTTGACTTTGATATTGAGCTTCGTCTTGGCGCAGGTGCTTTCGTTTGCGGTGAGGAAACAGCTCTTATGACATCAATTGAGGGTAACCGTGGTGAGCCCAGACCCCGTCCGCCTTATCCGGCAGTTAAAGGTTTGTTTAATAAACCCACTATCCTTAACAACGTTGAGACCTCTGCAAATATTCCTCAGATCATCTTAAACGGTGCTGACTGGTTTGCATCAATGGGTACAGAAAAATCAAAGGGTACTAAGGTTTTTGCTTTGGGCGGTAAGATCGAGCACACCGGCTTGGTTGAGGTTCCTATGGGAACAACTCTGCGTACTGTTATCGAGGATATCGGCGGCGGTATTCCTAACGGCAAAAAGTTTAAAGCAGCTCAGACCGGTGGTCCTTCCGGCGGATGTATCCCTGCAGAGCACTTTGATATCCCGATCGACTACGATAACCTTATTTCCATCGGTAGTATGATGGGCTCAGGCGGTCTTATCGTTATGGATGAGGACACCTGTATGGTTGACATCGCTAAATTCTTCCTGGAGTTTACAGTTGATGAGTCTTGCGGTAAATGTACTCCTTGCCGTGTTGGTACAAAACGTTTGCTGGAAATCCTTGATAAGATCACCAAGGGTAACGGAACCTTAGAAGATATCGACAAGATGGAAGAGCTTTGCTACTACATTAAAGAGAATGCTCTTTGCGGTCTTGGTCAGACAGCTCCTAACCCTGTTCTTTCAACACTTAAATTCTTCCGCGATGAGTATGTAGCTCACGTTGTTGATAAGAAGTGTCCCGCAGGCGTATGTAAGAGTCTTACTCAGTACGTTATCGACGATGAAAAATGTAAAAAGTGTAGCCTTTGTACTCGTGTTTGCCCCGTTGGAGCAATCCAAGGCACAGTTAAAAATCCGCATCATATTGATCAGTCTAAATGTATCAAGTGCGGTGCTTGTGCTGACGCATGTAAGTTCAAGGCTATTGTGAAGAAATAGGAAAGGAGTTGACCTCGATGGATATGGTAAATTTAAAAATCAATGGTATGGACGTGTCTGTACCTCAGGGCTCCACAATTCTTGAGGCAGCTCGTAAGTTGGGAATCGAGATCCCCACTTTGTGTTATATGAAAGAGATCAACGAGATCGGCGCTTGCCGTATCTGCGTTGTAGAAGTTAAGGGTGCAAGAACTCTGGTTACTGCTTGTGTATTCCCCGTTAGCGAGGGTATGGAAGTATTTACCAACACAGTTAGAGTTCAGAAAGCCCGTAAGACTACTTTGGAGATGATCCTGTCAACTCATAACCGTTCTTGCCTTAGCTGCGTTCGTTCAGGCAACTGCGAATTGCAGACTCTTTGTAAGGAATACGGTATTGAGGATGCAGGTCGTTTTGACGGTGCTATGCCTGAGTCAATCTATGACGATTCATCAGCTCATATGATTCGTGATAACTCCAAATGTATTCTTTGCCGCCGTTGTGTTGCTGCTTGTAAGCAGCAGGAGGTTGCAGTTATCGGCGCTAACGACCGTGGATTTGACACTAACATCAGCTGTGTTTACGGCACAGAGCTTGGCAGTGTTGACTGTATTTCCTGCGGTCAGTGTATTGTAAACTGCCCCACCGGCGCTTTGCAGGAGAAAGACGATACCGATAAGGTTTACGCAGCTTTGTCCGACACCACAAAGCACGTTGTTGTTCAGACAGCTCCCGCTGTTCGTGCAGCTTTGGGTGAGGAGTTTGACTATGCTATCGGCACAAACGTGCAGGGTAAAATGGTTGCAGCTCTTCGTCGTTTGGGCTTTGCAAAGGTATTTGATACCGACATTGCAGCCGACCTTACCATTATGGAAGAAGCAAACGAGCTGCTTGACCGTGTGAAGAACGGTGGCGCTCTGCCTCTTATCACATCTTGCTCACCCGGTTGGATCAAGTACTGTGAGTATCGTTATCCCGACCTTATTAAAAATCTCTCCAGCTGTAAATCACCTCAGCAGATGTTTGGTGCTATCACCAAGACCTGGTATGCAGAGAAAAACGGCATTGATCCTAAGGATATCGTTGTTGTTTCTGTTATGCCCTGTACTGCTAAGAAGTTTGAGATCGGCCGTGAGGATCAGTCTGCATCAGGCTTTGCAGATGTTGATATTGCTATCACTACCCGTGAATTGGCACGTATGATCAAACGTGCTCACATTCAGTTTAACCAGCTTCCCGATGAGGAGTTTGATAATCCTCTTGGCACTTCCACAGGTGCAGCCGTTATCTTCGGTGCTACCGGCGGTGTTATGGAAGCAGCTCTGCGTACAGCAGTTGAGACTTTGACAGGCGAAGAGCTCAAGTCAGTTGACTTTGAGGTAGTTCGTGGAACTGCTGAAGTTAAAGAAGCAGCACTTGAGGTTGCAGGTATGACCGTTAAGGTTGCTGTTGCCAGCGGTATGAAGGGTGCTAAGGTATTGCTTGACCGTGTCAGAGCAGGTGAAGAGTTCCACTTTATCGAGATCATGGGATGTCCCGGCGGTTGTGTAAACGGCGGCGGTCAGCCCATTCAGCCCACCAGCGTTCGTCAGACAGTGGATATTAAAGCACTTCGTGCAAAGGCTCTTTACGATGCTGATGCTGCAGCTACTATCAGAAAGTCACACGACAACCCCGTTGTTAAGGCTCTCTATGAGGAGTATCTTGAGAAACCCGGCAGCCACAAGGCTCATAAGATTCTTCATACATCTTATGTTGACCGTTCAAAAGATACCATAATGTAAAATCTATAAACCCCCAACAAACCGTTGGGGGTTTATTTTTGTGCGTGATTGGAAGATCGCTTAACTAATATTTATGCATAAAATGTGTATATATACATAAAAATATACATTTTCAGTCATAATTACCACAAAACAAACTGCCGTTTTTACGGATATATTCACAAAATATACAAATATACCAAAACTTTGTATAAAAATACATTTAGGGGGTTGATTTTTTTAAAAAAGTGTGTATAATGAATATCGTGCAATAAACATATTCGAAAGGAATTGATTACATAATGGCAAAGAAAGAGATCAAAAAGGTAGTTTTGGCATATTCAGGCGGTCTGGATACATCTATCATCATTCCGTGGCTGAAAGAGAATTATAACAACTGTGAGGTTATCGCTGTATCCGGTGACGTTGGTCAGGGTACCGAGCTGGACGGTTTGGAGGAGAAAGCACTTAAAACAGGTGCATCCAAGCTTTACATTGAAGACCTTAACAAAGAATTTATTGAAGATTACGTTTTCCCCACCATTAAAGCAGGTGCTGTTTACGAGGGTGACTACTTGTTAGGTACATCCTTTGCAAGACCCGTTATTGCAAAGAGAATCGTTGAGATCGCTTTGGCAGAGGGTGCAGATGCTATCTGCCACGGCTGCACAGGTAAGGGTAACGATCAGGTTAGATTTGAGCTTACTATCAAAGCTTTTGCTCCTGACATGGAGATCATCGCACCTTGGAGAATTTGGGATATTAAGTCCCGTGATGAGGAGATCGACTACGCTGAGGCACACAACATTCCTCTTAAAATAAACCGTGAGACCAACTACTCAAAGGATAAGAACCTCTGGCATCTGTCCCACGAAGGTCTTGACCTTGAGGATCCCGCAAACGAGCCCCAGTACAACAAACCCGGCTTTTTGGAGATGGGTGTTTCTCCCGAGATGGCTCCCGATAAGCCCACTTACGTTACTATCTCCTTTGAAAAGGGTAACGCTGTTGCTATCAACGGTGAGAAGATGGAAGCAGTTGAGATCGTTAAGTATCTTAACAAGGTAGGCGGCGAGAACGGTATTGGTTTGGCTGACTTGGTTGAGAACCGTTTGGTTGGTATGAAATCAAGAGGTGTTTATGAAACTCCCGGCGGTACCATTCTTTACAGAGCACATCAGGTGCTTGAAACCCTGTGTCTTGACAGAGAAACTCAGCATTACAAAGAGCTTATTGCTAAAAAATATGCTGACTTGGTATATTTTGGTCAGTGGTTTACTCCCTTGCGTGAGGCACTTGATGCTTTTGTTGACAAAACTCAGGAAACCGTTACAGGTGACGTTAAGCTCAAGCTTTACAAGGGCAACATCATCAACGCAGGTACCACATCACCCTACTCACTGTATGATCCCGAGGTTGCAACCTTTGATGAGGATGAGGTTTACAACCAGAAGGATGCAGAAGGCTTTATCAATCTGTTTGGTCTGCCCATCAAGGTTAAGGCACAGCTTGATCAAAAGCGTGGCAAATAATAATTAAATTTAAACGGGCGGATCTTATCATCCGCCCATATTGTCTATTGAAAGGAAAAGTATTTTATGAAGCTCTGGGCAGGTCGTTTTAAACACGAAATAGATAAAAAGACTAATGATTTTAACTCTTCCATATCCTTTGACTGCCGTATGGTTAAAGAGGATATTGAGGGCTCTATTGCCCATGCAACTATGCTTGGCGCACAAAACATCATCTCTCCTAAAGAGAGTGAAAAGATAATTGACGGCCTTAGCGAAATACTTTCCGATATCCAGAGCGGCAAGCTTAAAATAGATATGACCGCTGAGGATATCCACACCTTTATTGAGGGTGAGCTGACCGCCCGTATTGGCGACAGCGGCAAAAGACTGCACACTGCAAGAAGCCGTAACGATCAGGTTGCGTTGGACATAAGACTGCATCTGTTAAAGCAGTGCGATGCGATAGCTGACAGTATTGAGCAGCTGATGAATGTTATTTTAAACAAAGCAGAGCAGTATGCCGACACAGTTATGCCCGGTTACACTCATCTGCAAAGAGCTCAGCCCATCACCTTCGGTCATCACTTAATGGCTTATGCAAGTATGCTTTACCGTGATTTGGACCGTCTTGCCGACTGCAAAAAGAGAATGGCAGTATCACCCTTAGGCTCGGGTGCGTTGGCAGGAACTACATACCCCTTAGACAGAGAAAAGGTAGCAGAGCTGCTTAATTTAAATGGAGTTACTTCCAACAGCCTTGACGGTGTTTCCGACAGAGATTTTGTTTTAGAGCTGCTCAGCACAATCTCCATTATAATGGTGCACTTATCAAGATTTTCCGAGGAGATAATTATGTGGTGCTCCTGGGAGTTTAAGTTTATCGAGTTAGACGATGCTTTCTCCACCGGCTCCTCAATTATGCCTCAAAAGAAAAACCCCGACATTGCAGAGCTGGTAAGAGGAAAGTCGGGCAGAGTGTTTGGCGATCTGATGACACTGCTCACTGTGATGAAAGGCATACCCCTTGCTTATAACAAGGATATGCAGGAGGATAAGGAAGCAGTTTTTGATGCAGTTGATACCGTGCTTATCTGTATTGACACCTTCGCCGCTATGCTTGACACCATTACCGTTAACAAGGAAAATATGCGTAATGCGGCGGCAAAAGGCTTTATCAACGCCACCGACTGCGCTGATTATCTGGTTTACAAGGGACTGCCCTTCAGAGATGCTTACAAAGCAACCGGTACACTGGTTGCCACCTGCATCGACAAGGGACTTACCTTAGAAACCCTGCCCATTGAGGAATACAAGGCAATTTGTGATATGTTTGATGAGGGCGTTTATGATGCCATATCTCTTGACAACTGTGTAAAGCGCCGTACTGTTAAAGGCGGACCTGCACCCTGTTGTGTGCTCAGTGAAGTCAAGGCTATGAGAGAACTGCTCAAATAAACGGAGGATAGATTTATGAAAATTAAAGTCGCTATTGTGGGTGCAACAGGCTATGCCGGCGCCGAGATAGTAAGATTGTTATATAACCACCCCAACGCAGAGGTGACTGCTGTTTCGTCAGTAAGCTTTGAGGGCAAGCAGTTGTCCGAGGTTTACCCTGCATACAAGGGCTTTTGCGATAAGGTTTGCGAAAACCAGAGTGAAGTGGTAGATAAGGCAGACGTGGTTTTTGCCGCATTACCCCACGGACTTTCGGAAGCACTGGCAAAAGAGTGTGATGAGAAGGGAAAGCGTTTTATTGATTTGGGCGCTGATTTTCGTTTGGAATGTGAGGAGGACTATCAGCAGTGGTATGAAAAGTCCTACGACTGCCCCGAGCTTCACAGCAAATCGGTTTACTGCATTCCCGAGCTGTTCCGTCAGAACGTTAATAAAGACAGTATAATAGCCAACCCCGGCTGTTATCCCACATCCATTTCCTTAGGACTTTATCCCGCTTTGGAAAAGGGCTTTGTTGAAACAGAGGGTATCGTTATCGACTCTAAATCCGGCGTAACGGGTGCAGGTAGAGGTCTTTCCCAAACCACCCATTACCCCGACTGTAACGAGGCTTTCTCACCTTATAAGGTTGCACAGCACCGTCACACCCCCGAGATAGAGCAGTCTTTATCTCACGCAGCAAACGAGCCTTTAAAGGTTACCTTTGTACCCCATTTGCTGCCCGTTAACCGTGGTATCGTATCCACTATGTATGCCCGTTTAAAGAGCGGTGTTACTGAGGACGAGGTTTTTGCCGCATACAACAAAAAGTATGAAAACGAGCCCTTTGTTCGTGTGCTGAAAAAGGGTGCAGTGGCAAATCTAAAAAACGTTAAATACACCAATATGTGTGATATATCACTTCATTTTGACAAACGCACCAACACACTTATCGTGGTATCCACCATTGATAATATGGTAAAGGGTGCAGCAGGTCAGGCGATCCAGAATATGAACCTTATATTCGGATTACCCGAAACAACAGGTCTTGATTTAGTACCGCCTGCATTTTAAAGGAGAGTTTTATGAAATTTATTGACGGCGGCGTTACCGCTGCAAAAGGCTTTAAGGCAAACGGAATTCATTGCGGAATCAGAAAAAACAAGTCTAAAAAAGACCTGGCAATGTATGTTTGTGAAAAAATGTGTACTGCGGCGGCGGTGCACACTCAAAACCTGGTTAAAGGTGCACCCAACACCGTTACCGCACAAAACCTTGAAAACGGTTTTGCAAGGGCAATGATCTGCAACAGCGGTATTGCCAACACCTGTGCGGCAGACGGTATTGAAAAAGCAAAGGCAATGTGTAAAATTGCCGCAGACGCACTTAACATTTTTGCTGATGACGTAGTAGTTGCTTCCACCGGCGTTATCGGCCCCTCTATCGACCTTACTCCCATTCAGAACGGCATTGACGAGCTGGTAAGCGGACTTAGTGAGGATGGCGGCAAAAACGCTGCTGAGGCTATTATGACCACCGATACTGTAAGTAAGCAGGTGGCAGTTGAGTTTGAGTTGGGCGGCAAGGTATGTAAGATCGGCGGTATGGCAAAGGGCAGTGGTATGATAATGCCCAATATGGCAACTATGCTCTGCTTTATCACCACCGACGCAGCTATCAGCTCAGCTATGCTGAAAACTGCGCTGAAAGACGTGGTTGACGATACCTTCAATATGGTATCGGTTGACGGTGATACTTCTACCAACGATATGGTATCTGTTTTGGCATCAGGTCTGGCAGGTAATGATGAAATATGTGAGCTGGGTGATGACTACAACACCTTTAAGGCAGCACTTTTTGAGGTGCTCCGTTACCTTTCCCGTCAGATAGCTAAAGACGGTGAAGGTGCTACCAAGCTTATTGAGTGCAACGTTTGTGGCGCTAAAGACGTTAAAAATGCAAAAATAATTGCAAAATCTGTTATCAATTCATCACTTTTAAAGGCCGCTATGTTCGGTGCTGACGCTAACTGGGGCAGAGTTTTGTGTGCTATCGGTTACTCAGGTGCTCAGGTGGACGTAAAAGGCGTTAAGGTAGTTTTCCGGTCGGCTAAAGGCGAGATAACTGTTTGTGAAAACGGTGCAGGTATTCCCGTGGATGAGGATTTTGCTAAGGTCGTGCTTTTGGAAGACGAGATAAAAATCAACATCTCTTTAATCGACGGCGAGGCAACTGCCACCGCTTGGGGTTGCGACCTTACCTACGATTACGTTAAAATAAACGGCGATTACAGATCATAATTATAAGAGAGGTAAAGCGAATGAATATCTCAAACTTAGAGCGTTCCAATGTTTTGGTGCAGGCGCTTCCTTACATTCAGAAATATTACAACAAAACCGTTGTTATCAAATACGGCGGCAACGCTATGATAAACGAGGAGTTAAAGCATGCGGTTATGACCGATATCGTGCTGTTATCCTTGGTTGGACTTAAGGTTGTGCTGGTCCACGGCGGCGGCCCCGAAATCAACGATATGCTGAAAAAGATCGGCAAAGAGAGTAAGTTTGTAAACGGACTTCGCTACACCGATAAAGAAACTATGGATATAGTTCAGATGGTGTTGGCAGGTAAGGTTAATAAAGACTTAGTCCAGCTTTTAGAGCAAAACGGCGGTAAAGCTATTGGCCTTTGCGGATTAGACGGTAATATGATCAAGGCTGAGCGTCACGCTGAGACTGATTTAGGCTTAGTTGGTGACATCACCGAGATAAACGTTGATCCCATTAACGATGTGCTTCACAAGGGTTACATTCCTGTTATCTCCACCGTTGCAGGCGGCGACGAGGTTTACAATATCAACGCCGACACTGCCGCAGCAAGAATTGCAGCAGAGCTGGGCGCTGAAAAGCTCATTTTGATGACCGATATCCGTGGACTTTTAAGAGATAAGGATGATGAGGATACTCTTATCAACGTGGTGCACGTCAGCGAGGTGCAGTCTCTTAAAGCTAAAAAGATAATCTCAGGCGGTATGATCCCCAAGATCGACTGCTGTGTTGAGGCGGTACGTCGTGGAGTTAAACGCGCTCATATTATTGACGGACGTATTGAACATTCTATTTTGATCGAACTGCTTTCCGACGAGGGTGTCGGAACAATGTTCCTCTAAAGGATTGATTATATGAATTTTGAACAACTTAAAAGCTTAGATCAGCAAAGCCATACTCCTAATTACGGCAGATATGATTTAGGTCTGTCTCACGGTAAAAGCTCAACTGTTTATGATGTTGAGGAAAAGCAGTATATTGACTTTACCTCAGGTATCGGCGTTAACAGCTTAGGTTTTGCAGACGACGGTTGGGCAGAGGCTGTTTATCATCAGGCAAAAACTCTGCAACACACCAGCAACCTTTATTACAATGAGGCTACTGCAACGCTGACATCCACCTTAACAAAGCTTACAGGCATGGATAAGGTGTTTATGTGCAACTCAGGTGCTGAGGCAAACGAGTGCGCTATCAAGCTTTGCAGAAAGTACAGCTTTGATAAATACGGCAGTGACAGATACGAGATAATCACACTGATAAACTCCTTCCACGGCAGAACCATGTCCACTCTGACCGCCACCGGTCAGGATGCTATGCACCCGGATTGCTTTGCTCCTTTCGTGGGCGGATTTAAGTATGCTGTGTCGGGTGATTTTGAGGACTTTAAGGCTAAGGTGACCGATAAAACCTGCGCTGTTATAATGGAAATGATTCAGGGCGAGGGTGGTGTTTTGCCCCAGGATAAAGAGTTTGTAAAGCAGGTTTGTGAGTTTGCTAAACAGAAGGATATTTTGGTTGTGGTTGACGAGGTGCAAACCGGTATCGGCAGAACAGGTAAGCTGCTTGCTTATGAGCATTACGATATTACGCCCGATGTCATCACCTTGGCAAAGGGTCTGGGCGGCGGACTGCCTATCGGCGCGTGTCTGTGCACTGAGGAACTGCAGAACGTACTTTCTGCAGGATCCCACGGCTCCACCTTCGGCGGCAACCCCGTTGCTTGTGCAGGTGCGTCTTACGTGCTTTCAAAGGTGGCAAATCAGGAATTTTTAGATGAAGTGGCTAAGAAGGGCGAATACATTTTCAGCCGCTTAAATAAAATGAAAAATGTAAAATCCACCCGTGGACTGGGTATGATGATAGGCATTGAGGTCGAGGGTATGACCGGGGCTGAGGTTGCAAAAAAATGTATTGAAAACGGACTTATAGTGTTAACAGCAAAGGCACTGGTACGTTTACTGCCACCCCTTAACATAACCTACGACGAGATAGACAAGGGCTTGGCTATCTTTGAAAATGTGATTAAAGGAGAGTAAAAAATGAAACATTTACTTAAGCTTTTGGATCTGACCGGTGACGAGATCATCGAGATACTTAATCTGGCAGACCAGCTCAAATACGAGCTTAAACACGGCATTAAGCATCACCACCTTGAGGGCAAATCTTTGGGTATGATATTTCAGAAATCCTCCACCAGAACAAGAGTATCCTTTGAAACAGGTATGTATCAGTTGGGTGGTCAGGCGTTGTTTTTATCCTCAAACGATCTGCAGATCGGCAGAGGTGAGCCTGTGCAGGACACCGCAAGGGTTTTGTCAAGATATCTTGACGGTATTATGATCAGAACCTTCGAGCAGAGTGAGGTTGAGGCACTGGCTAAGTACGGCAGCATCCCGATCATTAACGGACTTACCGATTTCTGCCACCCCTGTCAGGTGTTGGCTGATCTGATGACTATCCGTGAGTTCAAGGGCCGTTTAGATGGACTGAAAATGTGCTTTATCGGTGACGGTAACAATATGATGAACTCCCTTATCGTTGGCGGACTTAAAACAGGTATGAGCGTTTCAGTGGCTTGTCCCAAAGATTATCAGCCACCTAAGGAGATTTTGGAGTTTGCTTATGAGAGTGGCAGATTCGAGATGTTTACCGATCCTATGAAAGCGGCTGAAAATGCTGACGTTATCTTGACTGACGTATGGGCATCTATGGGTCAGGAAGAGGAAAAGGCTATCAGAGAAAAGGCGTTTGCAGGCTATCAGGTGAACGCTGAGATGATGAAGGTGGCAAACGAGGGCTGTATGGTACTCCACTGTCTGCCTGCACATCGTGGTGAGGAGATAACCGAGGAGGTTATGGAGGCTCACGCAGACGAGATCTTCGAAGAAGCAGAAAACCGACTCCACGCACAAAAAGCCGTTATGGTAATGTTGATGAAATAAAAAAGATTAAACCCCCACTGGTTAACAGCGGGGGTTTTGTTATTTATCTAATTTTATGGTTGTAAAGCTCAAATTTTTAATTAGGTCAGTAGCCTCGTCAAAATCCATATAGTCGGAGTCCATTTCTATATAGTAATCATTGAAATACCAATAATAACTGGAATTTGTAACAAAAACTTCTGTATCGTTTATGGTGAGCGAATATTTAGGAATGTCTACTTCGCGTTCTTTATAGGTACAAATATAAAGATTACATCTTTTTTCATTAAAGACCAGTTCAAATATATAGCCAAATGGAAACAAACGACCTACAGCCAGTTGGACATCATTTGATAAAACCGGAACTATTATCATTTTATCTTTAAAAATACTTTCTAGGGCTTGTTCCGAAAATGGCATATAATATCCTTGGTTCATATCGCATCCTGCAGACAAATAAACATCCTCAAGGGTTTTATAGGTTTTCGCCTTAGCAATCATTTCCTCAATAGATGAGAATCTGTCGATCGGAATTCTCTCTAAAGCTGTCAGAGGCGCGGTGGTGGTAGGCTGCGTGGTGGGTTGTGTGGTGGGTGAAATGTTATAAAGAGTGTCTCTGTCAAGGGTGAAATTTTTCATCACAAAGCCGTTAGATTTATCATAAACAACCTCAGCGTATATTATCGGACCCGGAAACCACAACTCGTTGTTTTCTTTGAAAAAGTATCTGGGATTAAACTGTACATATATTTTGTTATATTCGAAATAGAAGATTACGCTGTTGCTAAAAGTTATTTTTCTAAACTCTCCCTTTTCAGCGACTTCATCGGAAATATTATACGTTATATGTTCCTTTCCAACGGTTATAGTGATGTTATTGTTGGATTTATCGTAATTGTATGAAACAACTTTTTCAATTTGTGATAAATAATCTGCTTGTTCAAATTTAATATCTGTAAGAAAGCCATTGTTGTTTTTAAGCATATGCAGTTCATAAAAGCCAATATGCTTGTTTACGTGTTTTAAACATAGCGATGCTACAAGTTCATCGTTGCCGGCTCTATCGATATCTATTACTCTCATTTCCGGGTTGGTCGGAAAGTTTTCCCAGCTCCAATCAAGACTTGTTATTGCATCGTCAAATTTAACCATAACTTTATTGCCGTTGTCTGTGGATTGGCGAAAATAAACTCTTCTATTACCAAACACATCAAACTCATCAGTAAAAAGGGATGAGTCAACGATTGTGCCTGAGGAGTTTGGATCTTTTGTGAATATTTCGGAATATTCAAAGGCATCGAACACGGTGCAGTCCTTAACTGCGGCTCGGTCGATTTCCACAAATGCCATCCAACCTGCCATATCCATAGTTACCACTTCGGGATCGTTTAACTGTTTTATGGTAACGGTAAAGCTTTGTCCGTTGTTATAAACTCTATGCACCCCAAAACGGTAGGAGCCGCTACCTGAGGAAATATAAATCCCAAACAAAACCTTATCCTTGAAAAAGCTGTCGTTGTATTTTGCAGTTACCTCGTTAAAAGACGGGCACTCATCATGCCTTTGATCAAAGGACAGCTCATTTGCAAAATCGGTCATGAATTTATTGAGCTGCTGCTTACTTTCAAATTTCCTGATAGGATAATGCTGAATAACCGTGTCAGACAACGCAGACGCATTCAAGCTTTTCTCTTTTAAATCGCTGTTGTCTGAGTAGTTCACATAAGCCACAGCCGACTTAAAGCTCTCGCTTATCCCTGTTTGGAGCTCGATCTTAATTCGTCCTCGGGATTTTAACTCGCCTTCCTTTTTGCCCTCAGGAACACAGCTTATGGGGGAATCTGAGCCGATATAAATATAAATTGCAGATTTCATGGGCAAATCTGTAAACTCAGCGTATCTGATCAGTATGTTGTATCCGTCCGGCGCATTTTTCAGTTTATGTACTTTTTCTGTGGGATAGGTTTTAAGCAGTTTTTCTGAAACTTTTCCGTTTAAAGCTATAACTGAAATATGATATTTTCCCAGCTCCTCTACAAAACCACCGTTCTCGCCGATGGGATAAAGATCAATTCCGTTTGATGCTTCGTATGCTGTAATGTCAGAGTAGTCTATTACAAGAAAGCTTTTTCCCGAAAGGTCTTTAGTTACCTTTATGCTGCTTATTCCTGATTGCAAAGGGTTGGTTAAAAAGCAAACCGCAGCAACAACGCTTAACACTACCGCCACGATGATGATCCAGAAGGCGGGTTTTTTATAGTTTAACACCGACTTTATGCGGTCTTTCACACCCACCTCGCCAAACGCCAGTGGACAAGCGGAGATCATTTTCTTTTTAACACTGCAGTTTATCAGCGCATCGGAGTAGGGCTTCTTTATTTCACTGCCCAGCTCCTTAACGACCTTTTCGTCGCAGGCAAACTCAATGTCACGGCACAGCAAAACGTAAGCCACCCACAAAATGGGGTTAAACCAATAAACAGTGAGCAACGCAAAGCCTAAGGGTTTCCACAAATGGTCATGGCGCTTTAAATGAGCCTTTTCGTGGGCAACAACAAACTCCATATCCGCCTCGCTCATGCTTGAGGGCAGGTAGATTTTAGGGCTTACAACGCCCAAAATAAACGGCGTGTCGATTCTGTCACAAATGAGAATATTATTTCTCAGAGGCGCCGCCTCACGGACTTTGTTATGTATCCTCAAATAGCTGATAACGGTATAGGTAATCATACCCACCATGCCCAGTATCCACACCACAGCCGCCACAAAGCTCAGCACCTGAGTGGGGTTAACACTGGCGCCTATCTGAGGAGCAAGTGAGTCTGCAATAATGGGGTTTATCACGTTATCAACATAAGTCACGCCCGACTGGATAGAGGGTGTGGGTGTGGTGATAAACTCCTGTGGGATAGGCTGACTGCTGGGAATAAGACTTAATATGCTTTCAAACGAAAAGGGCAGAACAAGTCGAACACCCACCAACGCCCACAAAATACAGGAGATGAATTTAGGCGCTTTTTTCAAGATAAGTCGGAGCAAAATCACTGCCAAAACCAGCCAGCTTGCAGTAATGCTCATATTCACAAGCTTCAAAAATACCGCTGCCATTATTTTCCCTCCTCGTAATCTCTCACCATTTTACGCAGATGCTCAACCTCTTTTTCAGTAAGCTTTTTACCTGCACAAAATGCCGCCAAAAACGCGGGCAGTGAGCCGTTAAAGGTATCGTCAACAAACCTTTCGCTTTGTAAAGAATAAAATTTCTGCTTTGATATAACCGAGGTGACGGTGCCGCCGTTGTTTTTAAAAATTCCTTTATCGCAAAGTCGTTTGAGCACGGTGTATGTAGTACTCTTTTTCCAGCTTAACTGCTCCTGAGTCAGCTTTGCCAGTTCGGTAGAGGAGATCGGCTCCTTTTGCCAGATGATCTCGGCAAAACGGGCTTCAACAGCACCCATCTGATAATCCTTCATAATTATCCCTCCTTGTGGTTTACATCTTGTAGTCCAATTTCATTCTACACCATGTAAACCAATTTTGTCAAGAGGGTGAGAGTCTTTTGAATATACAAACATTACAGCATTTTATTATGCATAATGCACAAAAAGCAGCGTTATTTTTCTCTAACAATAAAAACACTTGACAAATACATCCAAAACAATTATAATATGAGCAATGATTTTGTCCCAACATATATGTGTATCAAGCTACATATATTATATTAAAGTCAGGCTTTTAGTATTTTTTTCATATTAAAAGCTGTTTTATTTTGTGTCAAAATCGGTATAATAATCACCAAGCACATGGTTTAAAGGAGATATATAAATGGCAAAGCAAGTATTTTTAACCCCCACAGGACTCAAGGAGCTTCAGGACGAGTTGGACATCCTTAAGGTGGAAAAACGTAAGGAGATTGCCGAAAAAATCAAGGTTGCATTGTCATTTGGCGACCTTTCTGAGAACAGTGAATATGACGAGGCTAAAAACGATCAGGCAAAGCTGGAAAACAGAATCAATGAGATCGAAGCTATGCTCAAAAACGCTACTATCATAGATGAAAACGAAATTGCAGGCGACGAAATCCGTATCGGCACTAAATTTAAGGTGTTGGATATTGATTTTGACGAGGAAGTTGTTTATAAAATGGTTGGTTCCGCTGAGGCTGATCCCCTCTCCGGCAAAATTTCCGATGAATCCCCCATCGGCAAGGCTTTAATGGGTCATAAAGCAGGTGAAACCGTTACTGCTATTGCTCCCGACGGAGAAATTCAGTTTAAAATCCTTGAAATTATAAAATAATTTCAAAATTTTTGAAAAAATTTGCGGACAGAGGTTTATTCTGTCCGCTTTTTGTGTTATAATGGTCAATAATATTGCTTTTTGGAGATGAAAAAATGGCAGAGCATAATACAGAAGTACTCACAGAGATGGAAGATTTAAGCGAAGTTTTGAGAGTCAGACGTGAAAAGCTGGCAGCTTTGCAGGCTGAGGGTAAGGACCCCTTTGAGATCACCACCTGTGACAGAACTCATAATTCAAAGGAGATCGTTGATAACTTTGAGCAGCTTGAAAATCAGACCGTTACTATCGCCGGCAGAATAATGAGCTGGAGAGATATGGGTAAGGCTGCGTTTATCGACATTCGTGACCGTGACGGCAGAATGCAGGTTTATCTGAAAATAGATGATCTGGGTGAAGACGTTTGGACAGGCTTTAAGAAATGGGATATCGGCGACATCGCATCGGTTACAGGTTTTGTTTTCCGTACCCGTCGTGGTGAAATTTCCGTTCACGCTAAAGAGGTTAAGCTGCTTTCTAAGTCATTACAGCCGTTGCCTGAGAAGTGGCACGGTCTTAAGGACACTGATTTAAGATACCGTCAGCGTTACGTTGACCTTATCGTTAACCCCGACGTTAAGCAGACCTTTATGAGCCGCAGCAAGATCATATCCACCTTCCGCAGAGTGCTGGATTCCCGTGGATTTATCGAGGTTGAAACTCCCATACTTAACACCATCGCAGGTGGCGCTACTGCAAGACCCTTTATCACCCACCACAACGCACTGGATATGGACCTTTATTTGAGAATTGCTCCCGAGCTTTATCTTAAAAGACTTATCGTTGGCGGTATGGAGCGTGTTTACGAGATCGGCAGACAGTTCAGAAACGAGGGTATTTCCATTAAGCATAACCCCGAGTTTACTCTCTGCGAGATGTATCAGGCATACACCGACTACAACGGTATGATGGAGCTTACTGAAACTATCGTTTCTGAGTGCTGCAAGGAAGTTAACGGCACCACACAGATCACATATCAGGGCAAGGAGATCGACCTTACCGCTCCCTTTAAGCGTTTGCCTATGTTGGAGGCTGTTAAGCAGTATTCCGGCGTTGACTTTAACGAGTTTAAGGGTGACACCGAAAAGGCAAAGGCTATTGCTAAAGAGCGTCACGTTGAAACTAAAGAGACTGACACTTGGGGCGATATCGTTAACCTGTTCTTTGAAACTTACGTTGAGGAGAATTTGGTTCAGCCCACATTTATTATCGACTATCCCGTTGAGATCTCTCCGCTTACTAAACGTAAGCCCGATTGCAAGGAGCTGACCGAGCGTTTCGAGCTGTTTATTGACGGTAGAGAGTACGGTAACGCTTACTCTGAGCTGAATGATCCTATTGATCAGAAAGGCAGATTTGAGCGTCAGGTAGCACTGCGTGAGGCAGGCGACCAGGAGGCTAATATGATGGATGATGACTTCATCAACGCACTGGAGTACGGTATGCCTCCCACAGGTGGTTTGGGAATCGGTATCGACAGATTGGTTATGCTTTTAACTGATAAAGCCTCTATCCGTGACGTCCTCCTCTTCCCAACAATGAAGCCTCAGGATAAATAAGCTTGGGAAAATTAAGGAATTAAAAGCACGAAACGAAAAACACTCTGCTGTTACGGCAGAGTGTTTTGCTATTCCTAAAGTTATTTAATTTCCTGCTCTATATCATCAAAAATGTCAGCATCGAAGAATTCACGGAGTGAAATGTCTAATCCGTCACAGAGCTTCTTGATAGTAACAATTCCGGGATTTTGGCTTTTCTCGTTCAAAACACTATAAAGAGTTGACGGAGATATGCCCGACAAATTTGCCAAAGCATTTATCGCAATGTTCTTTTTATTACACAATTGAATAATACGGTTCGCAACAGCGTTTTTAGTATTCACAGAACCACCTCTACGATATATCGTTGTTATAATTTTATAAAAATATTCGATATATCGTATGGGATATATCGCAAAGTTGATTTGTTTGTGCTATAATTACGATATATCGCATATCGAGGTGAATTTATGAAAGAAAATACCTGTTGCTTTATCGGTCATAGAACTATAAACGAAACCGAAGATTTAAAATTAAAACTTAATGAAATTATTGAAAAACTGATAGTGCACGAAAATGTAGATACCTTTCTTTTCGGGAGCAAGAGCCGATTTAATAGCTTGTGCCTTGAAACAGTGACAGAAACAAAAGAAAAATACCCGTACATAAAACGGGTGTATGTACGGGCTGAATATCCGTATATCAGTGAGCACTATAAAAATTATCTGCTGGAAAGCTATGAGGACACTTATTACCCCGAAAATATAATGAATTCAGGCAGAGCCGCCTATGTTGAGCGCAACTATGAGATGATAGATAAAAGCCGTTATTGCATCGTTTACTACAACAAACAGGGCGCTCCCACTACTCGCAAAAGCGGCGCAAAAACTGCTCTTGATTATGCGGTCAAACAGAAAAAACACATCATAAAACTGCCTTAATCACTCGTTCTTTCAAGGCGGTTTTGTTTTGAGTACGGTTTATGGGACTTTAAATATACTATCATATTATCAGAGGGGTTGATAATATGTCTGAAAAGGAAAAATATAGACAGAGGTTAAAAGATAACATTATTGAGATAATTGTTTCTGCAATTAAACTGGTTATTTTGTTTCTGGTTTCGCCCGCTTTTATTAAGTACGGTTTTACTGACAGACTGCCGATTGTAGACGAAGTCCTCTCATACCCAATACTTCTTATTGATCCGGTTCGATTATTTGGATTCATTTTAGGCTTGATTGCAATGATAATAGCACCTGTGGTAGCATGTGTTTTTGCAATTGACTCGGTTGTTTCAATAATTGATGCCATAAAGGATATTAAAAACTCAAAACAAAATAAATCATAACATTATGGTAGAAATTTCAGATAAAAACGGTTATAATAAAAGCATACTAAAAGAAAGGATGTAATTTTATGTCAGTAATTAGTGTAAATAAAGATAATTTCGATATGATCAAAAACAGCGACAAAACTGTTTTGTTAGACTTTTTTGCCGACTGGTGCGGTCCTTGCCGCATGGTGTCTCCTATGGTGGATGAGATTGCTGAGGAAAATTCTCAGTATTTGGTGGGCAAGGTGAATGTGGATGAACAGCCCGAACTGGCTCAGGCTTTTGGGGTGTCCAGTATTCCTATGCTGGTTGTGATGAAAGACGGCAAGATCGTAAACCAGTCAGTGGGTGCCCGTCCGAAAGCACAGATACTCAGTATGTTAGAGGATTAGGCTATGGACCGCATTTATGATATGGTCATTATCGGCGGCGGCCCTGCAGGATATACTGCGGCGCTGTACGCCACCCGTGCAGGATTTGACACTGCGGTGGTTGAAAGACTGTCTGCAGGCGGTCAGGTGGCGTTGACCGGTGTTATCGACAACTATCCCGGTTTTGAGCTGGGAATTGACGGGTTTGAGCTGGGTATGAAAATGCAGCAGGGCGCCGAGCGTTTTGGCGCCACCACCCACTATACCGAGGTTTTATCGGTGGAGCTTTCCGAGAAAATAAAAGTGGTCCACACCGATAGCGGCGTTATCAAGGGCAAGACCCTGGTTATCGCCACCGGTGCAAATCCCCGTGAACTGGGTTTGCAACGGGAAAAAGAGCTTGTGGGAAAAGGTGTGCATTACTGTGCCCATTGTGACGGCAGATTTTACAAGGACAAGACTGTTGTGGTAATCGGTGGCGGTAACAGTGCGGTGTCGGATGCGCTGTATCTTTCCAATATTGCCAAAAAGGTGATTTTGGTGCATCGTAGAGATACCTTAACCGCCACTAAAATCTACCACGATCCGCTGATGAAGGCACAAAACGTGGAGTTTTGTTGGAACAGCGTGGTTGAGCAGTTGGTTGCCGACCAGAGAGTTTCAGGGGTGGTAATCCGCAACGTAAAGGACAACACCCGTACTCAAATAGACTGCGACGGTGTGTTTATCAGCATCGGCAGACAGCCTGCCACTGCCTTTTTAAAGGACAAGCTTCAGCTTGACAACGTTGGCTATATTATTGCCGACGAAACCACCAAAACAGAGATAGACGGCGTTTTTGCCGCAGGTGACGTCCGCACTAAAGCCCTGCGACAGATAGTTACTGCAGTGGCAGACGGCGCTGTGGCAGTGCATTATGCGGAAGAATATCTTAATCAGAGCAAATAAACAGACACGCTGTGTGTCTGTTTATTTTTTCTTTAGGGTATTGTGTAAGGCTATATAATTTGATATAATATTTATATAATCTGTTATCAAGGAGGACCTTATGAAAAAGTTTTTAAAATGGATGGAAAATTACTGGTATCATTATAAATTCCGCACCGTATTTATCGGTTTTTTAATATTTGTGGTAGTGTTTTTTGCCGTTCAGGAGTTAAAACGTGAGCATTACGACTACACAGTGGTTTTATATTTAAGCGAAACTGTGTCCCCTGAATTTGAAGAAGCAGTGGAGCGTACTTTGGAAAAATATGCCGATGATTTCGACGGTAACGGTGAAGTTAACGTTCAGCTTTTAAACTTTTCATACAGTCCTTACGGCAGTAATAACGACTACCGTTTAGGTCAGGCGTCGGCGTTGATGGGTGAGCTGCAAAACAACACCACCTTTTTGTTCATCACCGATTCCTACCGTTTTGACGAGTTAAACGAAAAGAATATTTTTGAGCAGCAGGACTTTTTGGATTCTAAAGACAACCGCTGTTTTGCACTAAATTACACACCATTCCACAAAAACGTTTACAAGGAGTTCAGCACCATATCCGCCGCTGAATTAACGGTTTCGGATATGTATATTTCCACCAGACTTGCACCTGAGCAAGGCAAGAAAAATTATCCTCATTACGAGGGTGCGTTGAAAATGCTTCAAAAAATTGCTTCCGATAAGGGGGAATAGTTTATGTTATCAAAGCTGTCCAGTATGGGTGTTTGGGGCATAAACGCCTATGCGGTTGAGGTAGAAACTCACATTTCATCGGGTCTTCCTTCCTTCGATATAGTGGGTCTGCCCGACGCTTCGGTAAAGGAGTCCCGTGACCGAGTCCGTTCTGCGCTGAAAAACAGCGGATTTGACTTTCCCGTAAGCCGAATTACCGTTAACCTTGCCCCTGCCGACATTAAAAAAGAGGGTCCCGTTTACGACCTTCCCATTTTAATCGGACTTTTACTGGCAAACGAAACCATAAAAGCCGACATATCCGGTTGTATCTTTGCAGGTGAATTGTCTTTAAACGGTCAGGTGCGTCCTGTAAAGGGATTGCTGTCTATGGCGGTAAAGGCAAAGGAGCTGGGCTATAAATCCATTTTCGTACCGGAGGAAATAGCCGCTCAGGCAGCGGTGGTTAAGGGGATAGAGGTTTATCCTGTGAAAACCGCAGTGCAGCTGGTGAACCACCTTTGCGGCATTGAGCAAATAACCCCCATAGAGCCGCTGGAGATGGACTTTGAAAACAACGGCGCTTATCTCGACTTTTCCGACGTGGCAGGTCAGGAGTTTGCTAAAAAGGCACTGGAGATTGCCGCTGCAGGTGGACATAACGTTTTGCTTATTGGTGCCCCTGGCTCAGGAAAAAGTATGTTGGCAAAGAGGTTACCCTCGATTTTACCTGATATGACCTTTGAGGAAGCCATTGAAACAACATCAATATACTCGGTGTCGGGTAAGCTGAGCAACCATACCCCCATTATCACTCAGCGACCCTTCCGTTCACCTCACCACACAGTTTCTGCGGCGGCGTTATCAGGTGGCGGAACCACACCCACTCCCGGTGAGATCTCACTGGCACATAACGGAGTCTTGTTTTTAGACGAGCTGCCCGAATTTTCCCGCACGTCTATGGAGGTGTTGCGTCAGCCCTTGGAGGATGGCGTGGTAAACATCTCCCGTGTGTCGGGTGCGCTGACTTACCCCTGCTCAGTCATATTTGTTGCCGCGATGAACCCCTGTCCTTGCGGATACTACGGTCATCCCACCAAAAAGTGTATCTGCAGTGATAAGGCGGTGGCTAAGTATTTGAACAGAATTTCAGGTCCTATGCTGGACCGTATGGATCTGCATATTGAGGTGCCGTCAGTTAAGTTTGAGGAGCTGACCTCGAAGGAAAAAGCGGAAAGCTCTGCTCAGATCAAAAAGAGGGTAAATGCCGCCCGTAAGATACAGCAACAGCGTTACAAGGATTACGGTATTAACTGCAACGCCAAGCTCACCACCTCAATGCTTAAAAAGTTTTGTGTGTTGGATGATGAGGCAAGTGCGTTTTTGAAAAATTCCTTCGACCGCTTAGGTCTATCAGGCAGAGCCTATGATCGCATATTAAAGGTTTCACGAACTATTGCGGATCTTGACGGCTGTGAAAACATCAACGTTTCCCACGTGGCACAGGCCATAAGATTTCGAAACCTTGAACAGAAATATTGGAATAATAACAACTAATTTGGAGATGTTTTTATGGGTTATAAATATGAAATGCATCTGCACACCAGTGAGGGTAGTAAATGTGGTGGCAGCACCGGCGCTGAGATGGTAAAGGCCTTTTACGAGATAGGCTTTGCAGGGCTGGTCGTTACCGACCATTTCTTCAACGGCAACTCTACCGTGCCCCGTGACCTGCCCTGGGCAGAGCGTGTGGAGCTTTACTGCAAGGGCTACGAAAACGCTTTACAAGAGGCAAAAAAGTATGAAGATTTCGATGTGTTTTTCGGCATAGAGTTCGGTTATCCGCCCTATGGAAAAGAGTTTTTGACCTACGGTGTGGATAAGCAGTTTTTGCTCAGTAACCCCGATATTATGGAAATTCCCATTGAGGAATACGCCGCCCGTGTTAAGGCTTACGGCGGTTATATTGCTCAGGCTCATCCATACAGACAGGCAGATTATATTGACGATTCCAAGCTGCCCGACCCCTCTTTTTTAGACGGAGTAGAAACCTTTAATTTCGGAAATACCTGGCGTGATCCCGTTTGGAACGATATGGCAGAGGAGTTTGCAAATAAATATGATTTAGGCAAAATTTCAGGCTCTGATACCCACCACATCGGCGTTAAGGGTAGTGCAGGTATGGAGTTTGATTACAGGATAAAAACTCCTAAGGAGTTAGTTGCAGCTCTTCACCGCCGTGACGGCAGACTGATAATAAACGGAGAAGTGCAAAAGTAAAATAAAAAAGCTCAACGATTTGTTCGTTGGGCTTTTTGTTTTGGGTAGAATAATTAAATGGTGTAGTGGGAAAAATGTATAGAGAAAGTGAGGTAAAAATTATGTTCAAACACGAAAAAGCATTGTTTCATCCCGTTGAAGTAGAACGCCCCAATCCCCAGTACGCTGCACTGTTGCAGGAGCAGTTGGGTGGTGGAAACGGTGAGCTTAAAGCGGCTATGCAGTATATGTCCCAGAGCTTTCGGATTAAAGATCCCGAAATCAAGGACTTGTTTTTGGATATTGCCGCTGAGGAGCTGGGCCATATGGAAATGGTGGCGCAGACTATCAATCTGTTAAATGGCCACGACGTAGATGCTGCCGCTGTGCCTTCAGGTGAGATACAGTCCCACGTTATTTTAGGGCTTAATCCCGGACTTATCAACGCATCGGGCTACTCCTGGACTGCCGACTATGTAACCGTTACCGGCGATCTTTGTGCAGATCTGCTTTCTAATATTGCGTCGGAGCAACGTGCAAAGGTGGTTTACGAGTACCTCTACCGCCAGATCGACGATAAAAAGGTTAAAGAGACTATCGACTTTTTGTTAAACCGTGAGGAAGCTCATAACGCTATGTTCCGAGAAGCCTTTAACAAGGTGCAGCAAACGGGGTCTAACCGTGATTTCGGCACCACAAAGGCTGCTAAGATGTATTTCAGTATGTCGGAGCCTTCTCCCGCTGACAGCCGTTTTGAAAAGGCAGACGTAACCCCACCCTCTTTTAAATAAAATGAAAAACCCCCGACAGGTTTTGTCTGTTGGGGGGTTATTTTACGCTTTTTTCAACACGTATAAATACACGTCGTTTTCACGCATTTTCTGAGTTGCCTCAAACACGCCGCCGCAAACGGTTATGTTTTCACAGCTAATGGGTGCTCCCGAGGTTTTAGACTTGATTTCCTCCACCTGAGCTTTAGACAAGGTGGAGTTAAAGGAATATTTCTTGTACTCAGTGTAGGCGTCGTTAATGCCATAGCCCAGTCCGTATTTTGTCAGGGTGTATTCACCGTCCTCAATGCCGCTGATACAAATACTGGTGTCCTCCACATCAAGGGGCTTAAGGTTACGGGCAAAATATTCGTTGTTGGAGTCGGTAATCTGCGGTCTTGAATAGTTCCAGAATAAAACCTCCACCGAATCCTCTGAGGCGGTGCAAAAGCAGTCGTCATCCTCACATTGGAGCATATTCTCCGACAGCATATTTAGGTATTTATAAGCAATAAACGTGGGCTTTTTGATGCCCTGAATGTTTTGCAGACCAAATCCGCCGTGGAAATGCTCAGGACCTGCTCCACCTTCCTCAAATATATCCGAGAATACCCAGAAGGACATAGAATCTACCAGTCCCACAAAGTCTTTCAGTGAACGCAGCAGATGTACGCCACTGAAATAACTGTCATTTGAGGGGTCACGAGGACAGTAGGTTATGCCCCACTCGGTAAAGTGGATTTTAAGGTTTGGCAAGGCAGATGCTTTTACCGCATCATAAACGCTTTTGGCACCGTGATAAAGGGATTTTGCATCGGTACACAGCTTTATTGCACCTGTTCCGTAAACATCTAAAAAGCCTTCGCCACCCTTACAGTCCTCGGCATCGTAATGGTGAGTGGTGATAAAATCAAGGGGCAAATTCTTTTCAACACAAGCACTTATAAACTCAGGTATCCAGCCGCAGCCTGCAGTAGCAGGACCGCCTACCTGCAGTCGGGGGTCCACCTCTTTAACCGCTTTTGCCGAGGCCTCGTAAAGCAGCATATAGTCATCAAAAGGATGATCGGTGTCGAAAAATGCACGTAAGTTAGGCTCGTTCCACACCTCAATAGGCCAGGTCAACACCTCGTCGATGCCGTAACGCTCAATACAGTGGGTAAGCAACGCACGGACCAGTTTTGCCCACTCATCAAGGGATGTAGGCATAGTAACGTTGCCTTGCCAGAAGAAAAGGGTGGTTTTGCCTGAGGCAATATCACGGGGCATAAAGCCCAGCTCGATAAAGGGACGTATGCCGATATCCAGCATATAGTCAAACAGAAGGTCTATGTATTGGAAGTTGTAGCGGATGCTACCGTCGCCAAACCGTTTGCACACGCCCATATCGTCGTGGAGCAAACCGTGGAATCGCAGATATTTAAAGCCGCACTCATCCTTGGCGGTCTTCATGTGGCGCTGGTTTTCGGCGCCTAAACTCTCGTAAGCTCTGCCTGAACCCACGCAGTAGTTGAAAAAGTCAGGTTTTTTGGAAACAACGTCTTTTGCATTAACGATAATTTTTTGCATAAAACCACTCCTGTATGTGGGTGAGTGTTGCTTTTCACCCGTTTGGTTTCATAATGGTAATGAATGTAGCGCATAATAAAATTTGAAAAAATTTATTATGCCTAAGCCGATTATATCGGCTTGTTGAAGCGTTTTTTGCGTTTCAACATTCTACAAGCATTATTATATACTATTATCGGACTGATTAAAAGAAAAAAATAATGAAATAAATTAAAATTTATGGTTGCATTTTGGAATAGAATGTGGTAGAATATCTCTTGCAGCAGAAAAATCCGGGTGTGGCGCAGCTGGTAGCGCGCTTGACTGGGGGTCAAGAGGCCGTGGGTTCAAGTCCCGCCACTCGGACCAATAACCGAATTAAGCCGAAGGCTTAGTTCGGTTATTTTGTTTTAATGGGGGACTTGAACCCACGATGCGAATATCCGTCGGTTGCCGTGAAGTATGAACGGCGAGACGGATTAGCAATAACGCCGCCCACGAAGTGGGCTGAATTGCGGTGAAACCGGCAATTCAAGTCCCGCCACTCGGACCATGTTGAATGTTCATAACGGACTTGACCGTTATGAACATTCTTTTTGTTTTGAGAGAGGTTTGGGGTATTAGGTGATCCCTAACAAGTGTGGATATCCATTCGCGATGCTTGCAAGAAAAACGATTTTGTGATAATATATATGCGTTAACATTCAGATGTGGTTTTGAGGAGGGATAAAATGTTTGCTAATGAATTTATATTGCTTTGCAAAGATTTTGCTAAAAAAAGAAACGATGTATTAGGCGAAACATTTGAAGAAACTAAAAAAAATTGCAAATATATAATAGAATGTTACAGTTATATTTTAGAATTTCGATATGTGAAAAAAGAATCAGCATTTTTTAAGCCGAGCTCTCTTTATTGTGTGATCCGCCTTAGAAAAAATAGTGTTGTATACTACCATTTAACCGACATAATTCCTTTCTTGGAACATAAAACTTTCAAGTCTTGCTATTTTTGGAACATAGAAAGCCCTGAAAGATTAAACAGTTGTTTCGAAAGTCTTACATCTAATCTGGAAAAAGTCACATCACAATTATCTCCGTATCTGTTAGATGACTCTATTCTTTTGGAAGCGCTTTTCGAAAATTATAAAACAATATATAGCCTTAAAGAAACGGACATTGATTTCGATAAAATTGAAGACCCCGAGGATTATGCCCAGTCTTACTTTCTGTCTTTGCAAAATATGCGAGATGGATATATTTTTTCGAGATATTGTAATTTTCCACCTTACGCTTTACTGCTAAAAAACAATGTCGATAAGGCATTAGAAAAGTATGAAAAACTTAATCAAAAAAGCAAACTTCTCGAATATGAAAAGCAATTAATAAACCATATCATTA
>JAFQWA010000003.1 GCA_017407705.1 Clostridia bacterium
CTTCTTTCATTTCGTCAATGAGCTGCTCGAAGTATTTCTTACCAACTTCCATAACAACGTCGGAATACATCTGAATAAATCTTCTGTAGCAGTCCCAAGCCCAACGAGCGTTGCCGGACTTAGCAGCCATAACCTCAACAACTTCTTCGTTAAGACCGAGGTTAAGGATAGTATCCATCATACCGGGCATTGAAGCACGAGCACCGGAACGAACAGAAACGAGAAGAGGATTCTCTTTATCACCGAATTTCATACCGGTGATGCCCTCCATCTTGTCAATGTATTCCATGATCTGTGCCTGGATATCATCGTTAATTTTTCTGCCATCCTCATAATACTGAGTGCAGGCTTCGGTAGTAACAGTGAAACCCTGGGGAACGGGAAGACCGATTTTTGTCATCTCTGCAAGGTTAGCACCTTTACCGCCGAGAAGCTCACGCATTGAAGCGTCGCCTTCTGAGAACAGGTAAACAAACTTATGACTCATTTAGAATCAACCTCCTAAATTTTTGAAAGCCATTCGGCTCTATTTACTGCATAAAATCCAATTATCGCAGTTTCAAAAACTATTATAACAAATACTGAAAAAAATTTCCACTGTTTTTTTATAAAAAAACCTACGATTTTTTAAATTTTTTCGACAGTATTTTGGTTATTTTATAAAAATATACCCTTTTCCACCCAAGCCACCACCTCACCAGTCCTATTCCCCTATCATAAAATAAAATGTAACCGGTTATACTTTAAATCCAAAAGACTTTTATTTCAAAGAAAGGAAGTTGTTTTTTATGATGAGAGCATGTCGTTTGTCCTGCGGTTGTTTCTCACTTATCGCAGGTATTTTGGCAGCACTTTTAACACTTACAGTTGGTGTTATCATCGGCGCTGCACTTGCAGAAATGATACTGCCCTTACTTGCAGTGTTTATTATCCTTGCAGTGATTTGGTTGGTACTGCTTATAATTGCTGTCATTGCAAATTACTGCGGTAGCTGCCGTCAGAATTTCTGCGACGACCGTGACGGTTATAACAGATAATTAAAGAAAGTTGCGGTTAGGGGTGTGCAACGCACACTCCTACATAAAAAATATTTTTTCGGACAAGCTATTTACAAATGTAAAATTTAAGTGTAAAATAATAAAAAAACCAAGGAGGTTTATATTATGGATACAAAAACTAAAGTTTTAGAAGTTATGAAAGCTGCAGGCAAGCCTGTAAGTGCAGGTGAGGTTGAAAAGCTGTCAGGAATTGACAGAAAAGAGATCGATAAAGCATTTAAAGAGCTCAAAGCTGAGAATGCTATCGTGTCCCCTGTTCGTTGCAAATGGGAGCCTGCAAAATAAATTACACCTTATTAAAAGAGACCTTCCGATTTTGTCGGAAGGTTTTTTATTTTATAACTAAAACCACGCAATAGTTATGTGGTTGCATCCAAGCCTCCCTCTGACGAGGGAGGTGGATTTTTGCAAAGCAAAAAGACGGAGGGAGAGAAAGCAAATTAAATCCCCTATTCTCTCCCTCAGTCAAAACCTACGGTTTTGACAGCTCCCTCGTCAGAGGGAGCCAAACATTTCCCACCTGCAAAAATAAATATTGACAAATCAGGAAAAATATTGTACTATTGTATTAGTACGGTGATACACTTTTCACACGGAGGTGATTTAATGGATTGGATCCTTGATAAGAAAAAGCCTATTTGTCCACAGTTGTGCGAACAGATCTGCGTTAGGATAGCCAAGGGGGAATTTGAGCCTAACCAGAAACTACTGTCAGTACGAGACGTGGCATTGACAGCCGGAGTAAACCCCAACACAGTACAACGTTCCTTTGAAGATTTAGAGCGTATGGGAATAGTTTATTCTATCCGCGGATCCGGTTGGTATGTGTCTGAAGACATTACATTTGCCAAAGACACGTTAGAGCGTATGTTACAAGAAAAAACTACTGCATATTTCGCAGATATGAATCTACTTGGCATGCAAAATGATGAAATAAAAAATTATGTAAAGGAGTGGGAGCAATGAGTACTCTTCTGCATTGCGAAAACTTAAGCAAACGTTACGCAAACGTTTTAGCATTAAACAACGTTAATCTTGACCTGGAAAGTGGCAAGATCGTGGGCTTACTTGGACCTAACGGTTCCGGCAAAACCACATTTATCAAAATCTTAAACGGCCTTTTAACCCCTACTTACGGCAAGGTCACTATCGACGGCAACGAGCCCGGTGTTGAGACTAAAAAGATCGTGGCATACCTGCCCGATAACAGCTATCTCAACACTTGGATGAGAGTTGAGCAGATAGTAGATTATTTCAAAGATTTTTATGAGGATTTCCGTCCTGAACTGGCTTATGAGATGCTGGAAAGACTGGGTATCTCCCCTAAAATGAAGCTGAAAACCTTATCAAAGGGTAACAAAGAAAAGGTTTGTCTTATCTTGGTTATGAGCCGCAACGCCAGACTTTACGTTTTGGATGAGCCTATTGCCGGTGTTGACCCTGCTGCAAGAGATTACGTTATCTCTACCATCATAAACAACTACAATCCCGACGCTACCGTGCTTATTTCCACCCACCTTATCTCTGACATTGAGCAGGTGCTGGATGACGTAATTTTCATTAAAGACGGTAACATCGTGCTGCATCAGACGGTTGACGAGATCCGTGCTGAGCATCAAAAGAGCGTAGATGAACTGTTCAGGGAGGTATTCAAATGGTAAAGAAGCTTTTTAAACACGAAATACTTGCTTTCTGGCGTGGCTGGAGCCTTATACAGATAGCACTGCTTGCAACTGCCCTGTTTGGCAGATTTATTCAGCTTTTCGAAAACAACACCGCTGTGTATGACATCGTTTTCGGTTCTACAACGTTTGCATATTCTATTTTAATTATGGTTGCCTTTGTGGGAACATTATTTTCAGGCGTTACCCGCTTTTACAAAAATCTGTTCACCTCAGAAGGCTACCTCACCCACACCCTGCCCGTAACTGCTACACAGCATATTATGGTAAAGCTTGTAACAGCTGTTCTCTTCCAGATCGCCACACTTTTTGTGGTACTTGCCTCTGCATGTATCATCACCGCAGGCGACGTTTTGGTTGAAGTAGTTAAAGCTATCGGATACCTTATAGGCGAAATATACGAATATACCGGTGCACATATGGTATTATATATTGTTGAAATCATTGTGGTAACTATCGTTTCCTTGTTTTCATCATTCCTCGTATACTACACCTGTATTTGTCTGGGTCAGCTTTCCAAGAAAAACCGAGTATTGGTTTCAGTGGGAATTTACTTTGGTATGTCTATGGTAGGTCAGGTGGTATCTACTGTTCTTATGACCTTCACTACATTTCCTGTATTTGAAGACATTGTCATGTATTTCACCGACCACCCCATTACTGCAATACATATTTCATTATGCTTGGGCATTGTTATCACACTGATTTTATCAATAGTATTTTTCATCATCTGCAGAATGGTTATGAAAAAGAAACTGAACTTGGAATAAGAAAGGTTAAACACTATGAAAAAAATATTAAAAATATCAGCCTGTTTTTTAGCGGTTGTCTGCCTTGTTTTCTCCCTTACGGGATGTCAGCAGTTAGACGAGATGCGTGATGCCCACGGAGTTTGGACCGACGACGGCAACATAATGTTAAACGGCACAAAATACATCGAGCTCCCCTACTTTGGTGATTATTTTACTAACGGCGCGTGGGACAACATATATGTTTCAACCTCAGATGTGCCTCTTTTATTAAGCGCTAATTTTGGTGAATTATCCGACATCAGCAAAGACCGCGTTTTGATCCGCCCGGTTTCTTACACAACCTGTTTCTGCCGAGAAGACCGTTATGACCAGATATTCGCCTTAGTTAAAAACGGTTTGGAGTTTAACGGATATTGCTATACATACGAGGAGTACGACGATCCTGCCCATTGGGAGATAAAGACCTACACTCTTACAAAAGAGCAGGTAGATGCAGTGCATTATGTCCGCGGCAACACCGAATCCATTATGATAAGCGATGCTGAATTTTCCGATACCAGATTCCAAACACCTGATTTTGTGTTATCGTTATCAAGATGCTTAGATATTCCTTATTTTATAGATCCGGAAGGCTTCTCTCTGGTTCAGATAGACGGTAAATATTATCTCACAGAGTGGGACGATATATATGAGTACGCATACCCCGTGCCCGACGAGCTTAACAACACATTCGACGCTATATCGAAACTGTATAAGGATGCAGAAAAGAAGTTTGAGGATCTATACGGAGACGTCGATTATTACGAATTCGATTTTTAACCCTCCCGACCTTTAGGGAGGGGCAACCCCTCCCCTACGAGGATTTATTAAAATGTAGGGGGCGGCGCCCACGACGCCCCACTCTGCTAAAAAATCTCAAAACGGAAGTGATTATATTATGAACTTATTTGGCATATCAGGATTTTTATTATTATTAATACCATTTGTTTTGCTGGTACCTACTGCACTGATTTTCGTAGCATTATCCAGTTCCAAAAACAAGGATAAATAACCGACATAACACAAGCGACCGTTCCGAATCCTGACAACTAAAAACCAAAGGTGCGGCGACCACGACGCCCCCCTCTGCTAAAAAATCTCAAAATGGAAGTGATTATATTATGAAAAAAGTATTTTTGTTTTTAATGGTATTTGTGTTGTTGCTATCAACCGTGTCCTGTTCCTCTAACATACAAAAGCTTTTTTTCAAATCAGATTCAGATATAGCTAATGCACATTTTGAGCAATTATTGGACGCCATGGGCAATCAGAATGATGCTGCCATTAAAGAACTGTTTGCACAAACTGCAATCTCCAGATCCGAGACATTTGATGAGGATGTTGGTAGATTATTTGAATTTTTTAAGGGCGATTTTAAGTCATATTACGATTGGGGTGGAGTTGCTGCTGAATCAGGATTCAATGATGATGGTTCAGGTCGTAATTGGAAAAAAATTCAGTCTACATATGATGTTGAGACTACTGAGGGAAAGTATCGTTTTGCAATAGAAGAGTTTGTAACTGATACAGCGGATTCTAATAATGTAGGTATTCATTCTCTTTATATCATCAATGGCGAAGATTCTAATATGCAAGTTGCTTATAATGGTGATGGCAAATATACTCCTGGCATTAATTTTAATAAAGAATACATACCGGATAACGTGTTTAATTAAACCATTAAACGCCCCACTCTGCCCAAAAATCTCAAAACGGAAGTGATTATATTATGAAAAAGATAATTATTGTTTTATCAATTCTTGTAGTCTTATTGGTAGGTTTACTATCATTTGGCATTGCAGATTTTTATAATTCACCAAGTCAAGTTGCAAAACGAGCTGCATACCAAGCAGCAGAGGAACGATTTTCCGAGTATTTAGAGGCAAGTTATGTCGATAAGATATCATTTGAGGTTGGCTATAATAGTAAAATAGGTGGGTATTCTGCACATTGCGTTAACGAAGTAACAAAAGAAAAATTTGTTGTGTATGAGAATGAAGATGGTACATTTGACGCTTACTCTTATTAACACAGCGAACATTTCCGCATCCTGACAACTAAAAACCAAAGTGGCGGCGGTTACAAGAAAAAGACATAGAACCGTCCCCTGTCTTAAGTATTATTTCTATTCCAAAATGATTTTTAAAAAAAATAATTTTGAAAGGATTTTAGGATTATGAATAAATTTTTTATTAAAAATAATAAAAAAATTGCAATGTTTCTTGTATTGCTTATTTTGTGCTCTCTGACAAGCTGTAAACAATCGGAAATAGAGAAAGTAGATAATAGCACTCTGACAACATCATCAGAAATCTTTAGGTGCTATCCAAATGATAATTTGACTTTTTTATCCGTGAATGAAGGAAAAGTTTATTACCAAAAAAGTGTGTTTGATAGTTCTTTCTATTATTTTGCAGAGAAGACAAGAAACAATTATATAGGTAAATCGCTTTTAAATGATTTTTTAAAGGAGGAAAACGTTTACTTATCCCCGATAATCCAACCGATTGGTTCCAACGTATTTTTTGTTGAATATAATAATGATAAAGGAACTTTAAACCAAATAGACATTGAAACCAAGGCAAAGAAAAAACTGTTACCCAAAGATGTATGCGGAGATTGGATTGTTTCAAACGATAAAATAGTTTTTCAGCAAAAAAAAGACGATATTTACGTATTGTGTTATCAATCACTTGCCGATTCAAGTATTAACATTATCAGTAATAATGTAGAATCGTTTGCAGTTTGCAATAACAAGGTTAGATATATAGAGAACAAGAACACAGATATGCTGATATATGAATTTGACTTAGAAGATAAAACGACAATAGAATTAGGTTCATTTAAAATTAAGCATTATGCTCGTTATATGGTGTCGTTTTACTATGGCACAGATTCGGTCATATTTTATCAAGGCGATGAGAATAAAAACAAACAATTATTTATTTATTCTATAAAAGAAAACAAATTAAAAGAATATAATTTATCTTTTGGAATCATCAATATTTCTTGTGCAGTGAATTATGCATTTTTAGCGTCGTATGATGGTGATATATACAGGTTGTGTTTGGCTGATGGTGTGGTGGAAAAAATATGCGATAAAACAAATGCTTGCTTGGCTTTGTATGCAATTGACGATTTCTCCACTTGCGGCGTTTTTTCTGAGGACGGTATATTTAAAAAAAGTACTATTTATAAAATTTCAAATGATGGTGTTATAGAAAAGTTATATCAATATTAATAACATAGATAACACTTCTATATCCTGACAATATGTTTTAATTATGGAGGATTTAGGCAATGAAAAAATCGTTTTTATGTATTATGGTTTTAGTTATTGTATTGATTATGTCAAGCTGTTCACTGGACCCCTATGCAAATCCGGAGAGACCGGGTGGTGGAATTTCAAGTATAAACATTTGGAAAGATACACCTGCTTGGGATTTGGCTCATGCCGTGAGAAACCAAAATACTAATAAAATAAAAAAATTATGCCAAGACAATCCGGAATTGATAAATTATTCCGAGCCAACATACGAAGCAACTCTTTTAATATGGTCTGTTGGACTGGAAAGGTATAATTCAGCAAAAACATTATTAGAGCTTGGTGCTGATCCTAATCTTTGTACAAAGTACGGAGAAACCGCTCTATTTATAGCATCGGAATTTTCGTGGGTTAATTACTTAGCTAATGAAGACCCTAAGTTTGTTAAACTTTTGTTGTCATACAACGCAGATCCTAATATTTGTTACAAGGGCGGAGATCCTCACGATAATGTTACAAGTCCCGGAACAAGTCCATTAATGATCTCTATTAACCGCGGAATAGAAAAAACAAAGGCTTTGGTAGAGGGTGGTGCAGATATAAATCATCGAACTGAAAGCGGAAACTCTGCTGTGATTATAGCATTACTCCAATCTTCAGCATCAACTGCAAAGCGTTTGGAATATGCTCGGTATCTTATTGTAGAAAAAAAGGCAAAAGTTACAGAACCTTATAAAGCATTTGATGTTTTTGGTACTGAACACACTTTTTATCCGGTTGATTATTTAGATAATTGGGACTTTGATGTCGGGACTGATGAATATAACATTAAGATGGAAATTGTTAAAGAATTTAAGAATCAGGGAGTAGAATATATAGAAAAGACCGACGATACTTCTGCATCCTGACACCTAAACAACCAACGCAACAAAAACTCCCCTGCTCATTTTGCAAGGGAGTTTTTATTTTTCTATTCACCGATATACATCGTCCGCTTGGTTCGGCTTTTATACACGCTCAGCACCACGCCTACGCCCAAATACAAGCACACCAGCGACGTACCGCCTGCGGAGAAGAAAGGCAGTGTAACGCCGATAACCGGCAACAACGCCAGGCACATACCCAAATTGATAACCGTTTGAGCCAAGAACATTCCGAAAATTCCTGCACACATTATTGTGCCCATTCTGTCTCTGGACTTAGCGCCCACCCACAGTATTCTGAAAATCAACGCTAAAAGCACTGCGATTATCAGCAAACATCCGATAAGTCCCAGCTCCTCACCTGCCACAGTGAAGATAAAATCGTTATACGCCTTAGGAATACCGTTAGACTGCACCTTAGGGCCTTTTAAAAATCCGTAGCCCGTAAGACCGCCTGAGCCTAAAGCTCTTAGTCCCTGCAGCTGCTGATATCCAAGTCCCTGCGGGTCTGATTCCAAATTGAGAATAATAGCAAACCTTTCTCGCTGATACTCCGAAAGTCCGAAAAACCAGATGACCGGCGCCGCCAACACCAACGCACTGCCGCCCAAAACAAAATATCTTGCTTTAATACCTGCGGCAAACAGCATGGCTAAGAATATGCAACCCAAAACAACCGCGGTACCCAAGTCCTTCTGCAACACCATAACAGCGGCGGCAGGAGCCAGACCGTGCAAACACAAAAGCAGCACGTTCAAGGGGCGGTTGATATCCTTTTGGTCGATCACACTTACGTGCTTTGCAAAGGTAATAGTCAAAAACACCTTAATAAGCTCAGAGGGCTGCAACGACATACCAAAGGGCAATTCAAGCCACGCTTTGTTTTCGGTGCCCGGCGGGGCGTATCCGAAAACTGCGGTAACTGCCAACAAAACAACCGTTGCCACTATATAACCCGGCGTTAACTTTGCCAGAGTGTTTGTATCGCAAAGTGACACGAATATTGCCGCCAAAACGCCTATTCCCACCGACACAAGCTGAACTATAAACTGACGGGCTGAGCCCATATAGTTAGTAGCTGAATAAACCAGTGCGCAGCCGTAAAGTGACGCACCAACGCACAAAAACAAAAGCAGCTTGTCCGTTTCACGAATATAGTCGGCGATACTGCCTGCAATATTCCGAAAAAATCTTCCCATTATATAAATGCCGTAACCTTTCCTCGACTACTCTGCCGATGATATATTACTATTATAAATCACTTTCAGTTAATGTTCAATAAAATTATATTTTATTTTGCAAAAAGTTGTGTTATACTTAATGTATCAAATATAGAATAGGAAAAATTTATGAGTATTTATATCAGCAACAGCGTGGGTGATACCGAAAAGCTGGCAAAGATAATTGCAGATAAGTTGCAGGGTGGTGAGGTCATCGCTCTGTACGGCGGTATGGGTATGGGCAAAACTGCATTTGTCCGTGCGCTTTGTGCTGCCCTTGAATTCTCAGGTGAGGTCAGTTCCCCCACCTTTGCCATTGTCCACGAATACACCGGTGGCAGACTTAACGTTTACCACTTTGATATGTACCGTGTGGAAAGCTGGGATGATTTGTATTCCACCTCGTTTTTTGATTATATGGATATGGGTGGCGTCACGGTTACTGAGTGGAGTGAAAATATTGAGGGTGCACTGCCCGATGAGTGTATTAAAATCAGTTTTTCCTTAGGCGAGAATCAGGACCAACGTATTATAGATGTTTTTGGAGTAGATATTCAATGATTATTTTAGGTGTTGACAGTTCATCAAAAACTGCCTCCTGTGCAGTGCTGCAAAAGGGTAAAATACTTGCAGAAAATTTTGTGAATAACGGTATGACCCATTCCCAGACCTTATTGCCGCTCATCAGCCAGACTTTAAAGGCTGCTAACGTTACTGTATCGGAGCTTGGTCTTATTGCGGTAACTAAAGGTCCCGGCTCTTTTACGGGACTGCGTATAGGTATGTCCACCGTAAAGGGTATGGCGGCTGTAAACAATACCCCTTGTGTGGGTGTATCGTCACTGAAAGCGGCGGCAGTGAGTCAGCTTGGGTTTGACGGCATTATCTGTGCGGTGATGGACGCTCGTTGCAATCAGGTGTATAACGCTTTGTTCAGTGGTGACGGCAGTCGTTTGTGTGAGGACAGAGCCTTGCTTATACCTGAGCTTTCGGATGAACTGAAAAAATTAAATAAACCCGTTATTTTTGTTGGCGACGGCGCAGATTTGTGTTATAATACTTTAAAACAACAGCTTAAAAACGTGTCAAAGGCAGAGGACCCCTTTGTAAAGGGCAGTTGTGTTGCAATACTTGGCAGAAAGGCTGAGGGCTTGTCGGCAGACAAGCTTAATCCCGTTTACTTACGTTTGCCTCAGGCACAGCGTGAGCTTTTAGCAAAAAACAAGCAGAAAGGTTTGAATTAAAATGATAGCTATCGGTTGCGATCACGGCGGATTTGATCTGCAGCAAAAGATCATGAGCCACTTTGAGGAAAAAGGTATTCAGTACAAGAATTTCGGCACCTATGAGTGCAAGTCGGTGGACTACCCCGATATTGCCCTGCCCGTTTGCAAATGTGTTTCAAGCGGTGAAGCCCGGCTTGGTATTTTGGTTTGCGGTACAGGAATCGGTATGTCTATTGCGGCAAACAAGGTAAACGGTATTCGTGCCGCTGTTTGCACCGACCATTTCTCCACTAAATTCACCCGTTTGCACAACAACACAAACGTGCTTTGCTTAGGTGGCAGAGTACTTGGTGATGCTATGGCGTTAGAGCTGGTTGATCTGTTCCTTGAAACTCAGTTTGAGGGTGGCAGACATCAGACACGTGTGGATAAAATTATGAAGATCGAAAAGGATGAGCACCGCTATGAATAATATTCATATTACCGAGCATCCCTTAGTTCAGCACAAGTTAACCGTTATGCGTGATAAGGATACCGGCGCTAAGGAGTTTCGTGAGCTGGTTTGCGAAATCACCACTATGCTGGGCTATGAAGCAACCAAAGATATTACATTAACCGAGATCGAAGTGCAGACTCCCGTTGCCACTGCCCGTTCAAAGGTGGTTAAGGGTGCAAAGTTGGCGTTGGTGCCGGTTTTACGTGCAGGTCTGCAAATGGTTGACGGATTTTTGAATTTGGTACCTGCTGCAAAGGTGGGCCATTTGGGAATTTACCGTGACAGTGAGTCAGGCGAGAATGTGGAATATTACTGCAAAATGCCCGTGGATGTCAGTGAGCGTGACGTTTTTGTGTTGGATCCTCTGATCGCCACAGGCCACTCTGTAGTGGCGGCGGTTGATAAGGTTAAGTCCTTTAACCCCAGAAGCATCAAGTTGTTGTCTATCGTTGCATCACCTGAGGGCTTGGATGTTTTCAGAAAAGCACATCCTGAGGTTGAGGTTTATTTGGCATCCTTGGATGAGGGCCTTACTGAAAACGGATTTATCATCCCCGGTGTGGGTGACGCCGGTAACAGACTTTACGGAACAAAATAAAAAGTTTATACCATGTTCTCCGTGGAGAATATGGTATAATTTTTTACAAACCATAATATTATCCCCAACTCAACCACCGGTATGTTGATTTATGAGTGAATAAAGCATACACTTAAAGCAAAGGAGGAATTCTGATGGATCAAGTGAAGATCGGAAAATTTATTGCTAAGTGCAGAAAACAAAATAATTTAACTCAGATGCAGTTAGCGGAAAAACTAAACATCACAGACAGAGCAGTATCAAAATGGGAAAACGGACGAGCAATGCCTGATTCATCTATAATGCTTGAGTTGTGTGATGTTCTCAAAATCACCGTAAACGATTTATTAAGTGGGGAGGTTGTTGTTATGGATAATTACAACGAAAAACTGGAAAATAACTTACTTGAAATGGTAAAACAAAAAGAACAGGCCGACAAACGACTGCTGACTATGGAGATAGTTATAGGAATATTATCCGCGCTTATATTTTTTACCCTAATATTTGTAGCAGCCTTTTTAGAAATGGCAGACTGGGTAAGGGTGTTGCTGATAATACTGGGATTTATTCCTTTTATTGTAGGAATGGGATTTGCGCTCAAAATCGAGCAGACTGCGGGCTATTACGAATGTAAAGAGTGCGGACACAGATATGTTCCCACCTACAGCAGTGTGTTATGGGCTATGCACGTTAACAGAACAAGATATATGAAATGTCCCAAGTGCCACAAGAGATCTTGGCAGAAAAAGGTTTTGACTAAGGACTAAAACAAATGAAAAAACTCCCGTAGCGATTGCTACGGGAGTTTTTTATTGTATTCTCTTACTAATCCAATACGCTTATTTTGATATCTCCCGTGTCGGTGTTGATCTCACATTTACCGCCGGTAGCAGTTTTGGGAACATCAATACTGCCCGTGTCAGTTTGAGTAATAAACACCTTATCGGAAAGCAGGCTACCCTTCACACTGCCTGTTGAGGTTTTTAACGACATATCAGCGGCATCGCAACCCTCCAGCTTCACATCACCCGTGCTTCTTACTACAGAAAGCGTTTGAGCGGCAATAACATTTTTCAAAAGTATATCGCCTGTGCTTCCACCTGATACAACGTTTTTACATTTGATATCAGTAAACTCCGTCTTGCCGGTGGAAACATTAACTTTAACATCGCCGCAGGTCACACTAAAAACAGTCACTTTACCCGTCGAAACACAAAGGTCAAGGCTATTTGCGGATACATTCTCAACGCAAACCGCACCGGTGCTTGTTTTTATCTTAATATCCTCTGAGGCAGAGGCATAGTTTGTTACACTTCCGGTGCTCTCTGAAACATCAATGCTTTTAAATTTCAAAAATTCCGGTATTTCAACACTGCCCGTATCCCCTTTTATCAAAAGCTCACCGTACTCTCCCTGCGGAATATATACTGTAACCTTGGGACTGCCGAAGTATATGCCTATATGCTCATACCACTTTCTGGTATCAGCGACCCGAACTACCAGTGTATCATCCTTCACCTCAACCGAATGCTTTGCGTTTTTAAACTCATAGCAAACGACAGAAGTCATCAAACCTTCAGACGGCATAAATACAACGTCTGCGGTGTCGGTTACAATAGATATGTTTTTATAAGACTCATCAATTTCATACCGATTAGTTTCATATTTAACTGTTGATAATTTTGTGAAATCCCATTTTAACACTGTCATAGCACCGCCAAAAATAATACATCCGAGCAATATAAAAGAGGCCGCTGTAATAAGCCATATTTTTGTCTTTCTACTCATTATGCTTCCTCCTTTTTTGTAAAGCTGTTTTTAATACCCGACACTGTCTTTTTTGCAAGCAGCAACAACCCTTTTGTTGCCACCCTGCATCCGAAAAACAGAAAAACAGACAGCCCTGCACATACCAGCCCTGCGCCGATCATAGCAATTCCCGTAAGGCTGTTGCCTGCAAAAGCAAACCCCATGCCCACTGCCACACAGTAGAGAGCGACGGCAATCATTGAACCGAAAACAGCCCATAAAGAAATTATTACAACCCATAGTGAAGCGTAAAGCGATAAACCTACGGCAAAAGCGGCAATCAACAAGGAAAGCCATATAGGAGAGCCAAGCACTAAAAGCACTATTTCCCATACTTTAAGTCGCCTTTTGGGCTTTATTTTTTCCTTTGCAATTTTTGTAAGAGGAATGTCAGCTATGATCTGGGCCGCTATTTCGTCAACAGAGCCTACCGCCGAAACTGCTTCTTCCTCGGAAAAGCCTTCCTCCATTCGATCCTCGATCATTTCACTGTAAAAGCTTAGACGTTCCTCAACATCATCCTGAGGCAAGCCCGATAATCTATCCTGCAGTGACAAAATAAACCTAAGCTTGGTCATTGCCGTTCTCCTCCTTGGTTACAAATTGATATATAGACAGAATTTCCTTCCACTCATCCTTGAAACTCTCAATACGTTTAAGTCCATTATCGGTAATACGGTAATATTTTCGGAGCCTGCCGCCGTGCTCCACAGTACAGACAGTAAGCATATCCGCCGTTTCCAAGCGTTTTAAGATGGTATACAAGGTAGATTCGGAAAGCTCAATATACGGCTTCATATCCTTTATGATCTTGTAGCCGTAGGAATCTTCGTCTTTGATTGCAGCTAACACGCATACATCCAAAAGACCACGTTTCAACTGAACATCCATACTATACCTCCTTTTACGCTATACATCATATCACGAAGTATTATTTTTGTCAATAATTTTTTCCCAAACTATGCATCTGCAAAGCAAAAGACAGTGCAGCATATTCACGCCGTACTGTCTTTTTGTTAGTCTGATTCAATTACATATTCTCAACGATCTCTTTAGTATCTCTTGCGATAACCAATTCCTCGTTGGTGGGGATAACCATAACCTTAACGGTGGAATCCTCTGTTGAGAACACACCCTCTGCGCCTCTTCTGAGAGTATCGTTGATGCTGTCGTCGATCTTAACGCCCATAAACGCAAGATTGTCACAAACAGACTTTCTCAGCTCTGCGCTGTTCTCACCGATACCGCCGGTGAATACGATAGCGTCAACACCGTTCATAGCGGCGATGTATGAGCCAACAAACTTGCGGATCTGGTATCTCTGCATCTCAAGAGCCAGTTTAGCACGTTCATTACCCTCAGCTGCAGCAGCCTCAACGTCACGGTTGTCGCTGGAAACACCTGAAACACCCAAAACGCCTGACTTTTTGTTGCAAAGGTCAGAAAGCTCTTTTGCACTCAAACCCTCTTTTTCGATAATGTATGTGAGAACTGAAGGATCCAAAGTACCTGTACGGGTACCCATCATAAAGCCGTCAAGAGGAGTAAGTCCCATAGATGTATCGAAGCACTTACCGTCTTTAACTGCGGTGATGGATGAACCGTTACCCAAATGGCAGGTGATGATCTTAGAGCCTTCCTTTTTCATATTGAGCAGCTCCAAGCAACGAGCACTTACATAACGGTGAGAAGTACCGTGGAAGCCGTAACGACGGATCTTGTATTTCTCATAGTACTCATAAGGCAGAGCAAACAGATATGAAGTTTCGGGCATAGTTGCGTGGAAAGAGGTATCGAAAACAACTACCTGAGGGATCTTGTCGCCAAAGCACTCAAGACAACCTCTGATACCCTGAACGTGAGCGATGTTGTGCAAGGGAGCTAAGTCAGCCAAGCCCTCGATATCGTTTACAACCTGCTCGTTTACCAAAACAGAATGATCAAAAATAGCGCCACCCTGAACTATACGGTGACCTACCGCGCCGATCTCGTCCATTGAATCGATAGCCTTTGCGTCGCCTGAGATAAGTGCTTTCTCAACGCACTTGAAAGCAGCGGTATGGTCGGGCATATCTATCTGAGCCTCATACTCTCTGCCGTCAAAAGTCTTGTGGCTGATCTTACCGTCAATTCCGATACGCTCGCACAAGCCTTTTGCAATTACTTTCTCATCAGTCATATCAATAAGCTGATATTTCAATGATGAGCTACCTGCATTAACAACCAATATTTTCACTTTTATCTCTCCTCAAAGTTAATCAACTTGATTATTATATAACAAATATTTGTAAATTTCAACCTTTCTTAAAAAAACGCAATTAAAAAACGTACATATTTACGGGATAAAAATGACAGTTTTTGCAAATATTCAACAATTATTTCAAAAAGTCCCCTATTTTTGAATTTTTTGAAAAATAGCACTTGAAATATTGTTAAAAAATTGGCATAATATTAATATAAAGTTTTAAGTTTGGTTGACGAGATTTTCCGTCGGCTTTATTTGTTTGATTAGGATGTGATCAAGTGTCCCATAAAAACTGCGCTGTTATATTGGCTGCAGGTGAAGGCAAGCGTATGAAATCTGATCTGCCTAAGGTGCTTATGCCGGTGTTGGGCAAGCCTATGCTGGACTATGTTACCGATGCTTGTAAAAAGTCTGTAAAGGATATTTGCGTTATCGTTGGCTTTAAGGCTGACGTGGTTAAACAGCATCTGGGTGATGATTACTGCACCGCTTTGCAATCACCGCCGCTTGGTACTGCTCACGCTGTTATGCAGGCAACCGATTTTATTGCTGCCCATAAGGGTGGTAACGTGTTGGTAGTCTGCGGTGACGCTCCGCTGATGGACGGTGACACCATTAAATCCGCTTTGGACTTACATACCGCTGAGAAAAACGCAGTTACCGTTATCACCGCTCAGCTTGACGATCCCGCTTCTTACGGCAGAATTGTTAAGGAAAACGGCAAGATAAGTGCTATCGTTGAGTTTAAAGACGCTAACGAGGAGCAGGCAAAGATAAAAGAGATCAATTCCGGTGCTTACTGGTTTGATGCTGAGATTTTATTACAGTTGCTTGATAAAATTGATAACAACAATGCTCAGAACGAGTATTATCTCACTGATACTATCAAAATAGCTATCGCAGAGGGATATAACGTTAACTCTTATGTGGCTGCTTGTCCTGACGTTGTTATGGGTGCAAACGACCCTGCTCAGCTCCAGCTGCTGAACGAACGTGCAAAATTATACTTTTAACCATTCCCGAAGGTGTGACCTTCGGCAATAATAAAAACAAAGGGGAACTTAAAAAATGAATTTCCACGGGAAAGATATCAAAATTTTTACCGCAAACTCAAATCCTGCTGTTGCAAAGCAGATCGCTTCAGCTCTTGGTCTGTCATTGGGCAAATCAGAGGTAAAACACTTTAGCGACGGCGAGATCGCTGTTTCTATTAACGAGTCAGTTCGTGGCTCTGACGTGTTTATCGTACAGTCCACCTGCGCTCCTGTTAACAGCAATCTTATGGAGCTGCTTATTATGATGGATGCTATGAAGAGAGCATCTGCAGGAAGAATTACTGCTGTTATTCCTTATTTCGGCTATGCAAGACAAGACAGAAAAGCAAAAGCCCGTGATCCGATCTCAGCAAAATTGGTTGCTGACATCTTAACAACTGCCGGCGCTGACCGTGTTCTTACTATGGACCTTCACGCTGCACAGATTCAGGGATTCTTCAACATTCCCGTTGACCATCTTTTAGGTGTTCCGATTTTGGCTCCTTATTTCGGCAGCAAGTTTGCTGATTGCAAGGATGATATCGTAGTTGTATCTCCCGACCTTGGTTCAGTTACCAGAGCAAGAAACTTCGCTCAGAGAATTGATGCTCCTATCGCTATCGTTGACAAACGCCGTCAGCGTGCAAACGTTAGTGAGGTTATGAACATCATCGGTGATGTTAAGGATAAGAAGGTTATTATCGTTGACGATATGATCGACACCGCAGGTACTCTTTGCAACGCTGCTGCTGCTATCGTTGAAAAGGGCGGTGCTAAAGAGGTTAGCGCTTGTGCTACTCACGGTGTTTTGTCAGGTCCTGCTATTGAGCGTATTAACAACAGCGTTCTTAAAGAGGTTGTTTTGCTTGACACTATTCCCCTGCCCGAGTCAAAACAGAGCAAAAAGATTACAATGCTCCCCGTTGCTCCTGTTTTTGCAGAGGCTATCGAGAGAATTTACGAAGACAAGCCTATGTCAACAATGTTCAACTAAGATATATACATATAAAACCCACGGTGCAAACTGCATCGTGGGTTTTTGTTTGTGTATTCGTAGAGTGGACGTGCGGTCTTATGCGGGCGAACACAGTTCGCCCCTACCGTGTCCTTATGATAAGCTACGTAAAGACGCCATTTTTATCAGTTTTCTCTTTTATCGCCCCAGAAGAACAGTGCAACTGTGCCGGGACCGGTGTGGCTGCCGATGGTGGTGCCGATGTCAAAAATCTCAACCTTGCCCTTAAGTTTGGGGAATCTACTCTCTACCAAATCAGCAACAGCCCTTGCGTCTTCCATACAAGCAGAATGTGAAATGTAACACTTATCGCTGTAATCAAGACCGTCCTGTGCGTGAAGCTCCATTTTCTTAACGATCTCCTGGATAACGTTATTCTTGCCTCTGATCTTGTGTCTGGGCACTAACTTACCCTCGTTGCTCATATTAAGCAAGGGACAGATTTTCAAAACAGTACCAAACCAACCTGATGCCTTTGAAACTCTACCGCCCTTTACATAGAAGGTAAGGTCAGTGGAGAAAAACCAAAGATGCAGATTAAGTGCGTTTTCATTTGCCCAATCATACAGCTCCTGTGCCGACTTGTTCTCATCACGCATATCAGCCAGCTTATCCATAAGCAGTCCGTAGCCCGATGACGCACCTGTGGAGTCGATAATGTAGATCTTTCTGTCGGGATACTTTTCAAGCAGATCCTCTCTTGCAATACTTGCAGAGTTAAAAGTACCTGAAAGTCCTGCTGAAAGGCAAACGTGAACTATATCCTTACCCTGCTCTAAGAAGGGTGTGAAGTAATCTATAAACTCATCTATATTTACCTGAGAGGTTCTGGTTTCAGCACCTGCCGCCATCTTAGCATAAAACTCATCCATAGACATACTCTGGCCTAAATCGTCGGTATAGTGCTGACCGTCAAGAGAGTAGTGGAAGCAAACATAGTTTATATCTCTGCTTTTTAAATGCTCCTGTGAAAGGTCCACTGTTGAGCAACAGCTCAAAATATAATCTGACATAATTTTTACCTCGCTTAAATTATCATAGGCAACAATATTCTTGCCTGTACTTTTATAAGTTTATACAATCTTCCCTTAAAAAGCAATCTATTATACCTTATTTCTACTCTACCCTTGCAAAACAAAAAATGAGAGTAGAAAAAATCCACTCTCATTTTTGTAGAATTCATTATTTCGACGGCTTTTTACGTAGCCTGAAGCCTAAATAAACTATTATCTGTGCAGGGATACCAAGTAAAAACAGTATCCACCAGTTCTTATCAAAATACGACCAAACAGAAAAGTAAAAACATGCAATAAGGCTCCACACCAAGGCAGAAACAAGATAAATATTATACTTTCTGTTTCCGAATACAGAATTCAAAATCAGCCATACCACCATAGTTACGGGCACTGCATAGCCAAACACCGTCCACTCGGAATGGTGCCAAAGATATATGATAATAAATATCAAGAGCGCCAGTGTCCATATAGCGGTTAGGGTTAGCAATATGATGTTTTTATGGTTAAGCCTTGACTCAGACTTAGCCTTTTTCGGCGGCTGTGTTTGTTTGTGTAACAGATAGTCAACCGTAACACCGAACATTTCAGCCAGCTGCAGCAAAACACGGGCGTCAGGGATAGCCTCTCCTCTTTCCCAACGGGACACAGCTTTATCAGAGTAATTTATTTTATCCCCTAGCTCAAACTGAGTCATTTGGTTTGCCACACGCAAATTTGTGATGTTCTCAGCCACAATCTGCTTTAAATCGTTTATCTCATTTACTTTCATAACAGCTTAAAATCCTAACTCTTCCTTTACAAATATTACCTTTATTCTGTCCTTCACCCTTTGAACCGAGGTTGTCAAATAACTACAGCAAATTCTGTCACTGCTGTCACAGCCGTCAGTCATAAAGGGGTTTTCCTTTAAAAGAGATATGCATCTGCCCGCTTTAGCACAGGGTGTATCCTTGTTAAGTCGCACACAGTTTTTAGGTGCGGCAACAGTTTTCACTCTGTAAATAGCCTGGTTAAGGTCTGCAACGATCTTATTTGTGCCCACCACCATAACCACGTTTTTAGGGCCTTGTGCAATATTTGATATACGGTTGCAAAAGCCGTCAACATTATAAATCTCACCGTTTTCGGTAACAGCGTTGCTGCTGCATAAAAAGTAGTCGGTGTTTTCATCCACATTACGGCCCACAAAATCATAGTCGCCGTTTTTCACAAAATCAATAAGTCCGCACTGCTCCACCGATACAGAGCCGCCGTTACCCACAACACTTCCCTTAGGTGCCATAGACTTAAATATCTTTATAACGTCCTCTTTGGTTTCGGCAACTGCAGTAAATATGCCGTTTTTATTAAGATTTTGTATAGTCTTTTCTAAATTCATAATATATCTCCTTAAAGCTTTACATCAACACTTTTTTCAATTTCAAGACTGTTTTCGCCCACCTTACAATCGTAAGCCAAAACCTTTACCCCTTTATCTGCCGCCAACCTTAACATATCGGCAAATTCCTTATGAGTTTTGTCGTTGGGAGTAAAATAGTCCACCCCGCTCATTTGTATCACAAAAACTGCATAAGCCTCATACCCCTGCTCTACCGCCTTTATCAGCTCAGACAAATGCTTAACGCCTCTGTCTGTGGGAGCATCGGGAAAGCTGACCACACCGTTTTGCTCTAAGGTAACGCCCTTAGTCTCAACAAATATTTTACGGTCAACTGTTTCAATATAAAAATCAAACCTTGAATTTTCATACTTACATTCAGGCTTTATGAGAGTAACGTCGGGCGCAAATTTACCGCTTTTTACCCACTCATAAAAAACCTTGTTAGGCGCCTGACTGTCCATATTCACAAGCCGCTCACCCTTATAGACTGATATAAGATCATACTTAGTCTTGCGGCTAGTATCCTTAAACTCCTGCAACAGCACATTAGCGCCGGGCATCAGCAGTTCCTTGCATCTGCCGGTGTTTTTCACGTGGACAAGGCTTATTTCACCGTTCACACTGCACCGTGCAACAAATCGGTTTATCCGCTCTATAAAAGTGGCTTTGATGATGTTAGCATATATCATAATCAGTACTTCCTTTAGAGTGAGTTTACCATAATTACAGCAAAAAATCAATTAAATATTTGTAAACACAAAAACACCCTGCCCGAAAACAGGCAGGGTGATAAGCTTATTTTTTGGTCCAGGTAGCGGGCATAAACAAAATGAGTATAGGGTATATCTCAAGTCTTCCCAGCAGCATTGCAAAAGACATACATATTTTTGATAAATAAGAATATCCGTTGTAATTAACTGCTGCTGCCCCAAATCCGGGACCCACATTGTTAAATGTTGCCGCAGTAGCCGATAAATTACTTTCAAGGCTGAAGGGCTCAAGACAGAGTATTAAAAACAGCACCACAATACACATACAGTAAATAATAAAATATGAGGAAACACCGGTTAGGGTTTCATTATCCACTGCCTTGCCTTCAAACCGAACCGACTTGACTGTTCGGGGATGAACAACGTGTTTTATTCGGTTTTTGGCGGTTTTACACAGTAAAACAAAGCGTGATATTTTAAGACCTCCTGCAGTGGAGCCTGCACAACCGCCTAAAAACATAAGTATCAGCAATATTGCCTTGGAAAAAACGGGCCAAGCATCAAAATTGGCGGTGGCATATCCCGTGGTACTGATGATAGACGCTACCTGAAACGCAGAATGACGTATGGCTTCACCGATGCTTGTATAAAGAGAACTGACATTTACCGTTATCAAGATGATCGCCGATACTATAATGCCCACATAGGTCCACAACTCACTGCTCTTTAATGTAGAAATAAACTTGCCTATTAAAATGAAATAGAACAGGTTAAAGTTTATACCGAACAGCACCATAAACGCAGTCAGCACCCATTGCAGATAAGGACTGTAAGAGGCAATACTGTCTGCTTTTATACCAAATCCGCCGGTACCTGCAGTGCCGAAAGCGTGTATAATACTATCAAATACGGGCATTCCACCGAAGAATAACAAGCCGATAAGAACCAGCGTTAGAGCAATATATATTATATAAAGCAATCGGGCAGTGGTTTTTGCCTTAGGCACTAATTTGCCCACAACAGGTCCCGGCATCTCTGCACGCATCATATGAATGGAGCGTCCCGACCCTGAAGGAGCGATAGCCATAACCAATACCAGCACACCCATACCGCCTATCCAGTGGGTAAGGCTGCGCCAAAAAGCAATGCCGTGACTTAATGTTTCAACATTGGGCACTACCGATGCACCTGTTGTGGTAAGTCCGCTGGCAGTTTCAAAAAAACAGTTGATAAATCCCTTTATCTCACCGCTTAAATAGAAAGGCAGTGCGCCGATAAGGGAAAGTATCAGCCAGGAAAGAGCAACCGTCACCATACCCTCTTTGGCGAAGAATATTTCATCCTTAGGCTTAAAAAAGCGAGATAGCAAAAACAACAGTCCGCCAAAAACGGCAGTTGCCAGCAGCCATATTCCGCTGCTTTCCATATATATGAGCGATACCGCCGCAGATACCAGCAGGCAGATAGCTTCAACGCCAATGATCTTACCTGTGGTATGAATAACCATTTTATAGTTCATTTACAACTTATCCTTTTTTTATTATATCAGAAAGCTCCTGCAAACGCTGACCTGCCGCAATAACGATAACTCTGTCGTTTGCCATAATGCAATCGTTACCGGTGGGGATCATAGGCTTACGCTCTCTGATTATACCTGCAATAATAATATTCTTCTTCATCTGAAGGTCTTTAAGGGGTATATTCACCCACTCAAACTCGGGCGAAACTCTGAACTCTATAGCCTCTGCCTTATCGTCCATAAGGTGGTAAAGGGTTTCAACGTTGCTACCGAAAGAGTTAGACAGCGCTCTCACGTAACGCAGCAAAACGTCGGAAGTGATTTTTTTAGGTGACACGATAGTATCAAGTCCTAAATTTTCAGCCAAGTTGAAAAGCTCATCTCGATTGACCTTGGATATTACCTTAGGCACGTTAAGTGAGGATGCAAAAACAGAGATAAGGATATTCTGCTCATCCATACCCGTAAGCGAAACGAAAGCCTCGGTATCCTTTATTCCCTCTTCCAACAGCAATTCCTGCTGAGCACCGTCACCCACAATAACCGTTGCTTTGGGGATATCATCACAAAAGCGCTGACACACCTCTGCATCACGGTCAATTATCTTAACGTTGCTACCGCCTCTTACCAGCATTTGGGCAAGGTAATATGCAATTCGGCTACCGCCTAAAATCATAATATCCTTAGCCTGCTTCTGATAAACGCTTAACGCCTTAAAGAATTTCAAAAACTCAGTGGGAGTAGCGGTGATGCCTAACTTGTCGCCGCCTTTGATCACAAAATTACCGTCGGGAATGAAAACCTCGTTATCCCTTTGTACTGCACAAACCAGCACCTTAGCATCATATTTCTCACGCATGGTAATAAGGTTCATACCGTTTAAAACCGAGTCGGGCTTTAAGCGGACCTCGATCATTTCAAAGTCACGTCGTGAAAAGGTTTCTATTTTAACCGCTGAGGGGAATTTCAGTATGTTATACAACTCCTGTGCAGCAAGCAGTTCGGGGTTTATTGCCATTGAAAGGTCCAACTGCTGACGCAAAAACACCAGACTGCTCTGGTTGTATTCAGGATTTCGAATTCTGGCTATGGTGTGTCTTGCACCCATACGCTTTGCCAAAAAACACGCCAACATATTCAGTTCATCGGAACCGGTCACCGCCACGAACACTCTTGCATCAGCAACACGGGCGTCCTTCAAAGTCTCACAATCGGTACAGTTTCCGCATACGCCCATTACATCGTGTATATTTGTTATTTCTTCAACTACTGCAGGATTCATATCCAAAACAGTAACGTCGTGGCCCTCTAAAACTAAGCTCTCTACTATGGTGGAGCCGATCTTTCCGCAACCGGAAACTATAATATTCATAGGCTGTATCCTTTCAAGATATTTATCTAAGTATATCACCGTTTTCAAAAAAGTTCAATAGCAATACTATTATAACATAAAAAAAGCAGATGCTAGGCGTTGTATCCGTAAGGACACAACGCAGCGATATAAATCCCTTGTGGGATTTATGATATACCAAACGGAGCGATATAAGGCTGCGCCTTGCGATATGCTTTTGCATTCCTTGCCGTAGGCAAGATATGTCAAAAGCGTAAAAAGGATTTATATCATATCGCGTTTACCTAAGGTGAACATATCGCATTTTACAAAGTAAAATATATCGCGTTGCGAAGCAATATATCACAAAAATATTATTCTAAAAATTTAAGTTATTTTTCTTTTGAGCAGATCCAAAGAGTTTTAGATTCCTCTAATAAAATGGTATTTGACGCCCAAACTCTCTGCTTGTCCAAGGTATAAGACAAAAAATGAAAAGCTGTGTAGAAATTTTCTACACAGCTTTTTTCTATCCTTAAGAGTACAACTCGTATGCATCTGCTTTTTATTTTATAATTTTTATTCTGCATCCAGATCCTTTGCAGCCTCTGCTTCAATTTCAGGATCGTATGAAAGAACAGGAGCAACATTCTTGTTCTTAATTCTGCGGTCAACATAGTTCTTGGTGATTTTCATAACCAACGGGAACAGCGCAACCACGCCGATCAGGTTGGGGATCATCATAAGACCGTTGAAGGTGTCTGAAATATCCCAAGCCAGTGAAGAAGAAAGTACTGCACCGAAAATAACTGTGCAAACGTGGATTATTCTGAAGATAACGGTTGTTTTGGCACCAAATAGATACTCCCAAGCCTTAGAACCGTAATGAGACCAGCCCAAAACTGTTGTAAAGGCAAAGAGGAACATTGCAACAGCAATGAATTTCTGACCGATATTGCCCCAGGAGAACACAGCATTAAATGCTCCGCCTACCAATGTAGCATCGGTAAGACCTTGTGCAATCTCACCTGTTTGAACGTTGAACACACCTGAGGTAAGACCGCCGGAAGTTAAAACTACCAGAGCAGTCATGGTGCAAACCACCATTGTGTCGGCAAATACTTCGAATATACCCCACATACCCTGTTTAACGGGATCTTTAATGTTGGAGTTGGAGTGAACCATTACAGAAGAACCAAGACCTGCCTCGTTTGAGAAAACGCCACGTTTGAAGCCGTTAGTCATAGCGATTATAACGGCACCGATACCGCCGCCAACAAAAGACTCAGGCTTGAAGGCGTTTACAAAAATAGCCTTAAATGCAGGAATGATTGCATTGTAGTTTATACCAATGATAATGATGCTGCCGATTATGTAAAGAGCTACCATAAAGGGAACGATCTTCTCAGCAACGTTAGCAATTCTCTTAAGACCGCCTAAAGTGATAAGTGCGGTAAGTATCATAATTACAACACCGATAAGAACGTTGTAAAGAGAAACGTTGCCGAATACCATAATGTTTGACAGAGCCTTTACATCAAAAGCAACTGCAACGTTGGCAACGATCTTGTTTACCTGTCCCATACTTCCTATACCGAAAGAAGCCAGCATAGTGAATACAGAGAACAGCACAGCAAGTACAACGCCTATCCATTTACAGCCTTTTTTCTTACCAAGACCGTCTCTAAGATAGTACATAGCACCGCCGGACCACTCACCGTTGGGGTTCTTGCGACGGAAATACATACCCAAAACGTTTTCGGAATAGTTGGTCATCATACCAAAGAAAGCAGCAACCCACATCCAGAAAACAGCACCTGCACCACCAACACAGATAGCAGCAGCAACACCTGCGATATTACCTGTACCTACTGTAGCAGCAAGAGCAGTACAAAGGGCCTGGAACGGAGATATAGAACCCTTTTCCTTACTGTGGCCTATAACGTCCTTCTTGAAAAGGCTACCAAGAGTTTTCTTAAACCAATGTCCGATATGGGAAACCTGAAAAACCTTGGTAACGATAGTCATAAGAATACCTGTACCGATCAACAGCACCAGACCGGGTATTCCCCAAACGACACCGTTGACAGCACCGTTTATTTCTGCGATTTTGTCTAACATAAACATCCTCCCTAAAAATAAAAAATGACGGCTTGCGTAAAACACCATCCGTCAAAAGCATAAACTGCTAAAGCAGTTATCTTTGTCCTTTTGCCTGAGAGTTTAACGTGTTCCACGCTTGCACCTTCGGCCCTCAAATAAATGAGCGTCTCCAAAGTTCTGTCCACATTCAGTTCAACCTTTTGTTCTGAACATTTCATACAGATATTTAATTGCATTTGGTATTGTACTACATAAATCTGCATTTTGCAAGTAAAATCCGCAAAAAGTATGAATTTATTTGAATATACCCCGTAAATCGCCAAAAAAACAAAAGCAGATGCACAGTGGCATCTGCTTTTACTTATAATTTATTCGTTTTCCAAAACAGGTTCTGCGGTGACAATTCCTGTTCCCGATACCTCACGGTAAAAGGCTGCACTAGCCGCCTCGGTATAAGGAATTAGCCACAATTGACCAATACCTCCGGTAAGCGCACTAAGAAGTCCCCAACCGATAAAGCTCATTTCTAAACAAAACAGTCTCCAACGCTTACCCTCCATCATTTGTTCAGACTGCTTTAACGCCTCTTTAGAGCTTATCTCAGGATTTTCTGCCAGTATGTAGTCAACCATAGCATAGCTGAATGCGGTAATAATGCCGGGTACGACAAGCAGTAAACTCCATAAGAATATAAGTAATGATTTGTGCAAATTGGTAACCACAACCGGTTTGAAGTGTTTAAAGTAGTCAAACAGTGTTTTCACTTTAGGCTCTGCTGAACCGTCCACCAATTCAAGGTTGAATTTACAGTATCCCACCCTGACGACGCTGCTGACTAATAAGCTTATGCACACTGCCGCCACAACTGAAGTTGCTATGTAGAAAGCGTTTCGTGCCAAAAACTCTGCCACCTGATCAAAGCTCCAGGTTTCCAGCGGAATTGTCCAAGTTCCGAATTCAATATCTGCCTTTACACCTGTTTTGGTAGATTCAATGTTTAAATCAGGACCAATTTGTGCACACGCTCCTAACACAGACGCAACCAAACCTGCAATAATTGCAAGGCCCCAACGTCCTGATAACGACTTACGTGCAATACCTCTGAAATCTGCTGCGCGTTTCATATATATCTTCCTTTCCGAGGTGGTGTGTTGCTGCCTTAGATGCTCGCATTCATCTAAAATTATTTGAAATATATTCTTTAAGCTTATTGCATTTTTTTACTCCACCAAAAGCGAAAACTGTGTTTTTGATTAACAAGCTGCAATAATCAGATTCCTTTTCTTTATTTGACTGTGTAATAACAAAATCACTTGCCGGAACATCATATACTTCGTAACTATCAAAAGTAACACAATTTGTAATCAAAAGCCAGTCATTCTCAAAATGCAATTCATAATTATGACCCTCACGTTTTTTTGAAAATATTGTTACAATACAAGAAATTAAAACAATCACTTCAAAAAACACAAAAGTCTGCCATGCAACCAAAAATCCAAAACACGCCAAGAGAGAAAAAATCACAAAAGCAATAACAGTAGATTTATAAAACTGATGTTTTACATACCTTTCATCTGTTTCTGTAATAAAGCAATTATCTTCAAAATCTAAGTAGTCAGAAAACCGTTGCTCTTCGTTCTTACAGTTATAATAATTTATTTCAGGTTTAAAAGAATCAATATCTCTTGTTCCCATACAAATCTCAGGCATATTATGAATCGCATTTGCAAAATCGAAAGTTTTCCTTCTATTGCCTTCATTCATAATTTCCAAAAGAGTGTCTATGCAGTAAATTAAAATTTTATGATTATTGTTTTGAATTTCGGTTTCTAATTCTAAACGAATATTTTTTATACTGCTTTTTGCATCTTCCAGTGCTGATTCATCACAAAAATTACTATTGTTCAAAAAACGTATAATAACAAAATTATGATGTAAATCCTTGTATATGTTGTCGCGCATATTAAGTGCCACTTCCCTTATGAATTGTAATATTCCTGACGATAAAGGGCTGATATATCCGAGGCGACTCTTGCCTGTGTTGCGGCAGCGTCTGCAGCGGCTGACGCCGCATCCTTACGCATACGCTCTGCAGTAGCGGCGGCAGCGGCTGTGTTTGCTGCGATCTGTGACTGCATATCTGCGTTTCTTCTTGCCTGTGCTTCCATCTCGATCTGGTGACGACGGTTCATCTCCATTTCATATTGACGGTCGGCATTTTCTTTCATAGCCTTTTCAATTTCAACCTGAACCTTCATCGCCTCTATTTCAAGAAGCTTTTGATTCTGCTTCATAGCATCATATTCGTGTAAAGCCTCTTTAATGTTATCTGCACGACGGCTTTCTATGAAATGTATGAGCATATCAATAATCTCGGGTGCTTTTTCGTCGTCGCCCAAAATGTCTGACGCCTCAGCACTTGCAAGATGTGCCTTAGCCTTTTCCATAGCCGCATCACCGCGACTGATATGATCAAGACCCATTTCCTTAAGCTCAACCTTGCGTTGTGCCCACCAGGTCTCCCACTCTTCTCTTTCTTTTACCTCGTTAACCCTGTTAAGCTCGGTATTATCTATATCCTTCTGCTTCTCAGCCGCAATTATAGCCCTCTGTTTGCCGCTGTAAGCAGGCGGCAGCTTGCTGATAATGAAGAAAATAAGCTGAATAACGAAACAGATAAGTATAGCAGCGACCAAAGAGCCTAAAATGACCAAGAGAAGGTGCATACTCTTTGTCCAGTCGCAAACAACAGCGAACAAAACGCCCGAAATACCCAGCGCAATAAGTCCTACAAAGCCGAAGGGACCTCTGTTATCCGACGAAACCACGTGTACCCAGGAGAAAAATGCGGCGATAATGGGAAATGCTGCCGCTATAATTCCTGTGAGTATGAGCTCTGCAGGCTCATCCCACTTGTGCGGTTGCTTGAATATAGTGCAGCTGTTTTTGTAAGCATCCATAAACAGCATCACTGCAAACGCTACCATAGCAACACTGTATAAACCGAGAAAAATCGCCTTGAACTTGCCCGTTTTACCGAAAAACTTTTTCCAAGACTCTTTAAAGTCAGCCCTTACAGTTGCTTCGTTGTCTGTGGGAAGTGGTTTGAACACAAATTTTGCATTATCCAGCTCCTGCTTGATTTCTCTGCTCTTATCCCACTCTTCTTTCGCAAGTTCGGCAAAAGCATCGGCCTCAACCATATCGTTTTTCAACTGTTTTAATGCTTTAAGATCGGTTTCTCTGCTCACAAAAAATCCCCCTCTTTTAAATTGTATTTGCTAATTTTATTATATAATATATCGTCACATTTTGTCAATAAGCGCAGACGGTTAAACCCCTCAAAACATCTGTTTTGAGGGGTTGTTCAAGGTCTTGTCTCTTAAAACATAAAGGTAAACGAGCCATATACACACAGTAAAAACGTCATTATCAATCCAACTATTATGTTTTTCTTATATTTGTATCCTTTTGACTTTAATATAAATCCAAAAATAATTGATGCGATCGGAATAGGAGTTAACAAAAAGAATAGCCACATGTTTTCAGTAAACAATCCGTTTATATCAGATACAGTCCCTACCAAAACCAATGCACCAAATATTGATAAAATAGAAGCCACGAACAGTATGATTGATATGGTTCTCCACCTGTTCGGTATGGGGCTCTCTATGATTTTTGAGGGATTTTTATACATATATGAATAAAATGCAGAATTTTCTTTTAAATCACTTTTCCTAACAATAAAAGATTGTCCACCAAACTGAAAAAACAGCCACTTTCCGAACTGCTGTATTTGTTCTATATCTGTAAAATAGCATTTTGATTCACGTATTTTTTCGTTTTTATGATATATATTTATACTAATATAATCTTCAAAAATTTTGTACTCATAAGTTGCTTGACTGATTCGTTCAATGCTGTTTTTCCAAGATTTATTATATGCACGAATTCCTTTAACATGAGAAATTGTTCCAATTAAAAACATACCAAAAGCAAAACCTATCATAAGATCAGGAGCAGATGAACCGATAGAAAATAAAATAAGTAAAATGCAAAGCAAAGTAAAAAGAATTGGCCTTTTATAAATGATTTTTCTTTGTAAACAATATATTTCATTTAACTCTTCTTTTATAAAAGCAAACTGATATGCTTCGTACGGTTTATTCTCTCTATTTTGCTCTCGGTTTTCCGAGCCTAATATTTCATCAACCGATGTGCCGAATATATCGCTCAGTCGCATTAAATTATCAATGGTCGGTACAGTTTGATCTTTTTCCCACAAACTGATTGTCTGTCGGCTTACAAGCAACTTCTGGCCAAGATCCTCTTGTGATAAACCAAGTTGTTTTCTATATGTTTGAATTTTTTCACCAACCGTCATAAAAGTCGCCTCCTTTTACTTGATTTAATTATAGCAAAAAGTTTTGTAAAATGAAAGAATATATTACTTGATTTTGTCAAGTGGCACTTGCACAAGATAATTTTCAATTCAGTTGCCTAACCAAAACAAAAAGGACACCCTGTCGGATGTCCTTTTCGTTTTGGCACGTCGCACCGAAAAAGATATCACCGAATTTTTAGGAAAATCCGCTTGTGACAAGGCTTTTTCGGACTTTTTTATATTTTTTCTCGGTGCGTGTCATAGTTGATGATCTTTCTTGTCCCTTTTTATTGAGAACC
>JAFQWA010000028.1 GCA_017407705.1 Clostridia bacterium
TCATGCCGCTTTGGCACCCCTTTTCTTTATGCGAAGAAAAGGGGGAAAAGACGCAGCAAGGGAAAACCCTTCCAAACTGGGTTTTCCCTTTGCAAACCCTTTCCCGAATGGTTTAAGGGCTCGCCCTTAAAAATCCCCATTGAGTTTCATATATATTTCAGGAGAGTTTAGGAGGAGCGTTTTGTAGGGAGCGGCGATTTCGACGCTCCGATATTTCAAAATCCCCATTTGGCTTGGTGTGTATCTCAGGGAGCTTTGGCGAGGGGATATTTTGTAGGGAATGCATTTATGCATTCCGATTGCAAAGCGGATAAATCCGTTCCCTGCAATTTCTATCGGTTATACCATTAAACAATAAAACACGGGCTGTGATCACATCACAGCCCGTGTTAACTTTTATATATTATTCCTCTTCAAATACGTCTTTTTCTGCGCCGCATAAAGGACATACAAAATCCTCGGGAACATCCTCCCAAACAGTTCCTGCCTCAATACCGTTATCGGGATCGCCGATAGCCTCGTCATAAACATATCCGCAGATAGGACAAACATACTTTTTCATAAAAATACCTCCAAAAATAAATTTGTTATTATTATTTTACTAAACAAGCATCAATATTACAATAGTTAATATTGAAATTTTTTTACAGAATGATATAATAAAATAAAATTTATTTGTTTCGGAGGTAGTATTATGTCTGTTAAAATGAGATATTTCCCCGGCGGAAAAACCAAAGCACTTACCATGAGCTATGATGACGGTCCTAAGTTCGACCGCCGTTTGATCGAGATCTTTAACAAATACGGAATAAAGGGCACCTTCCATCTCAATTCCGGCAATCTCACAGAAACAAAAACCGAGGATGCCTGGAACGTTTCCAAAGAGGAGGTTGCCGAGCTGTATAAGGGCCACGAGGTTTCGGTACACACCCTTACTCATCCCAACCCCTGTATGCTTAGCAATATGGGTGTTGTGAAGGAGATTATGCAGGACAAACAAAATCTCGAACAGCTTTGCGGTTATCCCGTTAGAGGTATGTCTTACCCCTTCGGCGCCTACGACGATGATGTGCTTTCTATCCTGCCCGCTGTTGGTATGGAATACTCCAGAACCGTAAACAGCACTGGCAGATTCTCACTTCCCAAAAACTTTTTAGAGTGGCACCCCACCGCACATCACTGTGCTGACATCTGTGAGAAGGGCAAGGAGTTTTTAGAGAGCAACCGTCCTTGGGACCGCAACGTTATGTACGTTTGGGGCCATTCCTACGAGTTTAACAACGACAACAACTGGGAGCTTATTGAGGAGTTTTGTGAGCTTATGAGCGGCCATGACAACGTCTGGTATGCTACCAACATTGAGATAGTTGACTATGTTAACGCTGTAAGAGCACTTAAATTCACCGCTGACGAAACCGTTGTGTATAACCCCTCAGCCATATCTGTTTGGGTGGATGTTGACGGTGCTGCCGTTGAGGTAAAAGGCGGCGAAACAAAAAAGTTAAAGTAATTTGAAAAAATGTCAGTTTTTACTTGAAAAATTGGCAATAATATTATAAAATAGTAAAAGTATGTTTGTTTTTTAACAATCTCAATTTTTGTATAAAGAAAGGATGCTGATTTTATGACAGCTCTCAACAAAAAGACCGTTGATGATATCAACGCAAAAGGCAAAAAGGTTTTAGTACGTTGCGACTTTAACGTGCCCCTTAAAAACGGCGTTATTACTGACGAAAACCGTATAGTTGCCGCGCTCCCCACCATTAAGAAACTGCTTGCAGACGGTGCACAGGTTATCCTTTGCTCACATCTTGGTAAGCCCAAGGGCGAGCCTAAGCCCGAGCTTTCACTGGCTCCCGTTGCTAAAAGACTTTCAGAGCTTTTGGACAAAGAAGTTGTTTTCGCTGCTGACGATAACGTTGTTGGTGAAAACGCAAAGGCTGCAGTTGCAAATATGAAAGACGGCGACGTTGTTCTTTTACAGAACACCCGTTACCGTGCAGAAGAAACCAAAAACGGCGAAGCACTTTCCAAAGAGCTTGGCTCATTGGCTGACATTTTTGTTAACGACGCTTTCGGTGCTGCCCACAGAGCACACTGCTCAACTGTTGGTGTAGTTGATTATGTTGAGGAAGCTGCAGTTGGCTACCTTATTGAAAAAGAGCTCAAATATTTGGGTGGCGCAGTTGAAAATCCTGCAAGACCTTTTGTTACAATCTTGGGCGGTGCTAAGGTTGCTGACAAGCTTAACGTTATAGAGAACCTGCTTAACAAAGCAGATACACTCATCATCGGCGGCGGTATGGCTTACACCTTCCTGGCTGCTAAGGGCTACGGCGTAGGCACATCACTTCTTGACAACGAGAAGATCGACTACTGCAAGGATATGCTTAAAAAGGCAGAGGAGAAGGGTGTTAAGATCCTGCTTCCTATCGACTGCACAATCGCTAAAGATTTCCCCGATCCTATCGATGCTCCTATCGACGTTCAGGTTGTTGACGCAGACAAGATCCCTGCTGACCACATGAGCCTTGACATCGGCACAAAAACTGCTCAGATGTATGCAGATGCTGTTAAGTCAGCAAAGACCGTTGTTTGGAACGGACCTATGGGCGTGTTCGAGAACCCCACTCTTGCAAAGGGTACAATCGCTGTTGCAAAATCCTTGGCTGAGACCGATGCTATCACTATCATCGGCGGCGGTGACTCTGCAGCTGCAGTTAACACATTGGGCTTCGGCGATAAGATGAGCCACATCTCCACAGGCGGCGGTGCATCACTTGAATTCTTGGAGGGCAAAGAGCTTCCCGGAATCGCTGCTATGAACGATAAATAATAAATAACTTTAAGCAGGCGGAGAAACATCCGCCTGTTTTACTGAAATTCGGAGGATATTAAAATGAATAAAACTTTGAGAAACGCAGTTATCGCAGGTAACTGGAAAATGAACAAAACTCCCGCTGAGACCACCGCACTTATCAACGAGATGAAACCCTTAGTTGCAGGTGCTGATTGTGACGTAGTACTTTGCGTACCTTTTGTTGATTTGCAGGCTGCTATTGAAGCTGCAAAGGGCAGCAACATCAAGATCGGTGCACAGAACGTGCATTTTGAGAAATCAGGCGCTTTCACCGGCGAGATCTCTGCTGATATGCTTACAGCACTGGGCGTTGAGTATGTAATCATCGGCCACTCTGAGCGCAGAACCTATTTTGGTGAAACTGACGTTACCGTTAACAAGAGAACTCTTGCAGCACTTAATGCAGGTCTTACTGCTATCGTTTGTGTTGGTGAGTACCTTGAGCAGCGTGAGCAGGGCATTACTGCTGAGCTGGTTGCTATGCAGACTAAGATCGCTTTGCAGGGCGTTAGTGCTGAGCAGCTTAAGAAGGTTATCATCGCTTACGAGCCTGTTTGGGCTATCGGTACCGGCAAAACTGCTACTGCTGATCAGGCAAACGAGGTTAACGCTGCTATCCGTGAGGCTATTGCTGACGTTTACGGCAAAGACGTTGCTGACACCGTTACAATCCAGTACGGCGGCTCAATGAACGCTGCTAACGCTGAGGAGCTTCTTTCTAAGCCTGATGTTGACGGCGGTCTTATCGGCGGTGCTTCACTTAAAGCACAGGATTTCTCTGTTATCGTTAAGGCAGCAAGTAAATAATCCTTGATGTTGAAAGGACTAATTTAAATGAAAAAACCCGTTACTTTAATTATTATGGACGGATTTGGTATGAATCCGTCAGCAGAAGGCAACGCTATTGCCGCTGCTAACAAACCTAATCTGGATAAATATATGAGCCAGTACCCCATGACCCAGATCGGTGCGTCAGGTATGGACGTTGGTCTGCCTGAAGGACAGATGGGTAACAGTGAGGTTGGTCACACCAACATCGGTGCCGGTAGAGTTGTTTATCAGGAGCTTACCAGAATCACCAAGTCTATAAACGACGGTGACTTCTTTGAAAACGAAGTTTTGCTCAGTGCTATGAACAACTGCAAACAGCACGGTAGTGCACTGCATTTGATGGGCCTTTTGTCCGACGGTGGCGTTCACTCTCACAACACCCACCTTTACGCTTTGCTTAAAATGGCAAAGGAAAACGGACTTGATAAAGTGTTTATCCACTGCTTACTGGACGGTCGTGACGTTTCTCCCACATCCGGTAAAGACTTTGTAAAAGAGCTTTATGAAAAGACTAAGGAGATCGGCGTTGGTAAGATAGCAACCGTTGCAGGCAGATACTACGGTATGGACCGTGACACCCAGTGGGATAGAGTTAAGTTGGCTTATGACGCTATCGTTAACGGTAAAGGTAATAAGGCTGACTGCGCTTATGAGGCAGTTGTTAAGTCTTACGAAACCATTGATGCTGACGGCAAGAATTTAACTGATGAGTTTGTTGTTCCCACTGTTATTGCTGACGACGCTCAGGTAAACGCTAACGACAGCTTTGTATTTTTCAATTTCCGTCCTGACAGAGCCCGTGAGATCACCCGTTCACTGGTGGATCCCGAGTTTAACGGATTTGTACGTGAGAAGGGCGTTTTGCCGCTGTACTTTGTATGTATGACTGAGTATGATGTAACCATGCCTAACGTTAATATTGCCTTTGCTCCCAAGGTGCTTACCATGACCTTCGGTGAAACCCTTGCAAAAGCAGGTAAAACTCAGCTGAGAATTGCTGAAACCACCAAGTATGCCCACGTAACCTTCTTCTTTAACGGCGGTGAAGAGGTTATGTTCGAGGGTGAGGACCGTGTGCTTATCAAAACTCCCGACGTTGCAACTTTTGACCTTTGCCCTCAGATGAGCGCTTATGAGGTGTGTGACGCTGTTTGTGAGAAGATCGAGAGCGGTGCTTACGATGCAGTTATCTTGAACTTTGCAAACTGCGATATGGTTGGTCACACAGGTATATTTGACGCTGCTAAAAAGGCAGTTGAAGTGGTTGACGAGTGCGTTGGCAGAGTGGTTGAAGCTACCACAAAAATGGGTGGCGTTGCGCTTATAACTGCTGACCACGGTAATGCAGATAAGATGGCAGAGGGTGACGAGCCCTTCACTGCTCACACCACATTCCCCGTACCCTTCATTATGATCGGCTACGATGCACAGCTTAAACCCGTCGGCGGCAAGCTGTGTGACATCTCTCCCACAATGCTTGAGATTATGGGAATTGAAAAGCCCCAGGAGATGGACGGCGAGTCCCTTATCGCACACTAAACTTGTATTAAAAAGGCGGCTGAACCTCAGCCGTCTTTTTTGTTTGAAAACTCAAAGGGAGGGGTAACCCCTCCCCTACGAAATGTCAATTTATATAAACTTTGAACAAAACCAAATGGGGATTCTCAAGGGCTAGCCCTTGAGCCATTCGGGAAAGGGATTGCAAAGGGAAAACCCAGTTTGGAAGGGTTTTCCCTTGCTGCGTCTTTTCCCCTTTTCTTCGCATAAAGAAAAGGGGCGCCTTCGCGGCGTGAGCGAAACAAAGATTTTCAAGAGTAATTATAGTTAAAACAATTTTAGGAGTAGATTATTTTATTCACACAACAAGTCTAAGTGTTAAACAAATAATATTTCACTAATTTTTTCTTTACAAATAAAATGAAAGTGTTATAATATAAGTAACTTTAAGGGGGTTATGATTATGATCACTAATATCGGCCATTTGGCGCTTTCAGTTAAAGACCTTGATAAATCCATGGAATTTTACTGCGACTTTTTAGGTATGCAGAAAAGCTTTACTCTTTATAACGAAGACGGCTCGGTTTGGATCCAGTATGTTAAAGTAACCAACGATCAGTTTATCGAGTTTTTCCCTGAGGATGAGGTTAATCCCTTAAACAAACAAAGCTTTAAGCACATCGCATTGCAAACTGATGACATCTATGCTGATGTTGAGCGTTTACGTGCAAATGGTGTGAAGATCTGGTCAGAGCCTGTTCGTGGTGATGACAACTCCTATCAGGCTTGGGTAGGCGATCCTGACGGTAATCCCATCGAGCTTATGCAGCTTACTGACGAGTCTTTGCAGAGAACTACAAAATAAGAGGTAAATTTAATGCTTTTGGTAATTGATATCGGCAACTCAAATATAACACTGGGTGTTTACGATAAGGACGATCTTAAATTCGTTGCACGTCTTGCTACTGACCGCCTTAAAACAGGGGATCAGTATGCTATTGATTTGCGTGATTTGCTGCACCTTTACGGCATTTCCACCAAGGATATCCACGGTTCTATTATCAGTTCTGTTGTGCCGGTTTTGGGCTCTGCCTTTAAACGTGCCATAAGAACCCTTACCGGTAAAGAGCCTTTGTCGGTGGGACCCGGCGTTAAAACGGGACTTAATATAAAGATAGACAATCCTGCTCAGCTGGGCGCTGACCTTGCGGCAGGTGCGGTGGCGGCAGTTAAGATGTATAAGCTGCCTTGTATCGTTTTGGATCTGGGCACCGCTACCACTATCAGTGTTATTGATAAAAACGGCTGCTTTTTAGGTGGCGCTATTTCAGCGGGTATCCGCATCTCTCTTGATGCCCTTACCTCACGCACCTCACAGCTTCCTCAGATCGGCATTGAGGCACCGCCCAATGTTATCGGCACCAACACTGTTGACTGTATGAAGTCGGGCTTAGTGCTGGGCTGTGCCGCTATGATTGACGGTCTTTGCGACAGAATTGAGGAGCAGCTTGGTGAGTCGGCAACTATCGTTGCTACCGGCGGACTTAGTGCTGAGGTAGTTAAAAACTGCAGAAAAGACATAGTTTGCTGTGACAACCTTCTTTTGGAAGGCTTAAAGATCATTTACGAAAAGAATGCTTAAATTTTTGGTTTTATGCGGAGTAATATCCGCTTAAAATAAATATTATTGCGCTGTATCTAAAACGGAACAGCAGCAGGAGGTAATTTTTTATGAAAGACAAAAAAATATTCAAACTGGTGGAACTTGCCATACTGATTGCATTGGTTGTATTGCTTCAGTTGTTTGTGGGCAACATAAGAGTGGGCGCCACAAATTTCAGCTTAGTTCTTATCCCCATTGTGCTTGGTGCAATCACTTTAGGTCCGTCGGCGGGAGCACTTTTAGGCTTCACATTCGGTGCGATCACATTGATTCAGGGCATCACAGGGCAGGACCCCTTTACCGCAATCCTTCTCAACTCAGGCTTAAAGGGCGCTATAATAACACCTCTTATTTGCTTGGGAAAAGGTACTGCAGCAGGTCTTGGCGCAGGCTTGATCTACAAACTGCTTAAAAACAAAAACGGCTTTGTGGCAACTATCGTGGCATCAGCTGCCGCTCCCATTTTAAACACAGGCTTGTTTATTATCGGCGCACTGTTTTTGTCAGACGTTTTGGCTGCAAACTTTGTAGCAGAAGGCACAACTGTTATATATTTCCTTATATTCACTGCATCGGGCATAAACTTTATTACAGAATTTGCAGTAAACCTTGTGGCTTCACCTGCAATTCACCGAGTAATAAACGCATTTAATAAAGGTCGGATATAATTGAATAAATTATCCTTACTTATTGAAAATCTTAAAACGCAGTGTGCGTTTATAATTGAAAATCCCATAAACCTAAAATATTTTACCGGTAGCAATATTGATACCGGTATTTTGGTTATAAAGCAAAATGAAGTGCTGTTTTTTACCGACTCAAGATACATTGAGTCGGCAAAAAAGCAGATTTTGGAGCCTATAAAGGTGGTTTTGCTAAACAATAAAAAGGCACAGCTGAGGCAGTGCCTTTTTGACGTTGAAAACATATATATCGAAACTCATTATCAGACTGTTTTTGGTGCAAAGCTTTATAATTATAAAGACGATGCTTTGCTGGATAACCTGATAAACGGTTTACGTGCAGTGAAATCGCCCTATGAGATAGACTGCATTAAATCTGCTCAAAAGCTTACCGACGCTGCCTTTTCCCACATATTAAATCACATTAAAGAGGGAGTAAGTGAGCGGCAGATTGCCTTAGAGTTGGAGTTTTTTATGCGTAAAAACGGGGCAGAGGGTGTGTCCTTTGACATAATTGCCGTATCCGGCAAAAACTCATCTTTACCCCACGGTATTCCCACCGACAAGCCTATATCAAAGGGTGATTTCTTAACCATTGATATGGGTTGCAAGGTAAACGGCTACTGCTCGGATATGACCCGTACCGTGGCTGTGGGCTACGTTACCGATGAAATGAGGCGTGTTTACGATATTGTAAGCAAGGCTCAGCAAACGGCACTCGATAGCATAAAAGCAGGAGCGGTGTGCAAAAATGTGGACGCCGCCGCAAGAGATATAATCACAGCTAGGGGCTACGGTGATTGTTTTGGTCACAGCACAGGCCACGGCGTGGGACTGTATATTCACGAAGAACCCAGACTAAGTTCACTCAGCGATACTGTGCTTAAAGAGGGTATGGTGGTTACTGTGGAGCCGGGAATTTATATTGAAGATAAATTTGGCGTGAGAATTGAAGATATGGTGGTAGTCACCGAAAACGGATGCGAAAATTTAACAGGCAGTGATAAAAGCCTGATAATTTTGTAAGAGGTGGTTTTATGTTCATTACCGAAGCTGTAAAACAAACTCCCGTATTACTGAATGTGGATCTGTGCGTTGTGGGCGGCAGTTGCACCGGCGTGTTTGCGGCTATTCGTGCCGCAAGGCAGGGACTTACCGTTGCATTGGTAGAAAGCTCCAACTGTTTTGGCGGTGTTGCCGCTAATGGGTTGGTGGGCGTGTGGCATAGCTTACACGATACCGACGTTAATCAGCAGATTATCGGCGGACTTACCAAAGAGGTGCTTGATACTCTTAACGATAGAGGAGTGCTTTATAGAGGTGATGAGCGGTGTGCCGCTTATAAGTTTAACAGTGAACAGTTAAAGGTCCTGTTGGACGAAATGGTAGCAGAGCACAAAAATATTACCCCCATGCTCCACACTATGTATTGTGGACTGCAAACTGAGAATGAAAAAATCACTGCTGTGTTCATACAGAATAAAGACGGCAGATCCGCAATAAAAGCAAAGTTTTTTATCGACGCTACCGGTGACGGTGATCTGTGCCGTGATTTAGGGTTAGAGCGTTTTACACTGCCCCATATGCAGCCGCCCACCCCTTGTTTTAAGGTTCAGGGCGACTTTAGAAACGTTAACGTTACTGAAATACTGCAAAAGCATCACTCTGAGGTGGGCTTGCCTGAGGACTGGGGTTGGAGCTTTGATTTTCCCCAGACAACCGACATTTCCACCCGTGCTGATACCCACGTTTTTGACGTAAACTGCGCTATAGCAAGTCAGCTTACCTATTCGGAAATAGAGGGCAGACGTCAGATCAATGCGGTTTTAGAGTTGCTTAATAAGTATGGCAACGGCAAGTACGTTTTGATAGATACCTGCTCTTATATCGGTATAAGAGATACATACCACTATAAAACCGACTATCAGCTTACTCAGGAGGATCTGCTTTACGGCACAAGATTTCCTGATGCAGTGGCAAACAGCACTTATAGAGTTGACGTGCACGACGATAACCACGGTATAAAGTTCAAGTATCTTGACGGCACCACCGAGGAGTGGACTGACCGTGTTACTGTAAAGTTCGGCAGATGGCGTGAGCCGGTTGAAAACGATCCTAAGTTTTATCAGATACCTTTTAAGGTGATGGTACAGCAGAAATACCATAACTTTATTATGGCAGGTAGAATGATAAATGCCGACGAAACTGCTTTCGGTGCAGTGAGAGTTATGGTAAATCTCAACCAGCTGGGTGAGGCGGCAGGCGTTGCCGCGGCAATTTGCGTGGATGAGAATATAGCAGTGCATCAGGTGGATGCAGCAAAGCTACGTCAAACTCTTAAAAACGGCGGCTCTATAATGTTATAATAAAAACCCCGACTGCACCGCAGTCGGGGTTTATAAAATTTATATCACAATGGATATTGAGTTTTTAATGCACAGACTTAATGGGGATTCTTAAGGGCGAGCCCTTAAGCCATTCGGGAAAGGGATTGCAAAGGGAAAACCCAGTTTGGAAGGGTTTTCCCTTGCTGCGTCTTTCCCCCTTTTCTTCGCATAAAGAAAAGGGGTGCCAAAGCGGCATGAGCGAAGGGAATTTTAAAAAACCTTCCTATATTTGAAAAATGCTTTTATTGGATATAATGCTCTTATACTCCCTCATAATCCCACTTAGGTATATACTCAGTCACGGCAGAGGACTTGTCCTGACAAAATCCCTCAAATCCCAATTTTGAAGCAGTATCTACCACCTTGTTATACTCTAAGGTAGTGACTTTACGGTTTATCTCGGGGTATAAACCTGCATCGCCGCAAGGGGTGTACTGACTCATCAGACTCAGCAAAAACTTATCATTACCAAATTTTTCGTATAGCTGATTTAATATCTGAATTGAGTCCTTATACATCGAGGGCATAACAAGATGCCGCACAATAACGCCCTTTACCATATTGCCTTTTTCATCAAATTTGGGTTTGCCCACCTGATGTATCATAGCTTCTAAAGCGGCTATTGCTTTATCAAAATAGTCGGTGCATTTTAAGTACTTACCCGAATACTCCGCCTTAAAAAACTTCACATCGGGCATATAAACATCCACATAACCGCAAAGCTTTGATATAGTATCCACACTCTCATACCCACCGCAGTTATACACCACGGGAATGGTGGGCTTTGCTATATTTAAAGCATCAATTATCATGGGCACGTAAGGAGTGGGGGTAATCAGATTTATGTTGTGGGCACCTGAGCACTGCAACTCTGTGAAGATTCGGGCAAGTCTTTCAACTGATACTACCTTGCCGGTGTTAAGGCGGCTGACTTCGTAATTTTGACAAAAACAGCATCTAAGCTGACAGCCTGAGAAAAACACAGTGCCCGACCCGTTTTCACCGCTGATACAAGGCTCTTCCCACTTGTGAAGATACGCTTTAGCCAGTTTCACCTGATTATTTGCACCGCAAAACCCCGTAGCTTCACTACGGTTAACCTTGCATTTTCTCGGACAAAGAGTGCAGTTTGTAACAGACATTTTTATCACCGTAATAATTGTAACACAAAAAATAAAATTTTGTTAGGAATTTTCATAAATATATGTTATAATCATATTTAATAGTTGATCAATCCACTCTAATTAAAAAGGAGTAACAAAAATGGAGTCTAAAAACGGTAAGATAATTGCTGCAGTGTTTGCAGTGTTTGTGGCTGTTTGCATTATATTTACTTCCGTTGTTATCTACAATACCCCTGTTGAAATAACTGCAGTTACTGCAGGAAATTATTCAGCTAACCTTATGAACGGCGGTAACGTTTTGGGTAGCGGTGCGTATTTGTTTTACACAGTTCCCGATGAAGAGGGAGTTTACCGTATAGTGGGTAAAGACGGAACCGATAAAGTCAAAGTAGCCGACAGCGGTGACGGATATTTGCAGGTGGTAGGCAACACTGTTTATTACTGCGATGATAACAAGCTGATGGCTATGGACTGGGGCGGCGAAAACAAAAAGACCGTTTTGGAATATGCCGTAAAGCCTTTAGTGGTGGGCGGATCCATATATTATCAGGATCAAGACGGTGAGCTTTGCAGATATTCCTTCCAAAAAGAGCAGTCCACAAAGCTTAACGTAAAGCCCTCAGGTCAGTTTGCATTTTTATCAGGCAGAATATACTATATCGGTGAGGGCGGCAAGGTGTTCAGTTGCGATGCCGACGGTGAAAATCAAAAGATTTTTGTTGATATGAAGGCCCAGAAGTTTGCTTTAGACGGTAAGTTTTTGTTCTTTATTAACGACGGTTGGCTTTACTGCACTATGGGTGGTACAGCAGACAATTGCCTGAAAATAACCAAAGCTACCGACTTTTCTATTTACGGCGGCAATGTAATGTATAATTATAACGGAAAGCTGTATTACGGAATACTCAGCGCTTTGGCTGACGTTACAAACGATAACGGCAATGAGGACTATAAGCCTGATGAGTTAGAGCAGTATGAGGCAGTAACCTTCGGAGCTGCTGAAAACATCTTTTACTACTTTGACGCTGAGGGTGCTTTGCACAGATTTGACGTTGAAACCGGTGAAAAACTGAAGTTTAAGAAATAGGGGAAAATTATGAAAAAGTTTGTTTGCGTGATATTATCAGTTGTGATGCTTTGTGCTTGTTGCCTTGTGGCATCTGCAGAGGCAGAAAAAGCAGTGTTTAATATTATAAGTGAAACCACCAACCTTAAACCGAATGATGAGTTTACCGTTAAAATTCAGGTGGATAATCAGTCTGAAAACGGCGTACAAGCATTTGAGTTTAGTATGGTGTTTGATATGGACTGCTTTGAGTTCATTTCCGCCACCGAACTGGGCGAATTTGCAGAAAGAGATTTCACTGTTTTAAAGCCTAAGGAGAACGAGGGACTTATCACATCTGTTTATCTGGATATGCCTATTACTAAGGGCAAAGTAGAGGTTTGTGAGCTGAAATTCAAGGTTTTGGATAAGGCACCTGCAGGTGGCACAAGAATGTATATGTCAAAAGGCTCTTTTGCTGCGGTTGCCGATGACAATGTTGTGGATATAACAGGTGAGAAGTTTGGTGACCTTAATTTCAATATAGAGAGTGATTACACTCGTGCTACTGAGAAACCCGTTGTGCAGGGCGGTACCAGTGTTGAGTATGTGCCCGTTACCCAGAAAAAGACCGACGCTAAGGGCGAAGTAGTTACCAACACTGCAGGACATCCCGTTACAGAAAACGTGACCAACGAAAAGGGCGAGCAGCTTACATCTGCTATTTACAGAACTGAGGTTGTAGCACCCAACGCAACTCAGGGCAATTCAGGAAATCAGCAATCAACAAGGATTCCCGGTATTGTATGGGTACTGGTGGCTGTTGTGGTGGCTGCAGTTGTGCTCTATATTATATTTATAACCAACAAAAAGAAATAAGATATTAAAAGCCGCAGTGTTTTCAGCTGCGGCTTTTTAGGAGAAATATATGTTTAAAAATAAACAGTACATATTCTTTGATTTAGACGGAACTTTAATCGACTCAGAGCCGGGAATTACCCACTGTGCCGCTTACGCACTTGAGAAAATGGGTGTGGCTGCACAAACTAAGGAGCAACTGCGTAGGTTTATCGGACCGCCGTTAACAGAGTCGTTTATGCGATTTTGCGGTATGACTAAAGAGGATGCCGTTAAAGCAACAGCCTTTTACCGTGAGTTGTATCGTGATAACGGCGTGTATATGTTTGAGGTTTATAATGGCGTGGAGCAGATGCTTCAAATGTTAAAGGAAAGCGGTAAAACGCTGATTTTAGCCACGTCCAAGCCCGAACGGTTTGCAAAAAAGGTTATGGAAAGGTCGGGGCTTAAAAAATATTTTACCCATATTTGCGGCAGTCTGACCGACGATACCAGAACCACCAAAACCGAGGTGCTGCAATTTGCTATGGAGTCGGCAAACTTACAGGATGTACACACTGCTGTTATGGTGGGTGATAGAGAGTATGACGTTTTCGGTGCTGATGACGTGGGTATGCAGTGTATGGGCGTGTTGTACGGATTTGGCAGTGAGGATGAACTGAATACCGCAGGAGCAGTGGCTTTAGCCAAAACTCCGTTAGACGTGGCAAGAATATTGTTAAAATAAAAAGCACCGATTTTTAATCGGTGCTTTTTATTATTCAGCTTCTACAACGCCTTCGTAGAAGGTTTTGTTGTAATCCTTATCCTTAGCGGTTATCAGGGTAACTACCACGCACAGTAGCATAGATACTACCATAGCCACAACTGCAAACTGAGGACCCATAGCCGCCAACGATACAGTAATATCGGTGGGGCAGACAAGGTTTATCAGCATAGAGCCTGCGGGGATAAACGCAATAACAAAGCCTGAAATTATAGATGTCCAAGCTGCAGACTTGGTGATCTTTTTCCAATAAAGAGCCAACATATAAGGGGCTAAGAAGGAGCCTGAAATAATACCCCAGGAGTAAGACATCATATCCAAAATGGGGGTGTCGCTGTTGGCGATAAAGTAAGATGCAACAACAAAAAGTATGCACAAAACCTTAGTTAAAGTAGCCATAGACTTATCACTCAGCGGTTTTTTCAACTTGGGATTGATAAGATCTAAAGACAAAGTTGATGAAGCGGAAAGGGTTATAGAGGTCAATGTAGATACCGATGCGGAGATCAAAAGCACCAAAACTATACCCAGTAAGATTGCAGGCAGGTTTGCTTGCTTTAACATATTAGGAACGATAAAGTCCTTACCGCCTTGGGGTATCTCATTGAAGAACAAATGGGACATAGAGCCGATGAGATATCCGCCACCTGCCACTAACAATGCGAAAAATGTGGAGATGTACGTGCCACGCTTTACTTCCTTGTCATCTCTGATACCGTAATATTTGTGGATCATCTGAGGCAGTCCCCAGGTGCCGAAGCTGGTCATCAGAACAGTGGATAAAAGGGCGATAGTGTTTTTAGAGGATAAGGGCACCATTTGATTTTGCTTCATAAAGTTCCACATACCCGAAAGTCCGCCACCGTTTTGCACAGCAGGAGATTTGAATACAAAGAATATCAAAAACGCAATGCCGAACATCATAACAATACCCTGAACAAAGTCTGCTTTAAGGGCTGCCAGATAACCGCCAAGAGTGAGAATAACAGCGGCGGCAATGGCAATGATTATCATACACAGAGTATCGTCGATGCCGAGAAGCACAGAGCATACCGATGTAAGACCCTTATACACCGATGCAGAATAGGGAAGCAGAAATATGTAAATAACAGCGGCAGAGAAAAACTTCATTGAAGGACTCTGGTATCTTGCCTGGAAAAAGTCGGGCATGGTTTTAAGCTTTAATCGGCTGGAAACGTCACGAGTGCGCTTTGCAAGGACTTTCCAAGCCAGCCAAGAGCCGAACACTGCGTTACCGATACCGCAAGCCACCGCCCAAAGTCCGAAAGACCAACCGGTGTTACCTGCATAGCCAATAAACATAACAGCAGAGAAGTAGGCTGTACCGTAGCTGAGAGCGGATATCCAGGCACCGGCATTTCTACCTCCAACTGTGAATGATGAAATTGTAGATGAACTCTTGCTGTTCAAAATACCTGTAATCAGCATAAACACGGCGTAAACAGCAATAGTTGTCCAAATAATTGCTTGTGTTGACATACATTAACCTCACTTTAATGCTTTAAAGTTATGCGGCTTTAAAGCGATATATCAAGATTAAACCATATTATGAACGTAATGTCAAGAAATATTTTATTTTTTGTAAAATTTTATTATAAACTTGATATTAAGCCCGAGATATTGTAAAATAGATTTATAGTATGTGATTGTGTGGAATAAAATACACAAAAGCAAATAATTTATGAGGTTAAGTACAGTGGAATTATGGGACGTTCTTGACCGGAAGGGAAATCGCACAGGCAAAACTGTTGTACGTGGCAGCAGGGTGCTGAAAAAAGGCGAGTACCATCTGGTGGTGCATATATGGGTGGTTGACGATAAGGGCAGGTTCCTTATTCAGCGCCGCTCTGACGAGAAATACTTAATGCCCGGTGAGTGGGCAGCCACCGGCGGTGCGGTGATGTCCGGTGAAAGCTCACGTCATGCAGCTGCAAGAGAGCTGTTTGAGGAACTGGGAATTTGGGTGGACTATAAGAATTTGGTGCTTGTAGATCGACATATCCGCAGATTTTCCATTAACGATATCTGGGCTGTTAAAATGAACGTTGATGAAAGCAGTCTTAAACTGCAAAAGGAAGAGGTAGCGGAGGCTAAATGGGTTGACCGCAATACTCTTAAGCAAATGATAAGTGATGGTGAGTTCCATAATTACGGCGCCGATTATTTCGATACTGTTTTTTCCATTGTATAAAAAGGTAGGTTTTAAGTTTGAATAGATATGAAGGTCTTTGCTGCCCCGTTTGTCACGGTAAGCTGTTTGAAGACGATGATATTGCAGTATGCCCCGACTGCGGTGCACCTCACCACAGAGAGTGCTACAAGTCAGAGGGTCACTGCCATTTTGAGGATAAGCACAATACCGATGAGCAGTGGCAGATGCCCAAGCGTGAGGAGCCTTTGCAGGAGCCCACTGAGTCGGACACTATAAAATGTAGAGTTTGCGGCAACGAAATGCCTAAAAGCAATCTGTTTTGTCCTAAATGCGGCAATTCCACCGCTGAGAAAACACAGCCCCCGCATTTTGTTCATATAAATATGGGCGGAGTGAATATTGACAAAAATGAGGAGATCGACGGGTTCAAGACTCAGGAGATAGCAGCCTTTGTGGGACATAACTATCTGCGATATATCAACATTTTCAAGAGAATGTCAGTTACCAAGTCTAAAACAAGCTGGAACTGGTTGGCTTTCTTAATTCCCGAGTACTGGTTTTTCTCACGTAAGCTTTACAAAGAGGGATTTTTAGCATGTGTTTTGTCGGCTGCATATTCAACTTTGCTTATTGTTTTGGGTATGTCCCCGCAAAATATGGCTTATCCACAGGAAACGCTTAATATCAGCAAACAGGCACTGATGATAGCCTTTGGGGCGTCTGCAGTGATGCTTTTAATAAAAGCGCTGTTTGGTCTGTTTGCAGATTATATTTACAAGAAAAAAGTGTTTAAAGGTCTTGCCGATTTAAAAGAGAGAGGGGAAAACGACCCCTTTGCAATTATGCAGGCCGGCGGTGTGAACGTTTTTGCCTGTGTGGCAGCGTGGTTCATATTAGATATGCTGGTGCTGTTTATAGAAATGCTTATAATGTGATATTAAAACAAGGGAGATGTTTTTATGGATAATCAAGTTAAGGTTTGTCAAAAATGCAACACTATCAACGAATGGTCGGCTGACTTTTGCCGTGTTTGCGGTGAGAAGCTTAGTGAGCCCGACGTTGTAAACCAACAACAGACACATCAGCAGCAACAGTACAACAGTCAGCCTAATTTGAATCCCAACGAGGTGTGCGGAATTCCTGCGGAAGAAGTTGCTTTGTTTGTTGGAGAAAAAGCTAATAAATTTGTCCCTAAGTTCGTGAATTACAGTATGACCGGCAAAAAAGCCGGATTTAACGTACTGGTTTTCCTGTTAGGCTTTTTAATTAATCCCATTGTTGCTGCATTTTGGTTTTTCCATCGCAGAATGAACAAGCTGGGAACTATCATATTAGCAGTGTCGGTACTGCTTTTTGCAGCTAACACAGTATGCTTAATGCCGACAGTAGAGGGCATTATGGATATAGCTGAGGTTGTAATCACCTCTGAAAATTTTGAGGTCATTGAAAGCATTGAAGACCCTAAAGATATGTTCGAGTATTTTAACGACGAAGAGATGGATAAAATATTCGAGGCCGTAGAAAAGGTTGATTCTGTTTCTACCTTATCGAGTCTTGTAAGATATGCGTCTGTTGCCTTTACAATAATAATTGCAATCTTTGCAAACTGGTGGTATATGCAGTTTTGCGTTAACAAAATCAGAAAAGTTAAAGAAAATCCTGAATACACACCCAACGATATTATGGCTGCAGGCGGCACTAAGTCGGTTGTATGGGTGTTGCTGCTGGTTGCATACATAATTGCTAATATGGCGATTGTAGTCAATGTAATCGGTCAGTTTATGGAATTGGTAATTAAAGCAATGGAGATTGTAGCTTAAGAGGGTTGAATTTATGACAGTTAAAAAAGCAGTTATTCCGGCGGCAGGTCTGGGAACACGTATTTTACCTGCGTCTAAGGCAGTGCCTAAGGAAATGCTCAATATTGTGGACAAGCCCGCCATTCAGTATATAGTTGAAGAGGCTGTGGCGGCAGGTATAACAGATATTCTTATTATAACTAACCGTGGTAAAGGTGTTATTGAAGACCACTTTGACCATTCCTTTGAGTTGGAATGTGTTCTGGAGCAAAAGGGTAATACTGAGGCGTTGGACCAGGTCCGTAAGGTGGCAGACCTTGCTAACATCACCTTTATCCGTCAGAAGGAAACCAAAGGCTTAGGCCACGCTGTATTGCAGGCAAAGGCTTTTGTGGGAAACGAGCCCTTTGCAGTGCTGTACGGTGATGACGTTATCATAGGTGATCAGCCTGCTATCGGTGAACTGATTGACGTGTATAATGAATACGGCTTAGGCGTAGGCGGTGTCAAGCAGGTAGAGGGTGAGCAGATATGCAAGTATTGTTCACTGGACGTGGATATGATAGATGACCGCGTGATGCGTGTTAACGATATGATCGAAAAGCCGTCGCCGGAGCAGATAATGTCGCAGTATGCTATTTTGGGCAGATGCGTTTTGCCCCCTGAAATATTCGAGATTTTGGAGCGTACTCCAAGGGGTGCAGGCAACGAGATACAGCTTACTGATGCTATGCGTCAGCTTACCCTGGATAAGGGAATGATGGCAGTGGAGTTTTCCGGCATCAGATATGATATGGGTAACAAGCTGGGCATTATGCAGGCAAATGTGGAACAGGCGTTAAAGCACAGCGAGATCGGTGAGGACTTTAAAGAGTATATTAAAGAGCTTTCAAAAACTCTGTAATAAAAAATACTTGACTTATTTTAATTTTTAATATATAATCTATTCGTTACCCTTTAAAAAGGGGAAATTTGCCGCTTTGCGGCATCCTTGTTCTGCTGTGACGGGCAGAACCAAAAGTCCAAAAGGAGGTGCTATGCATGTCGATGGTCAATTCTTATGAAACCGTTATGGTATTTTCTGTAAAGAACGGTGAAGAAGCAACAACTGCTTTGGTTGAAAAATTCAAAGAGCTGATTGCTAAGAACGGCAATATCGAAAACGTAGATGAGTGGGGTAAACGCAGACTCGCTTACCAGATCAACTACGAAACAGAGGGCTATTATGTTGTAGTTAACTACACAGCTGCTCCTGAGTTCGTTGCTGAGCTCAATCGTGTTTTCAATATTACCGATGGCGTACTCAGATATTTAACAGTAAATAAGGACTAATAAAAGGTGGGTGTGTAAAATGCTTAATGTTGTTGTACTGATGGGAAGACTTACTGCTGATCCGGAGTTGAAAACTACTCCTAACGGTGTCAGTGTTACCAGCTTTTCTATTGCTGTGGACAGAAGCTATCAGAAACCAGGTGAGCAGAGACAGGCTGATTTTATCAATATCGTTGCCTGGCGCAGCACTGCCGAATTTATTACCCGTTATTTCCGTAAAGGCTCAATGATCGCTATCAACGGTTCATTACAGTCACGTAGTTACACTGATAAAGAGGGTAACAAGCGTACTGCTTATGAGGTTGTTGCTGATAACGTAAGCTTCTGCGGATCCAAAGCCGAAACTGGCTCAGTTTCAAGACAGGATATCCCGCAATCACAGCCGGTATCATTTTCTAATGCTTCTGCCGGCGATTTTGAGGAAATCTCAATGAGCGATGATGACCTGCCCTTTTAATTATTAAAATAAGGAGGTTGTTCTAATGGAAAACAAAGAAAGAACCGAGAGAGCAGAACGCCCTAACCGTCCTATCAGAAAAGGTCGCAAAAAGGTTTGCAGCTTTTGTGTTGACAAACAGGGTTCTGCTATTGATTATAAAGATGTTGCAAAACTTCGCAAATACATCTCTGAGAGAGCAAAGATTTTGCCGAGACGTGTAACCGGTACTTGCACATGCCATCAGCGTGAGCTTACAGTTGCTATCAAACGTGCTCGTCATCTTGCACTTATTCCTTTCGTAAGCGAATAATATTTAACCGTCTGTAATTTTTACAGACGGTTTTTTATTTTTTTAGTAAAAAACTATTGATTTTTAATAAAAATAATGTTATGATATAGTAGAATTAAATTAAATGGGTTTATGTCCTTAAACTCATTCATATAATTAGGAGGATAATTATGAAAAAAATTGTCGCTTTAGTACTTTCATTAGTATTGGTTCTGTCTTTAGGCGTAACCTTTGTTTCCGCTGCAGGCCTCAACGAGTATGAGAAAGAGGTTATGGCAAAATTGGCAACAAAAGAGCCTTTTGGTGAAAAGAATTACGGTTTCCCTGCTAACTATGTAAATATGGCTGAAAACTTCTACCTTGATTATGATTTAACTGAGGCTCAGAAGGATGAGATTATTCCTTTGCTTGATCAGGGTTATGAAATCATGGTTGCTTATAAAGATGAGCTTAACGGTAAAGAGAATCTTTTTGAGATCATGAGCAGAGAAGATAAAAAAGCATTGCTTGACTTAGCTGCTGAAGCAGGTAAGGTTGTTGGTCTTACCGTTACTTACGATGGAAAGATCCTTAAAGCTGTTGACGCTGAGGGTCATGCTTGGCTTTCAAACGAGCCCGCTGTTAAAATAACCGGTGCTGCTGAGAACACTATGATGATCGTTGTTCTTGCTGCTGTTGCTTTCTTAGCTATTTCAGCTGCAGGCGTTTTCGTTATCAAACGTAGCAGAGCATAATTATGTTCCTTTCAGATAATCAAACATCAAATAAAACTAAAAAATCAAGACTACCGGAGTATTTGCTTACTCCGGTAGTCTTTGCATTTGCAATTTACGCTTTAGTGGTTGCAATCGGCTTTACTGTTATAGGCGATATACCTACATATCTGAATATGGCGTTTCACGATGCCGCATCAAAATTCGATGATTCGGGTGTTCATCTTGACTTTACTCCCGCTGAGGATACAGGTGCTACATCTATTCCCATTGAGCAGGTGGATTTTCCTAAACCCGGCACTGTTTTCGGCAAAATTGAGATCGAGAGCTGTGGTATTTCCTGCAAACTGTTATACGGTGATGACGACAGATCATTAAACATCGGTGCAGGTCAGTATATCGGAAGTTCTATTCCGGGCTACGGTAAGACAACTCTTGTGGCAGGTCATAACACCAGCTATTTTAAGACCTTAAAAAACATAGCCGTTGGCGATAAGGTGAAGGTCACCACCACTTACGGTGTGTATGTTTATGAGGTTGAGGCACGAAAGGTTTATGATAAAAATAATATGAAAGCCTTTGATCTTGCCAAACAAGAAGAAAACTTAGTGTTATACACTTGTTTCAGAAGAAACACCTCTATAGGACGTGTGGTAGATAGATTATATGTTTACTGCAAACTTGTTTCCGGTCCTTCAATAATTAAATAAGGAGGGATTGTTATGGAAAAAAGTGCAACAAAGGGTAAGGTTAAACGAAGTGTATTCAGCTTCATATCTGTGTTTTTGGCATCACTTTTTGCTTTTGTTTTATGCACAGTGTCGGTGCTGAAAACCACCGTTTACAACCGAGAATACTATATAAATATCTTGCAAACCACAAAGTACAGTGAGTATCTGGCAGAGGATATAAGAAAAGAGTTAGTGCATTTAGGACAGATCAGTATTGAAGACTGCCCGGAGTATATCTTCAATGAGTCGGTGCCCAGCGCTAAGATTTTGAACGACTCTTTGGATTATGTGGAAGCCTGTATGACCAACTCACCCAAAGCCACCGATGATGAGGACTTAAGAAAAGAACTGACTCAGAAGCTTAATTCTTATGTGGTGCGACAGTATCCCGAAATGGCTGAGGATCCTCAGATTAAGGCAGACCTTGAACTGTTGGTGGATAGCTGCGTTAAGGCGTATATCGACAGTGTGCAGACAGACCTGATGAAGCTGGTGGGGGATATAACCTTCAAAACGTCGAAATATATAGATGCGGCAATGGTGCTGTTTAGTGTGCTGACATTACTGTTTGCAGGGCTGATAATTCCCATAAACAGAAGTGCATCAAAAAGGCTGATGTATTATGTGATATTATGCTCCACCTTCTTACTTACTGCCGCAGTAGTACCTGCAGTGCTGTACGGAACAGATATTGTTTCCAAAGCGGCTATTACCTCAGAGTATCTGTACACGTTTGTTACTGCAGTTTTGTCGGGCGTGGCCTTTGGATTTTTGATTGCGGCAATAGTGGGTGCAGTGCTGACGTTGATTGCAATAATTATAAATGCCCTGTATAAAAAATATAGAATACAATAAATTTTATCCTGCAACTTAATCGGTTGCAGGATATTTTTTATTACCTGAATTATCGTTTTTTGATTATTTGTTATTGACAAACGATAATATTAGTGCTATTATGAAACCAAATAATAGAAAAAGGTGGGCTATCTATGTGGAACTTCAAAAAGTCAGTTACTCTAACATTAGTAGTTTTGTATGTTTTTTCTGTAATGATAGTGGCGCTGCTGTTTGTTGCACCGTCTATCTTCAGTTGGTTTATAGAGGCTACAAATCTCTCAAGAAATTATAATGTTTTAGTCACAGCGTTTTATTGCTGTGCAGCACCTGCAATAGCGGCGGTAGCGTTTTTATTTAAGCTGCTTTACAATATCAGAGGCGGGAAAGTGTTTGTGGTGCAAAACACAAATTTGCTTAGATACATTTCCTGGTGTTGCTTTGTAATAACGCCCATAGTTTTCTTTGCAGGATTTTATTATAATTCACTGTTCGTTGTTTCGGTAGCGGCAGCATTTGTAGGACTTATACTGCGTGTGGTTAAAAACGTAATGGCCGCAGCCACCGAGCTGAAAAATGAAAACGAGCTTACAATTTAGAGGTAGAGTGAAGATGGCGATAGTAGTTAATTTGGATGTTATGATGGCGAAAAGAAAGATGTCGTCTGCTAAGCTGTGCGAGAGGATAGGCATTACACCTGCAAATTTATCTATACTCAAAACAGGCAAGGCCAGAGCCATAAGATTTTCCACTCTTGAGAGCATTTGCAAGGAGCTTGACTGTCAACCCGGCGACATTTTACAGTATGTTGAGGATTGAAGGAGAGGTGATGGGCTGTGAAGAAGAGGATCGTAAATATATTGGCAGTGGTTATTGCACTGCTCATAGCGTTTGCTATATCCATTCCTGTAGTAAACGATTTAACGGCAAAGGGTGTTCAAAACAGGCTTTTGGAAATACCGCTGCCTAATGATACTCAGTGTGTAGAGTCGGTTTGCAAAGCGGGAAAGCTTACAGGAAACGGCAACGGTATGCAGTATTTTGGCGCAATGCTCATAAGAAGTGAGCTGACATTAGAGCAGTTAAACGATTACTATGAAAATTACAGAGAAGATGAGTGGAAGTGTTTGATTAAGCCCCAGACTTCATCTGAAATTCGGGTAATTGATCACGGAACCTTGTCTTTTAAAACAGATGTATCTGAAAATCAGCAGTATTATATTGTATATTCCTGGGGAGATGGGATTCCCGTTTTTGAGCAGTTGGATATAAGAGGACACTGATAGATAATTAAAGGAGGATTTGTTATGGAAGAGAAGAAACTTGACACTACAATTGGCACAAATTCACTTGTTAAAAGCACTACCCGTGATCTTGTTTTTGCGGCGATTTTATTGGTTTTCTCGGTTTTGGCAGTATCCTTCACCCTTTGGGGCGGATTTAGTTTAGGATTTTCAATTTCTTATTTACTGTTTTTTATTATCTCCACTGTATATTTGTATCCTGCCAAAAAGATTGATGTTTTTTCAATGTTCTGCGGATTTTTATCTTTAGCGGCATCGGCAATTTTCGGTATTTACAGAGATAGCGCCATAAACTTCTGGTTGTTTGTGGGAATGGTGATCTGCACTGCAGTGTATTTTATCGGCTTTTGCAACACTGCACGTTTTTGGAGCGGCGGATATTTGTTGCTGGCAGATGTGGCAAGGACAGTGGTTGTAGTTCCGTTTGCTAATATAGCTAAGATGTTCAGATCCCTTTTCGGCAATGAAAATCCGAATGTGAAAAAGCTGAAAGGATTTTATAAGGTGGGCATCGGACTTTTGGTTGCCATACCTGCTTTAATAGTGATCGTACCGCTGCTTATCAGCTCAGATGCTGCGTTTGAAGGATTTATAGATCGCTTTTTCTCAAATACCGGAGAACTTATAGCGCAGATGTTTTTAGGCTCTATAATCGCACCCATTATCATATCCTTGCTTTTTGCATTAAAAAAAGACTTGGATAAACCTGAAAGCGATACTCCGGCATCAGTAAATCTGCATATAGTCGATAGTGCTATAATCAATACATTTTTAACTGTAATATCTCTTTGCTACTTAACCTATTTGTTCACTCAGTTGGCATATTTCTTCAATGCATTTTCAGGACTGTTGCCGGAAAATTACACAGTGACCCAGTATGCAAGACGTGGATTTTTCGAGATGTGCACCATTGCAGTTATAAATATGATAATAATTTTTGCCTCTCTTGTGCTGCTAAAACGCAAGGAAAACAAAACCTCTGTGGTAACAAAAATCCTTTGCTGTTTTATAATATTGTTCACAATGGTCATTATTTCAACATCATTTTCCAAGATGTACCTGTATATGGAAACCTACGGCCTTACCCGACTCAGAGTATTGACCTCCTGCTTTATGGTGGTGCTGTTCATTTTGTTTATTCTCGCACTTATCAGGATCTTTGCAACTAAATTCCCTTATATGAAAGTGGCTCTTGCAGTTGGATTTTCAGCAATTATCATAGTGGGCTTTGCGGATGTTGACAGAGTTGTATCCAAATATGATGTGGAGCAGTACAAGGCAGGAGCACTTCCCGAGCTTGATATCGGCGTGTTCGAGGATATGTCTGATTCTTGCGTTCCTTATTTGATAGAGCTTATGAATTATGATGACGGTCCTTTGTCATACGCCGCAAGAGAGGAACTTTCATCACGTTTTGAGGCTAAATTTACTCAAAAAGACGGCAAGATAGTTCCTATCAGTTCGGTAAACGATTTCAGAAGCTATAACTACGCCAAAACTCAGGCAGATAAGCTGTTGTTACAGTATGCCGATGAACTGGCACCCTTGTATTACGACGGTGACTATTACGAGGACAGCTACTTTGATGAATAGGAGGGATTTATTATGAACAAACAAGTAAAAAGAGTATTGTACGGGGTGTGGCTTACACTTCTTGTTGCAGTGGTAGGAATAAAGATATACTGCTTTTTCCTTTACCCACACTGGCGGTTTATGAGTAGTACAGTATTTACATCCGTATTTACAGCGATACCGTACATATTAATGTCTGCATTTAAGGCTTTACCGCACATATTAATATCAGTTACTGCGTTATCAAAGCCTTTTCCACGTTTACAACAAAGGTATGATACTCTAAAACGCATAACAGGTATGGTTTGCTTTATTTTTGCAGCACTTATGCTGGCACTAATGTTGGAGTATATCATATATGACGTGTGCATGTTGAGTGCGAGTTTATCCAGCCTCTTATCAAGTTTGGGACGTTATATAACAAATGCACTTGTGTTAACAGCTGTTACATTTAGTTGTCTTTTGGACGATAAGCATTTCAAGACCAAAAGGGCACTGACTTTGGTAGCCTGCGGGCTATATGTTATAGGTCAGATTTTACCCGCTTTTAACCTGATTAGACTACTGGATCCTTCTGGCAAATATCTAATTAGTGTAATAATTGATTTTGTTAAATCCTTATGCTATTCAGGTGTAATGCTGTTTGCGATATATCCGAGAAAAGAGGAGAATGAAAATGCTGAGGTATAGTATGATGTGGCAATATGTAGTTGCCGCTGTCGAATTTGTTTTGGCTGTGACGTTAGCCGTGGTGATAGCCAAAAAACTTAAACCTTACTGCACACTGAAAACCTTATGCTTGTCGGTATTGTCAGGCGTATTTACCGGAACAGGTCTGATGTGTTATGTTTCAAGCGTTTTTGCCGGTATGGGCGAAAACAAGACAACAACCTATATGTTTTTGGCAATAGGCATTGCGTGTTTGATTGCACTGATAGTAACGGTAATAATGTATATAATAACACGGCTTAAAAACTTTTCATTTCTAACCTTTGCCTTAGAGGTTATATTGGGGGTAATGTGCATATACCCCACAATGGCTCTATTTGGAGTTGTTTTAAAATTTATTGGTTAAACAAAAGGCTATGGACTAATAAAGTCCATAGCCTTTTAAGTTTGTTATTAAAATATGAAATTAAATTTCCTGTGCGTTTTCAATATCCATACCTTTGGGAACGGTTACTTCACCGCTTGATAAGATGCTGAAGGTTATGTTCATATTGATAGTTTGTGTCATTTTAACATTTAGCATTTCCATATCGATCTCTGTAGCAATTGAGGTCTTTTCCATTACTCCGTTGCTACCAACAGTGGCTGATATGCTAAGGAATTTGTAATCTGAAGCAGTAAGTCCTAATTCGTTACCACCCATCATAGCGTTTAACACATCAAAGGTGTCGTTATCTAATGATTTGATATCCACGTCAAAAGAAACGGTGGTTTTGCCGCCGGATACTGATGCTTTGCTGTTAGAAATTTTGATTCCTTTAGCAGAGAGGTCTATAGTAGGCATAGCAAGCATTTCTGCATCTTCAGCATCGTTCTTGATTTTATATGTTACGCCATCTACAATTGTATAGGTGTAGCCGTTTTCATAATAGTTATAGCTGGTGGATACGGTTCCTATCATTTTAGTTGTAATTTTGGTCGAGGACTTAACTAAATTGGATTTAGCATCAAATTCGCACATTTCAACGTAGGATACAGATGATTTTTGAGTTAAGCCGTCTGTTTTTACATCGACAGTACCGTCGTTTTCACTTTTCATTATCTTTGACTTTCTTGCTTCGATTAATTTATCAATACCTGAATTGTACACAGCAAGAACGTCAACTTTGGGAGCGGTAGTAGTGGGTTTTGCAGTTGTGGTGGGTTTTGCGGTGGTAGTGGGTTTTGCAGTTGTGGTGGGTTTTGCGGTGGTAGTGGCTGTAGTTGTGGCAACGGTGGTGGTTGCGGCTTCGGTTACAGCTGCAGTGGTTGTGGTAGATGCCTTTGTTGTAGTAGCGTTGGCATCGGTGGGAGTGTCAGTTGTGCAAGATGCCATACATAAAACAAATGAGCAAATAAGTGACATAATAACAAGCTTTTTCATAAAAATCCCCCAAATAATAAAAATATTTACAAATTCATATTATCATTTTTATTTGAGGCTGTCAACTTGAATTTATATTGAAAAAAACTTTGTAATTTGCTTTGTTATATGTTATACTGTTTACTGTATAAGTTAAATTTGAAAGGTTTGTAATTTAATGGAGTATTCTTTTTCAAAAAAAGTATCTTCTTTGCAGCCGTCGGCTATCAGAGAGATCTTAAAATTTACATCTATGCCGGGAGTTATTTCCTTTGCGGCAGGTAACCCTGCTCCTGAAGCGTTCCCCGAAAAGGAGGTAGCCCAGATCTCTGCAAATATTTTGGCAACCCGACCCATTGATGCTCTGCAGTATTCTATTACAGAGGGATATATTCCGCTGCGTGAGACAGTTGCTCAGTATATGAAAACTAAGCACAATGTGGGCAAGGACTTTGATAAGATCATCATTACCGCAGGTGCTCAGCAGGTAATGGACCTTACCACTAAAGCCCTGTGCAATGAGGGTGATACCGTAATTTGTGAGTCACCCAGTTTTATCGGTTCGCTGAACGCTTTCCGTTCTTACGGAGTTCATCTTTGTGGTGTGCCCGTGGAAAGTGACGGTATGAACATCGAGAAATTAGAGCAGGCTTTGAAAACCGAGAAAAACGTTAGATTTATATATACTATCCCCAATTTCCAAAATCCCTCGGGAGTTACAATGTCTTTGGAAAAGCGTAAGAGCGTTTACGAGCTTGCCAAGAAATACGGCGTTATGATCTTGGAGGATAACCCTTACGGTGAGATCAGATTTGCAGGGGAGAACGTGCCTTGCATAAAATCTCTGGATACTGAGGGCATCGTAATTTACGCAGGTTCCTTCTCGAAGGTGCTTTCACCGGGTATGCGTGTGGGCTATGCCATTGCACCTGAGGCAGTTATTGCAAAGCTTACTGTGTGCAAGCAGGTTTCTGACGTTCACACCACTATTTTCACACAGATAATTGCCGACGAGTTTATGAGAAATTACGACTTTGAGGCACATCTTGAAAGAATACGTGCTATTTACAAGCACAAGGCTCAGCTTATGATGAAGCTGATGGACGAAAAGTTCGGTGATAAGGTTAAATATCAGCCTATTGAAGGCGGTTTGTTCTTGTGGTGCACTCTGCCTGATGGCGTGGATATGCCCGCATTTTGCAAGAAAGCAGTTGAGAACAAGGTGGCTGTGGTGCCCGGCAACGCATTCTTGATGGATGAAGCCGAGTCCTGCCAGAATTTCAGAACCAACTTCTCAACCCCCACTGATGAACAGCTTATCAAGGGTATGGATATACTGGGTGAACTGGTAAAATCACTTTAATACAGGAGAATTTTTATGGAAAATCAGACTGCCCCTAAAAAAAGAATATTCAGCGCCATAAAGCCCACAGGTAGCTTTACCTTGGGCAACTACATAGGTGCGCTTAAAAACTGGGTAAATCTGCAGGAGGAGTACGACTCACTGTTTGCTATTGCAGATCTTCATGCTATTACTATCCGCATTGACCCTGCAAAGCTTCGTGCACAAACTCTGCAGTCTTACGCTATATTGTCTGCTATCGGACTTGACCCCGAAAAGAGCATACTGTTTATTCAGTCCCACGTTCACGAACACGCAGAACTGGCTTGGATACTTAACTGCTATTCACAGTTTGGCGAAATGACACGTATGACACAGTTTAAGGATAAGTCTGCAAAACACGCTGATAACATCAACTTAGGCTTGTTTGCATATCCTTCACTTATGGCGGCAGACATTCTGCTTTACAATGCTGATTTAGTGCCTATCGGCGCTGACCAGAAACAGCATTTGGAATTAACCCGTACTATCGCTCAGCGTTTTAACGGACTTTACAGCGAAACCTTCACTATGCCTGAGGGCTTTATACCTAAGGTTGGTGCAAGAATTATGTCCTTGCAGAATCCCTTGGAGAAAATGGGTAAGTCTGACTCTAATGAAAACGCTTACATTAAGATTTTGGATAAACCCGAAGATATTCTGCGTAAGTTCAAACGTGCCGTAACCGATTCCGATGCAAAGGTATTTTACGGTGAGGGCAAAGAGGGTATCAACAACCTTATGTCTATTTACTCCTCTGTTACGGGACTAAGCTTTGAACAGATCGAGCGTGATTTTGACGGTAAAGGCTACGGTGACTTTAAGGTGGCTGTTGCTGAGGCGGTTATTGAGGAGCTTCGACCTGTAAGAGAAAAATACGATATGCTGATAAATGATAAAGCGTATCTTGAAAGTCTTTATAAGGCAGGTGCTGAAAAAGCAACCTATATCGCAAGAAAGACCTTGTCTAAGGTAAAACGCAAGGTTGGATTTATTAGCTAAGGGAGAATAAAAATGATAGATTATAAGCAGTTTAAAAGCGGAACCGATATAAGAGGTGTTGCATCAGAGGGCGTGGAAAACGAGCACATCAACCTTACCGACGAGGTTATTTGCACCATTACCGATGCTTTTTTGGTGTGGCTGTCTGATAAGCTTCAAAAACCTGCTCAGCAGATGAAGATTTCTGTGGGTCACGACTCACGTATTTCTGCTGATCGCATAAAGAACGACGTTATATCAACTTTAGTCAGCCGTGGCGTGTGGGTAGTGGATTGCTCACTGGCATCTACCCCTTCTATGTTTATGACCACTGTGGAAATCGGCTGTGACGCCGCTGTGCAGATTACTGCCAGTCACCACCCCTTCAACCGCAACGGCTTGAAATTCTTTGTAAGATCAGGCGGTTTGGATGGTGCTGACATCAGTGATATACTTGCAAAAGCCGCCGCAGGTGAGAAGGTTGAGGCTAAAGAGGGCAAGTGCGAAAAGTATGATTTTATGAAGGATTATGCTAAAATACTTCGTCAGCTTATTATCAGCAAAACCGGTAGCGACAAGCCTTTAGAGGGATTTAGAATTGTTGTGGATGCAGGTAACGGCGCCGGCGGATTTTACGCTTATGACGTGTTAGAGCCCCTTGGTGCTAATATCAACGGCAGCCAGTTCCTGGAGCCTGACGGTATGTTCCCCAACCATATTCCCAACCCCGAAAATGAGCAGGCAATGGCAAGTATTTCTGCCGCAACTGTAAATTCGGGCGCTGATCTGGGCGTTATTTTCGATACCGACGTGGACAGAGCAAGCTGCGTTGATAACAAGGGCAGAGAGATCAACCGTAACCGTATCGTTGCACTGGCTGCAGCTATTGCTTTGGAGGGCAACGAGGGTGGCACTGTGGTTACCGACTCGGTTACATCTGCAGGACTTAAAACCTTTATCGAAGCCGATCTTAAAGGTAAACACCACCGCTTTAAGCGTGGATATAAGAATGTTATTGATGAGTCTATCCGTTTGAATAATGAGGGAATTTTGTCACCTTTGGCCATTGAAACCTCAGGTCACGCCGCTTTCAGCGAGAACTATTTCCTTGACGACGGTGCTTATCTCATCACCAAGATCATCATTAAAATGGCTCAGCTGAAAAAAGAGGGCAAGACTATTGACGATCTGATTAAAAATCTGAAAGAGCCTGTGGAGGCAAAAGAGTTAAGATTTAAAATCACCGACCCCGATTTCAGAAGCTACGGTATGGGCGTTATATCCGACCTTGAAAGCTATGCTAAAAATAAGGGTTGGGATATTGCTCCCGATAACCATGAGGGTATTCGTATTTCCTTTGGTGATAATATGGGCAACGGCTGGTTTTTACTGCGACTCAGCGTTCACGATCCCATTATGCCCCTTAACATTGAAAGTGATGTAGAGGGCGGAGTAATGGTGATTGCAAAGCAGTTGTATGAGTTCTTAAAGGGTTGCGACAAGCTGGACCTGTCAGCCATTGAAAATTTTATAAAATAAATTAAAAGCGGTTTGGATTATTCCAAACCGCTTTTTTAGATAGCCGCGTCTTCAATTTCGTTGCACTGTTTTGGGATAGTCACCGTGTACTGAATATACTGCTCGGTCTCACTGCGTTTGCTGGTGGCTCTTACACCCGACATTTTCATAACGTCAATGGCACGGTTAATGGAATTTATAAACAGCCGAATATCCCTGACTATCAACGGCTTTTTAACGTTTTTTTCGGGAGGGGATAACAGCCTGTCCACCATACGTTCAGTATCTTCCACTGTATAGCCTTTGACTATCACTTCATTTAATGCCACGTCACGCAGCTTTACGTCCTCTATTCTCAGCAGCGACCTTGCGTGACGCTCTGTCAGCTGCATATTTTGTAAGCTTTCACGCTGAGCGGGAGTTAGTTTAAGCAGCCGCAGCTTGTTGGCAACGGTGGACTGTGCAAACCCCAGCCTTTGTGCCGCCTGATGCTGAGTAAGTCCCCACTTGTTGATAAGTGCGTAAATGCCGTCTGCCTGCTCAAAATAAGATAGCTCCTGACGTTGCAGATTTTCTATCAGCGCCGCAATATGGGATTGGCAGTCATCAGTTTGCAGTACGATACAAGGCACTTTTTCTATGTTCAGCAAACTTGCCGCTTTCAATCGGCGCTGACCTGCTATTAACTCATATAACTTTTTATCGTCTTTACAACGCCGTACCGCAAGTGGCTGAATTATTCCGTTTACTCGAATACTTTCCACCAGCTTTGCAAGTTCGTCTTTATCTAAAACTTGTCTTACCAAACGGGGTGCTTTGATAAGCTTGCGGTCTATCATTAAAAGCTGTTTTTCTTTAAACAGTCCTGACATTAAGCTCACGCCTTTCTTGTGTTTTACCAAAACTCATTATACCACATATTGTAAAATTTTTCCAAATACTTTACATCGCAATATGCGACACGTAATTAAATAAATAGGAATAAATTTGACTAAATCCGTTGATTTATTGCATATGTTGTGCTAAACTGACCGTAGAAAGGCAGGGTGTTTTTATGAAAAAAGGAATCAATATGGGCGATCATCTTGAGTTAAAAAAGCATTCGGACAGAGAATTTGTGTATCCCATAAAGGATTGGTACTTTGATGTTTTGGCAGGGCTTGATTTTGACCATATTCGTTTGCCTGCCAGATGGTCAGATCATTGTGATGACAGCTTTAAAATACAGGACTATTTTATGCAGGCGGTCAAAAAGGCAGTTGATGACTTTTTAGCTCGCGGCTACAAGGTAGTTTTGAATGTCCATCATTTTAACGGTGCTACTCAGGACCCCAAGGCTTATCAGGATCAGCTGTTTTGCTTGTGGCGTCAGATAGGTGAAGCATTTGCTGATTACCCCGACACCCTTATATTTGAGGTTATGAACGAGCCTCAGCACATGGTATCTGCCGCTGACTGGAATGACGTGCAGAACAAGGCGGTAGAGGTTATTCGTGAAACCAACAAAACCAGAAAAATTATGATCGGTGGCGTTAACTGGAACGGTTACGACGGACTGCTTCAGGTAGAGCCTCCAAAAGACCATAATCTTATCGCCACCTTCCATTATTACCACCCCATGTCATTTACCCATCAGGGGGCCCGTTGGTCACCTGAAAATACTGATCTCAAAGGTATTAAGTGGATGGGCACTGAGGATGAGGTAAAGGCAATTAAACAGCATTTTCAGTTGGTTTATGATTGGAGCAAGGCAAAGGGCATAGAGGTAAATTTAGGTGAGTTTGGCGCATATCAAACTGGAGATATGGAGTCCCGTGTGAGATGGACTAAATGTGTGCGTGAAACTGCAGAGGAGTTCGGATTCTCATTTACTTATTGGGAGTTTAACTACGGATTTGGTATCTGTGAAAGGGAAGCACCGGTGCTTCGTAAACCCTTGGTAGATGCTCTGCTTGGATAAAATAAAAACGCTTAACGGATCATTCCGTTAAGCGTTTTTTATTTTTATAATGCCAATAACATTCGTTTTAATAACAGCATATCCGATGCAGTTACCTTGTAGTCGCCGTCTAAGTCGGCATCCAGGCTGATGGTATCAACGGTTAAAAGATGGCGTTTTAACAGCAGCAGGTCAGATGCATTCATATTGGTATCATTGTTTAGATCACCGTAAACAGCGGGTTTGTTTGCACCGGGCATCCAGTAAGTGCCACCTGATTCGTAAGCACCAAGGTCAGCAGCGGTGCCGCTAAAACTGTCGTTGTAACCGGGAAGAGCTATCGCCTTATCAACAGCCTCACCGCTTGGAATATAGCGGTTATTAACGGGCAACTGATCTTTAATAAGATTGTTTTCCACAACGGGGCCCAGAGCACTTGTAACATACTCTACTCTACCTGATAACAGGTTGTTCTTAATTTGTGTACCCTCTTGAGTGGAGTCAGCATCCTTAGGCCAACCCTGAATAGCCTGACCGCAGTTGAATACAGTGTTATGGTATATCAGGTTGTTTTTAGAGGGAGTATTCAAGGCAATACCTGCCTGATTTGTGTTCCAAACAACGTTTCTGTAAACCTGCATACCTGATGTGCCGTTATCCAGATAAATACCGCAGGAGCCGTTAATATCGGTATCGTGTACCCAGTTGTAGCGGATAACCGAGTTAACTGCTGCACGGTGATACATATAAATACATCCGCCGTCGTAGGTTAAATAGTCGGACTCTGATACGTCGTTATACTCAATAATCGTATCTCTTATTTCGGAGTCGTAGCCGTCGTAAGTGAAATAAATAAGGAATCTGCCTGAACGTTTTAAGGTGTTGTGGGAGATAACGTTTCCCGCTTTAGCACCCTCCACAAACACGCCTGAGTTGTATCCGCCTGCCCAGTTGATATCGTGAATATAGCAGTTGGTAACAGTGTTGTGGTTACCTGCAATCATAATGCCACTGGTCATAGTGTAGGCAATTTCAGAGTTTTTCCAGGTGTTGTAATCGCCGTGGAAGTGGTTTCCGTTATAGGCCTTTTGCAGAGTGGTGTAGCCGTCGGCATTGTCAAAGAAGTTGCAGTAAAACACATCAACGTTATCCATTGTGCAGTGGTTTGAGCCACTGTCAACACCAACACCGCCGCCGATTATGGTAAGGTTTTCAAGGTTTATGTAGCTGCAGCCGTAGTAGTCGAAAGCATCTTTACGTGCTTGTACCCAGATCTCGTCCACCTCAGGCTTTTCACCGTCGGGCATCAGCACGTAAAGCTCACCGGTTTCGTTGTTGTAAAAGTATTCACGGGCAACGTCCAGTCCGCAAAGGGCACCGGTAAGGTAATACCAAACACCTGCTTGAGGAGTGTAAAGGTCGCCGCCGTCGTTTACGGGAGAGTCAAAGGTAAGCTGATCCTCCTCGCTGTAAGTAGCAATAGTACGGGTGAAGGAAACGTACTGGTCCACCTCTCTGCCGGTCCAGGTATATACCTTAGCGCCGGTCCAGTCACCTGCAGGGAGCATATAGTCGTAAATACCGTTTTGACCGGTACCCACCTTTGCAATAGCACGTTCCTGCAAAAGCACGTTATCCGCATCAATGTTGGGCCAACGGGCTTCCACCAGATTTTTAAACTCACCCTCAGTGTACCACAGTGCGTGATTAACATCGGGTTTGTTGGGCAGAGTAGTCTTGTAAATATTACCGTCATACTGTGTCCACTTGGTCTGCACAGGGTCGTAAGTGGTGATAATAGCCTCAGCACCCTCAGCACCCTTTATGGTGTAGGGAGCATCAGCAGTGCCGTTTTGCTCGTAGAACACGATATTCTCTCTGTAGATACCGCTGTCAACAATCAGAGTATCGCCTGCTTTGAGTTGACTTTTTCCTTTGCCGATAGAGGCAAACGGTCTTTCCTTAGTGCCGGGATTATCGTCTCTGCCTGTGGCTTGTGAAACGTAGTAGATGTTGCCGCCATCAGCCTGAACGGTAGGCAGGGCAAACATGGTTATAAGTAATGCTGTGATGAGAATAAACGAAAAGATGCGAGTTTTCATAATAATTCTCCTTATATTTGTTGCTTTGATTATACTATGTAGATACACGCTTGTCAAATAAATAGACGGTGCAGAAAACAAACTGCACCGCTTTAATTTACTGCTTATAACAAACCTCGTTCTCCAGAGACTTGCCGTTGTCAAAAGACCACAGATTTTCTATAGTTACCATGGCTATTGCCTGCATAGCCTCTCGTGTAAAAAAACCTTGATGAGAGGTCATAACCACGTTGGGGAAGCTGAGCAGACGTGCCAACTCATCATCTTTTATGATCTCGTTGGAAAAGTCCTCGAAGAAATACTCACTTTCTTCCTCATACACATCCAACCCCGCACCGCCTATCTTTTTAGACTTAAGTCCGTCGATAAGAGCGGCTGAGTCGATAAGACGACCACGGGAGGTGTTGATGATTATAACGTTATCACGCATTTTCTCAATGCTGTCACTGTTTATAATGTGGTGAGTTTCCTTGGTTAGCGGACAGTGGAGAGATATAATATCCGACTTTTCAAACAGCCTGTCTAAAGAAACGTATTCAATGTCGCTATCCTTAGCGGGATAGGGATCGTAGGCCACCACGTCCATGTGAAAACCACGGCAAATGTCCACAAACATTCTGCCGATCTGACCTGTACCGATAATACCCGCAGTCTTACCCTTAAGGTCAACGCCCAAAAGTCCGTTGATATTAAAGTTGCTGTCCTTAGTGCGGATGTAAGCACGGTGAGTTTTGCGGTTAACGGTTAAAAGCAACGCAGCGGCGTGTTCTGCAACAGCGGCAGGTGAGTAGGCAGGAACACGGACGATCTTAATTCTGCCTTTGGCGGCTTTTAAGTCAACGTTGTTATAACCGGCACATCTTAAAGCAATTATCTTAACACCGTTTTCGCAGAGTATGTCGATAGTTTCTTTATCAACGGTATCGTTAACAAAAACACAAACTGCATCATATCCCTTTGAAAGCACTGCAGTATCCGAGTTTAATTTGTAATCGAAATATTTTATTTTATAATCGTATTCTTTTGCTAATGGCTCAAACCAGATTTTATCGTAAGGTTTGGTGTCGTAAAAAGCAATTTTCATAACTGTCACCTCTTAGAATACATTTTAACCCTAAACCTACCTAAATATCAACTGTTATTATAAAATTTTTTCGTATTTTAAAAACGAGAAAACAAGAGAAAACGAGAGAAAACAAGAGAATGAGCGAGTTATTGAATTTTAAATTAAAAAATATAAAAATAAGTGTTGACAAGGGGATAGGGTTGTGGTAATATTACTCTTGCACGAATTGAAATTAAATTTGTTTAATTAAAAAAACGGAGGGAAATTACTATGTCAACCTATATGGCAAAAGCCGGCAAGGTTGAGCGTAAATGGTACATCATTGACGCAGAGGGCAAAGTCCTCGGTCGTGTTGCTGCTGTTGCTGCTACTTTGCTTCGCGGTAAAAATGAACCTATCTTCACTCCGCACGTAGATTGCGGAAACCATGTTATCATCATCAACGCTGATAAAGCTGTTCTTACAGGTAACAAACTTGAGCAGAAGTATTATCGTCGTCACACCGGTTACATCGGCGGTCTTAAGGAAGTTAAATATGCTACCCTTATGCAGACCAGACCTGAACTGGCTATGGAACTTGCTATCAAAGGCATGATCCCCGATAACACTATCGGCAGAGCTGCTCTTACACGTCTTCGTGTTTACAAGGGCAACGAACACAAACATTCGGCTCAGAAGCCCGAAGTTTGGGAATTTTAATAGGGGAGGCAGAATAATATGTACGAAACAAAGCCTTATTTTTACGGTACAGGCAGAAGAAAAAGTTCTGTCGCTCGTGTACGCGTTTACAACGGTACAGGTAAAATCACAATCAACGGCCGTGATATCGATGATTATTTCGGTCTTGAAACATTGAAGCTGATCGTTCGTCAGCCTATCACTCTTACAAACACAGCTGAGAAGTTTGACATCGTTTGCAACGTAACAGGCGGCGGTGTAACAGGTCAGGCAGGTGCTATCCGTCACGGTTTGTCACGTGCTTTGCTGCAGTTTGATGAGGAGCTCCGTCCTGCACTTAAGAAAGCAGGCTTCTTGACTCGTGATCCCAGAATGAAAGAGCGTAAGAAATACGGTCTTAAGGGCGCACGTAGAGCACCCCAGTTCTCAAAGA
>JAFQWA010000029.1 GCA_017407705.1 Clostridia bacterium
GAAGGGAGAACAAACAAAAAAGGACAGACTCTGCGAAAAAAATCGCAAAATCCGCCCCAAAAAAAAGCAAAGGAATTTAGTTCAAGTCCTCCCCAAAGGCCGTTTTTTTGAAATGATATCTTTTGAATTGCACCTTGAAAAATGGCACGAAAAAACCCAGGAACCGTTGTGGTTTCTGGGTTTTCCGAACCGATATCTTTTTCGGTTCGCAATGTTGGTTGCGGAGGCTGGATTTGAACCAACGACCTTCGGGTTATGAGCCCGACGAGCTACCAGGCTGCTCCACTCCGCGATATACAGCACCCTAATTTCAGGGTGCTTTACTATTATACACAAGTATATGCAAAATAGCAAGTGTTTTTTCAAAAAATTAAAAACTTTTTTATCCCCGTGTTTCGACAACCTATGCAAACACGGTCTCTTTTACCTCTGTTCTCTCGAACATCTTACGCACTTTAGCGTTGGCACCGCAAAGGTTTAACTGAACGTTTTTAGTCTCACACTCAGCTATCAGCTCCACAATCCTATTTGCACCTGCAAAGTCGATACTCAAAACTCCGCTCATATCAAGACTGATATTGTTGCACTCCTCAAACTCACTTACAGAGTCTGCCAACTGCTGAACGTTTGCAAAAAACACATTTCCCCAAGCCTTCACAACAGCATCTGCATCACCTTTATCTACACTTACCTCCAGCTTTGCGGCGCTGATAACAAACATAACCACCGCAAACACAACGCCGATAACAATAGCCACTGTTAAATCGAAAATCACAGTGCAGATCATAGTGATCAAAAACTGAGCCATAGCGCTCTTAAACTTTTTAGAGAAAATATATTTTATACTGTGCCACTCGTTCATTCTCCAGGCAGTAACTATCAAAACACCTGCCAATGCCGACAAGGGCAGCTGCGACATAACGGGTCCAAGCAGGAACATTGAAGCCAGCAAGAAAAGTGCGTGGAAAATACCTGTAAGTCTGGTCTCGCAACCCGATTTTATGGCAACACTGGTTCTTGCAATAGCCGCCGTTGCGGGCACACCGCCGAAAAACGGAATAATAATGTTACCAATACCCTGAGCTATCAGCTCCTGATCTGCATCAAAGCTCTCGTTTTTCATTCTGGACGCACTTGCCCCGCACAGCAGACTTTCTATCATACCCAGCGCCGCAATAGTGATAGCGGGAGAAATATAGTTAGATAAAGAGGCAAAGTCGATATTGGTAACGTCCAAACGCACCTGAGGCAGTAAGGTTTTGGGTATCTCACCAACCACCGCAACGTCCAGCTTCAATGCCACGCTGATTATGGTTGCGATAACAATTGCCACCAGTGATGAGGGCACCTTTGCGTTCCATTTTTTAGGAAACACTGCCATTATAACGATAACTGTAAGTCCTATTAAAAGGGCTGCCCAGTTAGGACTAAAGCCCAGCTCACCGTAAGACAACAGCTTAGATATAGCGTTCTCACCCTTGGATACAGTACCGAAAAGGTTATCCACCTGACCTAAAGCGATAATTATTGCAATACCCGACGTAAAACCGGTAACAACCGGCATTGGAATAAGATTTACCAGCTTACCCAGTTTAAGTATGCCGCATATAAGCAGAATAACACCTGCTAAAAGGCTGACTATAAACACGCCCTGAAGCTGATATTTTGAAACAATACCGATAAGCACGGCGGTCATAGCGCCGGTGGGACCTGATATCTGATAACTTGCGCCTGAAAATGCGCTGATGATAAATCCTGCGATAATAGCAGTGATAAGTCCTGCGGCGGCATCAGCGCCACTGCTGACACCAAAAGCAAGTGCCAAGGGCAGTGCCACGGCGGCAACCGTAACACCGGACATTAAATCCTTGCTAAGTCGGTTTAAATTGTATCCTTTAAATTCCTGTTTTAATCTTGCTGCTAAAATTTTAATACGCCCCATTTTTACATTATTTTAGGCTGACAAGACGGGTATCTTGTCAGCCTATGAGAGTATATCACATTATTCTACTTTTTTCTACCTTAAAACATTACAAAATAATGGCAGATTTATCCCCTGTTAGCGGTTAATATGCTCAATAGTTTTATTCACTGCCTCGTCAATATCTATTGTACCAACGCCAAATATAGAGGTTTCAAGCTTGTTGTTTATAGGCTGATACCAGCGTTTTTCAATGCCGTCAATGCCCTTCATCATACCTATAACCGAGCCAACGGTAGCGCCGTTGCAGTCGGTATCAAAGCCGGTCTGCACCGCCATACAGATAGACTTGGAATAATCGCCTTTACCGTATAACAAAGCGGCACACACTATAACTGCGTTGGAAATGGTGTGGCACCAATCGTGAGATACGTGCTGATCATACTGCTTGTGGATATTCTCAAAGCATTTTTCCTGAGTGAGTCCCCCATCAAAATCTTTAATAAGCTTTGTTATCTCACAGTAAAGTCGTGATGTTTTGGGAATCTGGGAAAGACCTGCCAAAATCACCTGCTTTACATCATCTAAAACCGCCGCTGCAGCAATCATAGCAGAGATAAACATCTCACCGTAAATACCGTTTTTAACGTGAGAAATAGATGCATCCTTAAACGCCATTTTAGCGGCAGTCTTTATATCACCCGGGTTGATATAGCCGTAATAATCGCCACGAATCTGTGCACCGATCCACTCACGGTAGGGGTTTTTGTACTCAGCAGAATCGGGTGGGCAGTAGCCGTTGACAAAGTTCATAAAAGCTACTCTTTCAGCGGTGCAATAAGCATCCTTAGGCTGTCTTTCCAGCCACAGGTTTGCCACGTCCTTAGCGGTAAAGTCACGTCCGTATTTCTCTATAAGCACCTGAGCCATAACCACGTAGTTAGTATCGTCATCAACAGGGGCTGCAGTGATGGTATCCTCGTAGCATTTATCACGAAGCTGAAATCTGTACTTTTTGTAAATATCCTCATTCAAATCAGCGTTTCTTATGTATCTGTGCATAGGATAGTTGCCGGTTTCCTTTAACAAGGGAATCAGCTCCTCAGTGTAAATACACTCAATGGGCTTACCCAATAAGCATCCACAAATTCTGCCAACCCAAGCACCCTTTATTTTGTTATACAAGACATCATCTGTGGGGACTTTGGTAAGGTCTGCATCAAAGTCGGTCAGCAGATTTTGAATTGAATCGTAATCAGAGGGCTCGTTGTACCGGTAGTCTGCTTTTGTCTTAGCATTACGGATAATATTAAACAGCACGTCTGCCATCTGCTCTTTTTCTTTGGAAGGCTCTAAGGCGGATATGGAATCGAACAAGCCTTTTAAATTCTCCACGTCCTTACCTTCATCTATACACTGATCGTATTCAGTGGAGAGTGATGAAGAATAAAGCTCCCATTCCTTTGCAGATTTATATTGGGGAATAATTTCACGGTCCAAACGCTGTTCTTCAACGCTTCTGTTATCTTCATCGCAAAGCAAAAAGTCCAGTGATACTTTAAAATGACGTGCCATGGCAATCAGCTTTTCCACGTCGGGCACAGCGGCACCGCTTTCCCATTTTTGCACTGACTGACGTGATACGTTAAATATCTCCGCCATTTTTTCCTGAGACATTGAGAATTTCTTTCTGAGGCTGATAATACGTTGACTTAACATAAAACACATCTCCCAAAAACAATTTTTTCTTTATTATATCCCCTTTTTCAGCGGCAATCAACCACCCAAAAGTAGCATTATTGCAACCAGCAGTTGTCAACGAGCTTTAAAGCATACTCTTCCGTTACGGGATCCTTTTTATCATAATCCACATAAACCGCACGGTCTTTGGAATAAAGTATTGCCACCGAACGCTTGATCTCGCCCTGAGGGTATTGCTGGGTCAAATATGCCTTTACCTTTTTCAGCAGCTTATCCTCAACCTGCAACACCTTCGGCAATACACCCGACGAGTTGGTGCTGAGTCGGTCACACACCATTTCATCACGCAGCACTGACTTATCCACATAAGGCTCAGCTGCAAAGTGCTCATATACCTTTGTGACGTAATGGTCTAACGGAATGTTGTAATTTATCTGAGTTTTAGTGGCAAAGTCGTAAAACAGATCAAAGGGCAGTTTGCCTGATGCTTGAAGCAGATAGTTTACCGTTCTTCTGAACCTGCCACTGTTATACAGCCGTTCTAAGGCATCCTCAAATTGATGCAAACCCTTTATTTCATCAGCGCTCAGCCACGGGGTGGATATTACCTCATAGGGCGGTGCAGGGTTGTAAGTGCAGGGGTATTCCTCAGCCTTCTCACGCATATCTGCACCGTGTAAAAGCTTTAAAAATCCGAACTGCAGCATATTTGGATTAAGCTTAAAGGCGATATTAAAGCTTTGCTTTAAGCTATCCATATCCTCAAAGGGCAGACCTGCAATAAGGTCAATGTGAATATGCATATTGCCGTTTTCAATAAGCTTTTGGATATTGGATTTTAATTTTTCAACGTTAGTCTTGCGGTTTATGGCCTTGAGGGTTTTCTCATTAAAGCTTTGCAGACCTATCTCCAACTGAATAAGTCCTTTAGGGGCAGTGGAAAGCAGACTGATAGTTCCATCGTCCAAAATATCCCCTGCTATCTCAAAGTGAAAGCACACGCCTTTCGGGATGTTTTCGCCGTAATTATCTATTATAAACTTAAATATCCTATCCGCTCTGTTTTTGTTGGCGTTGAAGGTGCGGTCCACGAATTTAACGGTTTTAGCACCGCTGTTTGCCAACTTTATTATCTCACCTTCCGCTCTGTCTATATCAAAAAAACGTGCATTACCGCAACGGCCCGACAAACAGAAAGCACAGGAATACGGGCATCCCCTACTGCTTTCCAAATAAGCTATTCTGCCGTTTAATGCGGCAAAATACTCCTCTGTGTAGGGTGATGGCGGCTGCTTAACATGGATATAGGGCTTACTTATTAGCGCTTTACCCTCGTTTAAATAGCAAAGTCCCGGCACTTTTGATACATCATCCCCCTTGCAAAGACAATTCATAAGCAGTGCAAAGGGCAACTCACCCTCACCTGATATGATGTAATCCACTTCACTGTTGCTTTTCAGCACATTTTCAGCATTATAGCTGACTTCGGGTCCGCCCAGTACGATTATGCAATCAGGCAGACTTGACTTTATCAGCTTTACCAACTGTTTTATCTTTTCGATATTCCATATATAACAGCCAAGTCCCACCACGTTGGGTGATTGCTTAACTATCCTCTCTGCCACACCGCCAATATCCTCATTAACGGTGCCCTCCACCACCTTAGCACAAATTTCATCAATGCCAAACACCCCGATGCCTGCAAACAGACACCAGGGTGCAAGAGATGAATGTATGTATTTTGAATTGAGTGTGGATATTACAACGTTAAATTTTTCTCTCATATTTAGTCCATATCAATAATTAAAACGCAGTCTTCGTTTCTGCCCTGAACTAACGGTTTAAACTCCATAACCTTACCGCCGTCGAAGTGGCCGATAGCGGTGGTTTCACCGTTTTTAACGTTATACCAAGATGCAGTGAAGCTGTTAACCTCAGTTAAATCCAGCTTACAGGGTAAACCGAAGGTGCAGTAAACCAGAATATACTTCTCACCTTTAGTGGCACACTGACGCATCGATCCCTCTAAGGGCTGTGCGATCACCTGATTGTAGGGCACTCGATCAAAAAACGATCTTGACAGCATCAGATTTTTAAGGTGCTTTATCTGGTTTGCACCGGGACGGTCCAGTGCATCAAAGGTGTTGTTTAAATGATAATAGGGTTTGCCGAGAGTAGAAAAGTCCATAGGATTCGACTTGCTACGCATAGGCCAAACGGAATGATGACCGTAGGTTATACCCAATGAACCCGAGAACACTGCATAATAAGACGCTCTGCGAACGTCAGTATCATCGAAAAAGCCGTTTTCAATATGGCTAAACGCCACGGGATGATCCTCATAATTAGGCTCACCGTCTAAGGCAGGTCGAATAGGTAGGGTATTGTAATCGTGGGTTATCATTATATCACTTTTGGTAATACGCTCACCGTGGCCTGACTGGATCATATTGAAATCCAACCAATCCTCGTCGTTAACAAATTCTGTGGAAGAATGGCCCCCCATAGGATGAAGAGTCATAATTTGGGTGGCACCGCCGTCTTTTATACCCTTTGCCATATTGCGAAGAATAAGGCTGTGCTCCTCAGTTTTTACAGCACGGTCACCGCCCATAATCCATACGATATTGTCGTAATCCTTATACCTCTCACCTACAAACTTACCGTAGGTATAGGCATTATCGGGGTTGAATATCTCGGGTCCGATGCCCCACTCTAAATTCCATTTATCTCCCCAAGTGGGCAGTAATGCGATATATATTCCGTACTCTTTAGCCATTTTAATAAGGGCGTCCACATGGTCAAAATAGCTGTACTCACCATCTAAATCGGGCATTGTGGGGTCATACTGACCTTCGCTGTTTTTAAGCAGCGGACGTCTGCCGTAAAAATTGGGTTTGTCAAGACCGTCGAACTCGGCTAAAATCACCGCCTGAACCACGTTAAACTCTTGCTTTTTGCGGATTTCAAAGTATTCTCTTGCATCCTCGAGGCTGAAATTATGAAACATCTCCCAGCCTGTGTCTGCCTGCCAGAAAAACGGACTGCCGTCCTTAAGGCACAAAAATCTCTTGTTTTTGCTAACTTTTAATCTCTGCATAACAATTACCCCTTTAATTTCAAAAAAGTCGGTATAAAGCTATACCGACTTTTCTAATTTAGATAGTATAAATGTCCTCTTCCTTCATAAGGCGGATTCCACCCTTTGTAAGCGCATCAATAGCGTTATCCTCGTTTTCCACACGCATAATAACAAAAGCAGTATCATCGGTGGGATTTAAAAACGCATACATATACTCGATCTGAATATCCTTTTCAGACAACACTTTAACAGCACTGCTGAGTCCGCCGGGCTTATCGGGGATAGCAATAGCAATAACGCCTGTTAAAGTCACTGTCATACCTGCTGACTTAAGGGTTTCCTGGGCCTTTTGGGGGTTATCAACGATAAGACGCAAAATGCCGTAGTCTGTTGTATCTGCGATGGAAAGGGCACGGATATCAATGTCGTTCTTAGCAAGAATATCTGTGATTTCCGCCATTCTTCCCTTTTTGTTTTCCACAAAAACCGAAAGCTGTTTAATGATCATAATGCTCATCCCTTCAATTTATATTTTTCTGTTATCAATAACTCTAACTGCCTTACCCTCGGATCTGGGCAGAGATTTAGGCTCTACCAAGGTTACCTTAGCGGCAATATTAAGAGTTTGCTGTAATGCTGCGGAGATCTTTCTCTCATATCCTGCAATAGCCTTAACCTGATCTGAGAACATATCCTGACTCATCTCTATCTTTACTTCCATTGTATCAAGATTTCCGATTCTGTCAACAACAATCTGATAGTTAGGCTCCATATTAAGAGAAAGCAATACGTGCTCAACCTGTGAGGGGAACACGTTAACGCCTCTGATAATCAGCATATCATCGGTTCTGCCCTTGGGTTTTGCCATTTTAACCAGTGTACGTCCGCAGGCACAGGTGCCACGAGTTAAAGCGCAGATATCACGGGTGCGATAACGGATAAGGGGCAGTGCCTCTTTACCGATGCAGGTAAATACCAGCTCACCGTACTCACCGTCGGGCAAGTTTTCGCCGGTTTCGGGGTCGATGATTTCGGGATAGAAATAGTCCTCGTTAACGTGCATACCGCTCTGGTCGGTACATTCAAAAGCAACGCCGGGACCTGCAATCTCTGAAAGACCGTAGATATCGTAAGCTTTAATGTTAAGAGATTTTTCTATCTCACGGCGCATATTCTCACTCCAAGCCTCTGCACCGAAAATACCTATTTTAAGGGGCAGCTCTTTAGTATCAATGCCCATTTCCTTGCAGGTCTCACCGATAAACATAGCATAAGATGGTGTGCAACAAAGAATATCTGACTTGAAATCCTGCATTATCTGAATCTGGCGTTTAGTGTTACCTGATGAAACGGGAATAACAGATGCACCGAGCCTTGTTGCGCCGTCGTGCAGACCAAGTCCGCCGGTAAACAAGCCGTAGCCGTAGGATACGTGAACGTAATCCGACTTTGAGCCGCCCATAGCAACGATAGCACGGGCAACACTTTCAGCCCAGATGTCAAGGTCGTGCTGAGTGTAACCAACAACAGTCTGCTTACCTGTGGTACCGCTGGATGCGTGAATTCGTACAACTTCCTCCTTAGGCACAGCAAACAGGTTATAAGGATAGTTGTCTCTAAGATCATCCTTATATGTAAAAGGAAGCTTATGTAAATCGTCAATAGATTTGATATCCTCGGGTTTTAAGCCCATTTCATCAAACTTACGTCTGTAATGAGGTACGTTCTCATAGCACCTTTTTACCATCTGGCAAAGACGCTCCGATTGTATTTCACGGAGCTGTTCTCTGGATGCGGTCTCGATTTCCTGTGTGTAGAATTTCATACTCTTTCGCTCCTTATTTCTTAAGCCTCATAACCCAATTTAAGAGCCTGCAGGTTCATATCCAAAAACTTAGCCGGCACAGTTTCCTTAACGGCATTTTCAAATATTTCATAATCAATTCCTGTGTATTTTGCCATAGCGCCCAGCAAAACCACGTTGGTAGCCTTAGCAGAACCGGCTTCCAGCGCCAATTTCAAGGCATCCATAGAAATTATCTCAACGCCGGTATTGCCGATAGCACAAAGAACATCCTCGGGATATTTGGCGGCGCCGATAACAACGGGCATAGGATCAATAGACTGAGTATTAACAATGATCTTGCCGCCTTTTTTAAGATACGGCAACCATCTTGCAGCCTCTAACTGCTCAAAGCTTAAGATAATGTCTGCCTCACCCTTTTCAATAGTAGGTGAGCAAACGTTCTCCCCTGCTTTAACGTAGGTTACAACTGAGCCGCCACGCTGGGACATACCGTGTACCTCACTGACCTTAACGTCATAGCCGCTCTGTATCATAGCACTACCTAAAAGTCTGCTGGCAAGCAGTGTACCCTGTCCGCCTACGCCGACGATCATAACATTTAAACTGTTAGCCATTTAGTTTGCCTCCTTGCCGCATATAGCATCGAATTTACACATCTGCTTGCACACATCACAGCCCACGCACTGGGTGAAGTCGATAACTGCCTTGCCGTCACGCATGGATATAGCAGGACAGCCGATCTTCATACAAGCCTTGCAGCCCTTACATTTGTCTGCATCCACCTTCAAAGGCGGATTGTGTTTTACTGTTTTAAGCAGCGCACAAGGTCTGCGTGAAATTATCATAGAAGGCTCTTTTTGAGCAATTTCTTCTTTAATTGCCTGTTCGGTCTGGGCTAAGTTGTAAGGATCAACCACTCTTACTCGCTTAAAGCCAACAGCCTTTGCCAATGCTTCAAGATCCACTGCAACGGTGGGATCGTTTTTGATAGTGTAGCCGGTGGTGGGGTTCTGCTGATGACCTGTCATACCGGTAATGGAGTTATCCAGAACAATAACGGTGGATATACCCTTATTATAGGCAATGTCAATAATACCTGTAATACCTGAGTGGATAAAGGTGGAGTCACCGATAACCGCTACGGAATTTGCGGCAAACTCGTCGCCTCTTGCTTTGTTCATACCGTGTAATGCAGAAACAGATGCACCCATACAAATACAGCTGTCGATAGCACCTAAGGGCTGCAAAGCACCTAAAGTGTAGCAACCGATGTCGCCGCTTACGTTAAGCTTTAACTTTTTCAAATTGTAGAACACGCCTCTGTGAGGACAACCTGCACACAAAACGGGAGGACGGGGCGGAATCTCAAGGTCAGTTGCAACGGAGGGCTTGGTTTCACCCAAAATCTTCTCTGCAACAATTCTCTGACTAAACTCGCCCAAATATCCAAACAGCTCTTTACCGATAACATCAATACCGTTTACCTTGCAGTGGGTCTCGATAATACCGTCAAGCTCTTCAATAACGTAAACCTTATCAAACTTCTCTGCAAAATCACGGATAAGCTTTACGGGCATAGGATTAACGATACCAAGCTTTAAGTAAGATGCCTTATCGCCTAATGCCTCTTTAGCATACTGATAGCAAATACCTGCGGCAATAACGCCGATTTTAGCGCCGTCGTTAATTTCAACACGGTTAATATCAGCAGTTTCAGCCCAATCGGCAATATCCAGCATACGCTGTTCGATAATAGCGTGGCGTTTTATAGCCATAGCAGGCATCATAACGTATTTCTGGGGATTTTTCTCAAACTCCTTCAAAGCGGGTTCTACTCTGTCTTCCACTGTTACCAGTGAGCGTGAATGAGAAATTCTGGTGGTAAGACGAAGTAAAACGGGTGTATCGAATTTTTCAGAAAGCTCGAAGCCTATCTTTGCAAAATCCTTGCACTCCTGAGAGTCAGCCGGCTCCAGCATCATCAGCTTTGATGCAATAGCGTGATGACGGCTATCCTGCTCGTTCTGAGATGAGTGCATACCGGGATCGTCAGCCACAGCAACGATCAAGCCGCCGTTTACACCTGTGTAGGATGCAGTGTAAAGAGGGTCAGCCGCCACGTTAAGACCAACGTGCTTCATAGCAGCGAAGGAACGTGCACCGCCGATAGATGCACCGATAGCCACCTCAACCGCAACCTTCTCGTTAGGTGCCCACTCGGAATATATATCATCATAGGTTGAAATAAACTCGGTTATTTCAGTACTGGGTGTTCCCGGATAGCTGGATACTACCGTAACACCTGCTTCATAAAGTCCTCTGGCAACCGCCTGGTTACCAAGCATAAGTTCTTTTTTCATTGTATCCTCCAATTTACTTCTCGTTTCTCAGATCCAAAACACGTTTTGCCTTACCCTGGAATCTCTCAAGAGATTTAGGCTCTGCAAGAGTTACCTTAGCATCAAGACCTAAAATAGTGCGAAGTCTTGACTTGATAGAACGGGTAATTCCCTCAAGCTCAGAGTATTTTTCCAAGACGCTGCCGTCGATAAGCTCAACCTTAACCTCAAGTGTATCGGCAAAACCCTCACGACGAACAATCAGCTGATAGTGAGGTCCGATCTTATCCATACCCACCAAAGCACTTTCCACCTGTGAGGGGAACACGTTAACGCCACGAATCTTTAACATATCATCGCTTCTGCCTTTGATCTTATCCATTCTGGCAGTGGTTCTTCCGCACTCACATTTCTCCTCAGTGATCCTTGTTAAGTCCTTAGTTCTGTAACGCAACAACGGAATAGCCTCTTTAGTAAGGGTAGTAACCACCAACTCACCCTCACTGCCGCTGGGCAATACTTCAAGTGTGTTGGGATCGATGGTTTCGCAGATAAAATGGTCCTCGTTAATATGTAAGCCTTGTCTTAAATGACACTCACCGGACATACCCGGTCCGCAGATTTCAGACAAGCCATAGTTATCGGTAACGAAAATGCCCCAAGCCGCCTCGATCTGATCACGCATTTCAGGTGTGCAACCCTCAGAGCCTAAAATACCCAGCTTCAAGTGATAGTCGCTCATGGGATAGCCCAGCTCCTTAGCGCACTCAGCCATATACAAAGCATAGGAAGGTGTGGCAACCAAAGCGTTGGTTTTAAAGTCACGCATAAACATAAGCTGCTTTTCGGTATTTCCCGAGGATGTGGGCACAACGGTAGCGCCGATCTTTTCAAGACCGTAATGCAAGCCTAAAGCGCCTGTAAACATACCATAGCCAAATGCGATCTGCACGATAGTTTCGTCACTTGCACCGGCAGCGGTGGTAATACGTGCCACCATCTCAGCCCAGTTTTCCAGATCGTTTTTAGTGTAGCCAACAACGGTGGGCTTACCGGTTGTACCGCTGGATGCGTGAATTCTGGCAATATTTTTCATAGGTGTGGCAAACAATCCGAAGGGATAGTTATCTCGCAGATCGGTCTTGTTTGTGTAGGGGATATACTGAATGTCCGAAAGGGTTTTTATCTTTTCGGGCAATACCCCTGCCATGTTCAGTTTTTTATGATAGAAAGGCACGTTATCGTAACAATATTTAACCAATCTTTTGAGCCTTTCAAGCTGAAGCGACTTAATATCGCTTCTTGACATAGTTTCAATGTCCTTATTCCAAATAGCTATTTTTCTCAGTCCTTTAAAATAATTTAACGGTTTAAAGCAATATAGCAATTATATCACATTATACAACAAAATAAAAGAATAAATTTTAAATTATTTACTGTTTATATATGCGGTGGTGTAAAAAGCCGCCGAATTCCAGTAAATAGTGATTTCGTTGGTGGAATAACTCCACTCATTATCCATAAAACAAGCGGCGGAAGTGGGCTTAGTTTCGTGGGTGTAGAATTTTCTGATGGTTTCATCTTCCAGTCGGTCGTTAGGGCCGCCGGACACAAGTCCCGGAACAGGTGCGGCAATACCGTCAGCCTGAGAAGGACGGTGGTGGGGATTTTCAATAGTTTTAGTGCCAAACCCCGTTACATAGCACTGGGACAAAATGTTTCTGCCCATTAAATAGGAAATGTGGTCTTTAATACACTGGTCATATTTGGTGGTGCCCACAAGCTTTGCCACTGTGCACATAACGTTTGCTCTGTTCATCAGAGCACCGTTACTGCCCCAGAAATAATCCATTGTTCCCAGAGAAATGCCGTAAACGTTAAGCTGAGAAGCACGGAACATTCTGTCGGCAGCGGATATAAGGTCATTGAGTGCGGCGGATTTCACCGAGCCTTCTGCCTTATCCGAAAGATAATACGCCATACTGCCTATAACTGCAAAATCCCACTGATTAAAGTTAAAGCTACCCATACTGCTGTTTCTTAACGCCTTGAATTTAGTGTTGTATTTCTGCTCACCGGTTGCCCTGAACAGCTCAGCTGCTGCGGCATATATTTCGTCCTTGGCGTTGTTGTCGCCGTAAACGCCGGTAACTATGCCTGAGGGATTTCTAAATCCGCTCATATTCTCGTTTGCCACGCTGAAATCATAAGCCTTTTTAGATGCCGCAAGGCACTTTTGAGCAAACACTGTATCAATGTTTTTGTAAAGTCGGTATGCGGCGGCGGTGGCTGCAGCAAAGCCTGCCGACGCAGTAAGGGAAATGGGTGATAAATACTGCTGTGCCATATCATACTGAGGCATAACGGTACCTGCAAAACGGGCGGTGGTCACCTTATGATACACCCCACCTGAGGGTGCTTGCATAGTAAGCAGCCATTCCAGCTCGTATCTGGCTTCGTCCAGAATATCTGCGGTGTTGTCCCCACTTTCAGGAATGTTCAGGTTATGGGAAATGCCGTTGTTATACAGCTCATAAGCGTAAAACATCTGTAAAAGTGTGATGTTTGCAGGGGTACTGTACTTACCGTAATCACCTGCGTCGTGCCAGCCGCCGAAAGCATCTACCCTAACTGATACATCAGAGTATAATTGTGCGGTGGTGTTGTGGCAGGCAGAGTGGGTGTAATCCCCTGCATATTTTGACTCCAAAGCACAGCCGCAACGCTGATAGTACAACGCTTTTATCATAGCATCGGACACTTGCTTATAGGGATTTGATTTTATTGTAAAGGGATAGGTCCTGCCCACGGGAGTGTGGATATAGTAACTACCCTCAGCAGTAACTGAGCTGAAATCGAAGGGATATACTGTTACAGCGTTGGTATCGTCATACTTGCCGCTTGCGGTGTTGCCCATATATACCACCTTGTTAGTGGCGGCGTTAACAACAAAAAACTTACCGCCAACCCCATTTGACAAGGCTATCTTCTTATCGTTTTTACCGTAGCCCACCTGATTTACCGAAACTGCATCGGTGGTGGTGTTGACGTAGCTATCAGGCACCAAATTAGCTCTATCAGCAGAGGTGGTGCCGTTATAAGGCGCAGTGGTACGCACCGTCGTGCTTTGCACTTTATCGGTGACAGCGGTACTGCCGCTTACTTGTGGAGCATCAGGAGATGACTGTGTTGACACAGCTACTGTGGTAGTATAAGAGGCATCAGGCTGATATATACCGGTGGGCTGAGCTGCGTTTGTGCCGGTATTTGAATTGGCAGTGGTGCTATCAGTTGCGGTGTTGCCGCTTGTAGTACAGGCAGTAACGCTAAGCAAAACACAAACTACTAATAACAGTGCCGTGAGCTTAATTTTCATAATATCCCTCTTTTAAACATTTTTGTATCTTTGCTCAAAAGGATAAAATCCTTATAAAAAAGTTAAAATCATTAAAGCCAAATTAAGTTTTGCAGTATAAAATATGAGTAACAGCAGATGGAGGTTTTTTGTATGAATATGAAAAATTGGGTTAACGATATGCTTAGTGCAAAAGAGAAAGTCCCCATGCCTATACTGTCATTTCCGTCGGTTTCTCTTCTTAACATCGGAGTTAAGGAGCTTATTTTCGACCCCGACCTTCAGGCAAAAGGTATGAAAGCCGTTGCCGATCGCAACGTTTCCTCTGCTTCGGTAAGTATGATGGATCTTTCCGTGGAGGCTGAGGCTTTTGGTTCTGCTGTTAAGGTATCTGATGATGAAGTACCCACCGTTGTGGGTGCCATTGCCGATAACAATGAAAAGGCCATAGCGCTGAAAGTCCCTAAGGTGGGTGACGGCAGAACGGGTATTTATGTATCTGCCATAGAAAAGGCGGTTAAGCTCATTGGTGACCGACCTGTTTTTGCAGGAATTATCGGTCCATATTCCTTGGCAGGCCGACTTATTGACATCAACGAAATTATGATAAACTGCTATGAGGAGCCTGAAATGGTCCACACTGTTTTATGTAAGGCAACTGAGTTTTTGATAGACTACGCTAAGGCTTACAAGGCTGTGGGTGCTAATGGAATTGTAATGGCGGAGCCTTTAGCAGGTATTTTATCCCCCAATTTAGCCAAAGAATTTTCCGAGCCTTATGTAAAGAAAATAGTTGATGCAGTCCAAGACGATGACTTTATTGTAATCTACCACAACTGCGGTAACAACGTTGTTTTGCAAATAGACTCTATTTTACGCACAGGTGCCATGGCTTACCATTTCGGCAACTCCATAAATATGGCACAGATGCTTGAAAAAGTCCCTGAAAATATCCTTGTAATGGGAAACGTGGACCCTGCCGCCCAGTTTTTAAACGGCACACCCGATAGCATTAAAGCCGAAACAAAACGCATTATGCTTCTTTGCTGTTCTCACTCAAACTTTGTTATTTCCTCGGGCTGTGATATCCCACCTATGACTCCCTGGGAAAATATTGATGCATTCTTTGATGGGGTAAAGGAATTTTACGCTGAAAACAACTAATTATCCTTTGCCTGCTTGGTTGTTTTAAATAACCTTTCCACTATAACCACAGCGACTACCGAAAGGATAAGTCCTAAAACTGCACCTGATACTACGTCGCTGAAATAATGCACACCAAGATAAATTCTGGAAAAACCTATGAGCGCTGCCGTAACTATTGCGGCGGCGCCTACTTTTTTGTTCCAATAAAAAAGTGCACCTGCTGCTGCAAAGGAACTGGTGGTATGACCTGACGGGAAAGAAAATCCGCCGGGTCTAAATATGATAGCGTCACTCCAGAAAGCCATATCGGGGCGTGGTCTTGCCACAATATTTTTAAGCAGGATATTGCAGAATACAAGGCACAGTATCAGCGCCATACCCACAATAAATCCGTTTTTTCTGGTGGACTTTAAACACAGCATAACTATGGCTATGATTATCCAGAAAATGCCTATTTCACCTAAAAGGGTGATCAGCGACATTGCAACATCCATAAAGGGACTTCGCATTGTAGTTGCCATATATTCAGTTATTGCCATATCTATATTAGTTATAAATGACATTTTCGCACCTCATAAAATCGGGTATCAGGGGACAAAAGCAGCTCTTGTCCCCTGTTTTTTATTTTATCTTTAATTTGATATTTTTGATCTCAAAGGGCTTAAATTCAAGACAAATTTCGCCCTTTGCCATATCACTTACAGGCTGCTCCAACAGATTGCACTCACACCAGCTGTCAACTTCATACTCGCTGGTGATGTTAACCTTAGTCTTACCGCCACGGCACTCGTGAAGTCTAACTACAATCTCATCGCTGTCGTAAGCCTTCTTAACTGCATCCACGCACACGTTCTCGCTATCAATACGAACCAGCTGTTTAACATCACATTTGCCGCTGACAGCCACAGGCTTTAAGTTAAGCAGATTGCTCTGTGCAATAGTATCCGACATTGCCACGCTCATATTATGAGGCAGCAATGAATAAGTAAAGCTGTGCTCACCCATATCTGCAGCATAATCAGGATGCTTACTGCTTTTCAGCAGAGTTATGCTCATTTTATTATCCTTGATGCTGTAGCCGTATTTGCAGTCGTTAAGCAAGCTTACACCGTAAGACGCATCTGATAAATCCGCCCACTTATGACCTACCACCTCAAAACGTGCATAATCCCAGCTTGTGTTAAAGTGGGTAGGACGCTCAACGTGACCGTACTGAACGTCGTAAGTGGCTTTGGTGGAGCGGACGTCCACGTTAAACGCCACTTTAAGCAAACGGTGGGATTCCTGCCAATCGACTTTAGTTTCAAAGTCGATTCGGGGATTGGATCTATACAAAATCATATTCTGAGTAAAGGTTGATTTATTGTACTTGTAATTGAATCTGATAACGGTACGTACCGGTCCGTTTTCAACCGGCTCACAACCCACAAACTGAGCAATTTCCTTTTTACGGGTGTAGAATATATCAATATCCCAAGCATCGTAATTATTGGGCTTATCCTCGAAAATCTCCAGCACGTTAGAGGGCGCAGACAGCACCTGACGGCTGTTGGCCTTATCGAAAATGCTGACAAGATTACCATTATCGTCCCACTCAACGCTATAATACGGGGTATCTGCACTGTTTATGCCCATAACAGACGTTACCTCCACATCACTGCAGGTGCAGGGCATAAAGTAGATGTTTTCAACCGATAAGGGCTTTGCAAACATCTGGACCACATAGCCGTTATCCACCTTCTGGCAGGGCAAAATATTGCCACTTTCGTCCTTAAAGCAGCCTTTAGCGTCGGTTTTGATAAAAACGTAAGAAACGCCTGAAAATCCACAGAAATTGATAATGCTGAACACGTTTTCCTGCGGCACCGACAGCACCTTTAACGCACTGTCTTTTACCTCTTTAACAGCATCCTCGACCTCACCGTATTCCTTATGGCAGTCCTTATAAACCTCGTTTATGGACGAGCCTGGGATTATATCGTGGAACTGATTACGCAAAACAGTTTCCCAGCCGCTATACAAGGCATTTTGGTTGTACTCACCGCCGTTTAACATTGAGATGGCTGATAACCACTCTGCTTTTGCCAACTCATATTCCAAATGCCTGTTCATCTTTTTGTTGTAAGCCTGAGTGGTGTAGGTACCACGGTGATACTCAAGATAAAGCTCACCGTCCCAGGTGGCAAGATAACCGTCGGTATTTTCACAATAAGAATGGAGCTTGTCGAAAAACTCCTTAGCAGTGGAGGTTTTAACGTTGGGCAGACCGGGGATTTTATCCATTGCCCTTCTCATTTTCAGCATATCACGGTTTACACCGCCGCCACCGTCACCGTATCCGTAAGAAACAAGAGTCTCGGGACTTATATCCTTATTACGGAACTTTTTGTAGCTACCCATAATGGCGTGAGGGCAGATAAGTCCGTTGTAAGTGGAAAAACGGGAGTAAATATCATCGCCCCAGTTAGGTGTGTTTACAAAATATGTAAGTATCTCACTGCCGTCCATACCTCTCCATTTGAACAGGTCGTTAGGCATAGTGTTATACTGATTCCAGCTTATTTTTGTAGTCATAAAGGTTTTGATGTTACACAGCTTAAGTATCTGTGGCAGTGCCCAGCTGTATCCGAAAACGTCAGGCAACCACAAAAACTCGCAGTCCTTATCAAATTCCTCTTTTATGAACCTTGTGCCGTGGATCAGCTGACGTGCCAGTGACTCACCGGAGGTAACGTTACAGTCTGCCTCCAGCCACATACCGCCGTCTGCTTCCCATTTGCCCTCTTTAACACGCTTCTTTATATATTCATAAACCTCAGGGCAATCGTTTTTAATATACTTATAAAGCTGAGGCTGAGTCTGCAGGAATTTATACTCATCAAACTCCTCCATAAGTCTGTTCACTGTTGAAAATGAGCGCATAGCCTTCTCACGGGTATGCTTTAAACGCCACAGCCAAGCCACGTCAATATGAGTGTGGCCAACGCAGTTTACCGTAACATCGCTGTCAGACTTAATAGCCGCCATATCACGCTCTAACTGCTCTACAGCCGGAGTAACTGTGTTATAAAACTTATCGTCATCCCAGTTGATAAGGTCAAGGGCACTGTCCAGCATTTTGATTACCTTATGCTTTATGGGAGTATCCTCTAAATACTCAACTGCCTCTGCAATACAGCGGGTGTAATAAAAAAGCTTGTCGGTATCACGGTGAAGATATCCCAAACTTACAGATTTTATCTTATGCTCTATCTCAGTGGGAATACCGCCACCCTCTAAGCCGGTCCAAAGCAAAAATACAAGCTTTACGTTCTTACCCGATAAATCAGTGAAAACAACGTCCTTATGGTTCTCGTCAACACCTTGATAGGGCTTGCCGTCCACATAAAGCAACGACTCAAAGCCACAGTTGTTACCGCCGCCGGTCCAACCAAAGTCGAAAAGACCCACAGTTTCATATCCCTCTTTTTGTGCGGGAATATCCACCTGCTTATACAACCACATATATCTGTCTCTGCCGATAAAATGGTCGCCGATATTTATTGTGTTATCCGAGCCGTATAACTCTTTTGGTATGTACTTGTGAACCTCATCATTGCCAAGAGTATCGTCCATACAGGTAAGCGGTGCAATATTTTGCATATTGCAGTATCTGCGTGAGCCAAGCTCGTTTGCTCTGCTTTTAAATTTTTTCACGGTTAAGAACATAAGGAATCACCTTTGTTTTGGAATTTGGTTTCATTGTAGCACAAATATTTTAGGATAGCAATAAATAATACTTGCAAAAAAAATAAAAAGTGATATACTATTTATAAATATGTGTATTAACGCTGTGAAAAAGAGAGTAGATACTGTTTTCATTCCAGAGAGAGCGGCATTATTGCTGAAAGTCGCTTAATGTTAAGGCTGTATTGAAGTTCACTTTGGAGCGGTGCAGGTGAAAATGTAGTCTGCAACGGGTTGGCACCGTTATATGTCACAAAAGTGTTTGCTTTTGCAAAAATTCGGGTGGTACCGCGGAGATTATTTGCTTCGTCCTGTTTTTATCAGGACGAAGTTTTTTTGTTTTACTGCCTAAACTTAAGAAAGGATGATTTTAATGAAAAATCAAATCAATGCCGTATTGGAAAAGGCATTACAGCAGCTTGAAGCCGCCACATCTCAAGCTGAGCTTGAGGAAATACGAGTAAAAATTCTTGGTAAGAAAGGTGAGCTGACAGGCATTTTGAAGCAGCTTGGTACTCTTTCTGCCCAGGAGCGTCCCGTAATCGGCCAGTTGGCTAACGAGGTTCGTACTAAGCTGGAAGGCAAGATCAGCGAGAAAATGACCGAGATCAAAGAGTCGGCCCTTTTGCAGCAGCTTAAAGACGAGAAGATCGACGTTACTATGCCCGGCAAACGTAACGAGCTTGGCTACAAGCACCCTCTTACCACTGTTTTAAACGAAATCAAGGATATTTTCATCGGTATGGGCTTCTCTATTGCAGAGGGACCCGAAGTGGAGTATGACTATTACAACTTCGAGGCTTTAAATCTGCCTAAGGACCATCCTGCAAGAGACACTCAGGATACCTTCTACATCACTGATAACATTTTGCTGAGAACACAAACCTCTCCTATGCAGGTTCGTGTTATGGAAAAACAGCAGCCCCCTATCAGAATTATTGCTCCCGGTCGAGTTTACCGTTCTGATGAGGTTGACGCTACCCACTCACCCTTATTCCACCAGATTGAAGGTCTTGTTATTGACAAGGGCGTTACTATGGGTGACCTTAAGGGTACATTGGAAGTGTTTGCAAAACGTCTTTACGGCGAGGATGCAGTAGTTCGTTTCAGACCCCACCACTTCCCCTTTACCGAGCCCTCTGCTGAGATGGATATTCAGTGCTTCAGCTGTCAGGGTAAGGGCTGTCGTTTGTGCAAAAACGAGGGTTGGATCGAGATTTTAGGTTGCGGTATGGTGCATCCTAAGGTGCTGGAGAACTGCGGTATTGACCCCGAGGAGTACAGCGGTTTTGCTTTCGGTTTAGGACTTGAGCGAATCGTTATGCGTCGTTATAACATCGACGATATGCGTTTGCTTTACGAAAACGATATGAAATTCTTCAAGAGTATTAAATAAGAAAGGACGGAATGTATTATGAATTTATCACTTAATTGGTTGAAAGAATTTGTAGATATACAAGGCATTGACCCTCACGAGTTTTCCGAAGCCGTAACTATGACCGGCTCTAAGGTTGAAAGCTTTCAGGTTGAAGGTGAAGACATCAGCAAGGTGGTTGTTGGTAAGGTCCTTTCTATCGACAGACACCCCGATGCTGATAAGCTGGTAGTGTGCCAGATAAACGTAGGCATTGAAACGATCCAGATCGTTACCGGTGCATCTAACCTTACTGTAGGTGACTTGGTGCCCGTTGCACTGGACGGTTCTACACTTCCCGGCGGCGTTAAGATCAAAAAAGGTAAATTAAGAGGCGTTGAAAGCTTTGGTATGATGTGCTCACTTGCTGAGCTTAACCTTACTGTAAACGATTTCCCCTACGCTATTGAAGACGGTATTTTTGTTCTGCAGGAGGACTGCAAACCCGGTGATGACATTAAAGAGATCCTTCACCTTAACGATACCGTTGTTGAATTTGAAATTACTCCTAACCGTCCTGACTGCTTGTCAGTTATCGGTTTGGCAAGAGAAGCCGCCGTTACCTTTGATAAGCCCCTTAACCTGCACACTCCCGTTGTTAAGGAAAGCGACGGCAACATTAACGATATGCTCTCAGTAGAGGTTTTGGACCCCACTGACTGCCCCCGTTATATGAACAGAATCGTTACTGATATTAAGATCGAGCCCTCACCACTGTGGCTTCGTGAAAGACTTCGTTCCAGCGGTGTTCGTCCTATCAACAATATCGTTGATATTACCAACTACGTAATGCTGGAGTACGGTCAGCCCATGCACGCTTTCGACTACCGCTTTGTTAAAGGCAACAAGATAGTTGTTCGTAAGGCTGATAAGGGTGAACAGATAGTAACCTTAGACGGCATTACCCGTGACCTTACTGAAAATATGTTGGTTATTGCAAATGCTGAAGGCCCTATGGCAGTTGCAGGTGTTATGGGTGGCGAGTATTCGGGAATTATGGAGGATACCACCACTGTTGTGTTCGAATCCGCTAACTTCAGAGGCCCCGCTATCAGAAACACATCCCGTGCTTTGGCACTGCGTACCGATTCCTCTGCTAAATACGAAAAAGGTCTTGACAGTGAGAACTGCGTACCTGCTTTGGAACGTGCTTGTGAACTGGTTGAGCTGCTTGGTGCAGGTAAGGTAGTTCGCGGCGTTATTGATGTGAACAACGCAAAGCGTGAGCCCACCAAGATTAAGCTGGATGCAGACTGGATCAACTCCTTTATCGGTATTAACGTTAAAAAGGAGCGTATGGTAGAGATCCTTACTAATTTGGGCTTTGAGCTTAATGGTGATATGATCACTGTTCCCAGTTTTAGAGCTGATGTTGAGCATAAAGCCGACATTGCTGAGGAAATTGCCAGAATTTACGGATATAATAACATTGAAACAACTCAGATAAGAGGTAGCGCTGCATCTAAGCTCACAGCCCGTCAGATGGCTGAGAACAACGTGTTTAACACACTTATTGCTCAGGGCTACAGCGAGGTACAGACCTTCTCCTTTATCAGCCCCAAATTCTACGATAAGATGTTAGTCCCCCAAGACAGTGAACTCAGAAACTCCATTAAAATTCTGAACCCCTTAGGTGAGGACACCAGCATTATGCGTACCTTCTCACTGCCCTCAATGATGGAGGTTGTAAGCACCAACTATGCTTCACGTAACCTCTCTGCAAAGCTGTTTGAGATCGCAACTGAGTATATTCCAACTAACGAGGGTGAGCTGCCTTACGAGCCTAAGAAAATCGTTATCGGCGCTTACGGTGAGAATTACGATTACTACGATCTTAAGGGTGCTGTTGAGGAAATTATTGCACAGCTTAATATTAAAGACTTTGATATTGAAGCCTCCGGTGACATTCCTTGGTTCCACCCCGGCAGATGTGCTGTTATAAAGCTTGGTGATGATGTTTTGGGTGAGCTTGGTGAGGTACATCCCTTGGCAGTTAAGAATTACGGTATGGATGTTAAGGTTTATGCCGCTTCTCTGGATCTTAACACACTCATTAAACACTCCAACAGCGAAAAGACCTACCACAAAATGCCCAGATTCCCTGCGGCAACCCGCGACCTTGGTCTTATCTGCGATGCGGATATGCCGGTTATTACCATTGAAAAGACTATCAAAAAAGCGGCAGGCAAGCTGCTTGAGGATATTAAACTGTTTGACGTTTACACCGGTGCACAGGTGCTTTCAGGTAAAAAGAGTGTTGCTTACAACATTGTGCTTCGTGCTGCAGACCGTACCCTCACTGTTGAGGAAGCTGACAACACTGTAAACAAAATCCTTAAAGCTCTTGCAGCCATCGACGTAACCCTTCGTCAATAACTCTTTACAGTAATGCGATTTTGTGTTACAATAATGTAAACGCTTGATATTTTATGAAAAGGAGTTTTGATATGTCAGACTTTTTGACTTATAAAGGTAAGCCGCTGGTTAGAAAAGGCAATACTATTTACTACGGAGATATGTCCGATAAATACGTTGTTCAGCTTTCTATAACTCAGTCGGAAAAAGTAGGCGACGTTGATTTAGCTAAAAAGGTACTGGTTCAGCTGATGAGCACCGATCCCGATGTTAATCCTAAGGACAGTATTGTTAAAAAGAGCGAGAAAAACGGCTTGTATGAAGCGCTGGACGTTGGCGCTATCTGGCTGGAGAAAAGGCTCAAAGACAGCAAATAATAAACAAACCCCATCTTGGAATACCAAGATGGGGTTTTTATTATTACTCTTTTTCAGAATTAAAAACACTATAATTTGGGCACTCTTTCTCTGTACAGCCCTTACAATCATCAAAGCCCGACTTTATACAACACATCATATAATCACATTCATCACAACAGCATTCTATAGCATTTCCATTTTCATCCGTATAGGATCCATTACCTAAGCAATCATCACCGTTATTACCGGGAGTAAGCACAATTCCTGTGATATCATATATCATAAATTACACCCCACTTGTTGAATATTCTACATAGTAGGTACATTTTAACACATACCAACGCATTCTGTCAACATACTATGTCATATATAATATATGTGAGGTGGAATATATGAAGGATCAACACTATGTAAAATACCGTGATTTAGGGTTGTCTATCTTCTTTTTCAGAAAGCAAAAAGGTATGACTCAACAGCAATTAGCTGATAAAATGGATGTGAATTACGAAACCATAAGCCGTATTGAAAACGCTAACACAGGTATTTCAATGGATATGCTGTTTGACCTGTCAAACGCTCTCGAAACCCCTTTAAGCGAATTATTTTCCCACGCACAAATTTAAATATTATGATAAAACAACCCTTCGTTTATACAAACGAAGGGTTGTTTTTTTTAATTATATATTCAGAAATTTTATTTTTCTATTTTCAATACCTTTTTAAGCTCATCAAAATGCTTAACTGTATATGTAATATTTGCGCTCATACTTATAGCCTGACCGATAACGCCAATAAGTGAGAAAAACAGCATATTATATATCAGCATTAAAATACCCACAAAAATACAGGTAAATTTAATACTTATTTCTTTACTAAGCCACAATGCAATTACCAAAAGTGAGTTTGCCGCAATGGCTATAAGCGAAAACGCATTCTGCCAGGTGACAATTCCAGTAATGATATATATCAGTATAAAAACCATGGGCACCCAATTACTTGATAACAGCTTCACCTTGCCTTTAAATATAAAGGTAAGCACCATTGCAACGCATACCATTCCGCAAAAAGCACCCGTTACTGCACCAAGCAGTAGAAAATGTATGCCCCATAAACCGTTGATAACGGCGTTGCATAGCATTATAGTTTCACGTTTTACCTTATTAAGTCCGCACCAGAGCATTACCAAAATCGCACAGGCAACCAAAACCTGGGCTATTATGTATGGAATTATAACAATCTCCCCTAACGGTTTAAAAATTATGACCTGAATTTTCTGGGTGAAAAATCAACTGCCTCAAACCGCCTTGCTACCTCACTGGATACCTCGTTAAAAATATGATGAAAATAGCAGCTGCAATCATCAGGATGGTCGCAAACATAGTCGCCCTGCTGACATTTGCTGATAACAATAGGGCCGCCGATGATCTCAATTACCTCACGCAAGGTAATATCCTTAGGGTCTCTTGCCAGCTCGTAGCCGCCACCCACTCCTTTATAAGAGCGTACCAAATTCTCTGCGGCAAGCTTACGAAGTATTTTCAGACAAAATTTCGGGGTTACGCCGGTTTTGGCGGAAATAGTGTTGGCATCTACTCGTTTACCCTCGTTTGCCATACACTGAACTATCCTCACAGCGTAATCGGTTTCAAGATTTATACGCATCTTTTCACCCTACTTATTATCTCTGAATTTGTTGCTACGTACGGGATGACGCAGCTTTCTTAATGCCTTAGCCTCGATCTGACGAATACGCTCACGGGTAACGTGGAACTCTGAGCCAACCTCCTCAAGAGTGTGGCATCTGCCGTCGTGCAAGCCGAAACGCAGACGAATAACGTCTTCCTCACGGGGTGTTAAGGTTTTAAGTACAGCGTCGATATCCTCGTTGGTAATAGTCTTTAAAGCAGCCTCATCAGGAGCTAAAGCCTCTTCATCACGGATAAAGTCCATAAGTCGGCTGTCCTCCTCAGGGCCGATAGGGGTTTCCATAGAAACCGGCTCCTGAGCCACACGCATAATCTCTCTTACACGGCTAACAGGCAGTCCCATTGCCTCAGCGATCTGCTCCTCGGTTGACTCTCTGCCGTTTTCGTGGAGCAACTGACTCTGAACCTTCTTAAGCTTATTGATAGTCTCAACCATATGAACGGGAATACGGATAGTTCTTGCCTGATCTGCAATAGCTCTGGTAATAGCCTGTCTTATCCACCAAGTAGCGTAGGTTGAAAATTTAAAGCCCTTGGTATAGTCGAACTTTTCAACAGCCTTAATAAGACCCACGTTGCCCTCCTGAATAAGATCCAGAAAGTGCATACCTCTGCCCACGTATCTTTTTGCAATACTTACAACCAGACGCAGGTTAGCCTCTGTCAAACGCTGTTTTGCTTTCAGATCACCGTCAGCAATTCTGGTAGCCAAAGTTACCTCTTCGTCTGAGCTTAAAAGGGGCACACGTCCGATCTCTTTAAGGTACATCTTAACGGGGTCGTTAAGAGTGATGTTATCAATATTCAGCGCATTTTCCAAGTCCTCAGGAGTTATATCCTCCAGCTCATCGGCATCGGGCTCGTCAAGATAATCCAAATCCAAAAGAGGCGCTTCTTTTAACTCCTCGTCGATATCGTCGGGAATCTGAGAGAATATATCCACATCATCCAGATCATCGTTTCTTGCGTGTCCGTCCAGCTCACGCTCGGTGGTTTTTCCAAAATCCTCAACACTGTTCTTTTTAATTTTCTTTTCCATTTTCAGTATCCTTCCTAAATGGTTTACTTTTTATTCTTAGCTATTTTTTGCATTGCCTTGGCAAATTCATCGTTATCCATATTAGATGAATCTATCTTCTGAAGCTTATTGTTCTCCTCTTTAAGCACTGCTATACAGTCATTCAGCTCACGCCTTGAATCCTTATAAACGGTGGCCTTGTTCTGTATCAGCACTATCCTGCCCATTTCCGCAGGAGAAAACTCACTGCTTATCATTGTTATATCAAAGGCTTTTGAGGTGCTCAGCGCTGTCTTTAACGCCTTATACAGTCGGCGGTTAAAGGAGGTTATAAACTCTTCCTCACTTAGCTGCTCAAAGGCGGTGGTACAAAGCTCGGGGTTAAGCATTAAGATAGAAATTATTATCTCCTCTGCCGCCGCCGCTCTTTTATGACGGACTGCCTCGGGATTGATGTCATCACGCCTTACGGTGGGTGAGGTCATTTCTCTCAGTTGTTCCTTTTGCCTTGCTCCTGCTCGTTTTTTGTACAAAGCCTTAATGCGGTTTGTAAGCACCTGCTTGTCCACCGACAGCTCGTCTGAGAGTCTGCCTGCATAGATGTTCTGCGCTATCTCGTTGTTCACGCCTGCCAATATCTCCACTGCGTCGTTCAAATACTGCAAACGACCTGCGTCGGTATCGGTGTCGTACTTTGCTTTTGCACTAAAAAGGTTGAATTCAATGTCGTTTTTAGCACCCTCCAGCAACAGCTTAAACCGCTCAGCGCCATAAGTTTTGATATATTCATCGGGATCCTTGCCACCCTCAATCTGCAGCACACGGATCTTAAGCCCTGTTTTATTTACAATATCTATAGCACGTTTTGACGCCTTTTGACCTGCCTCATCGGAGTCCATAGTGATAATTACCTCTTTGGCATACTTGCTGATAAGCGTTGCCTGGTCCTCGGTAAAGGCAGTACCAAGTGCCGCCACTGCGTTAGTAAAACCTGCCTGATGCAGTGCGATAACATCCATATATCCTTCGCACAAAATAATGCTCTCAGACTTGGAGTTTTTCGCCAGGTTCATAGCATACATATTTTTGGTTTTCTTGTAAACGGGAGTGTCAGAGGTGTTGATGTATTTGGCACCCTCATCACCGGGCAGCTTTCTGCCGCCAAAACCCACCACGTTGCCACGAAGGTCGATAATCGGGAACATTACCTTGCCTCTGAATCTGTCGTAAGCACCGCCGTTTTTACCTCTGCCTGCCACGTTTGCCAGTATCATATCATTTTCCTTGTAGCCAAGGGATTTAAGATGATTGACAAGATTATAAAATCCGTCAGGGGCAAAGCCTAAACCGAATTTTTTAATGGTAGTGGGCGTTAACTGACGCTGATAAAAATAATCCAGTCCCCTTTTACCGATTTTCGGGTCTATAAGACAGCTATGATAAAATCTTGCGGTCTCACGGTTTATCTCCAACAAAGTTTTTCTCATTTTCTCAGCAGAATCGTCATACCCGCTCTCGGGCATACTCATTCCGCTTCGATCAGCCAGATATTTCACTGCCTCGATATAATCGAGATTTTCAGCGTTTCTGATAAAGGTTATAACGTCGCCGCCGTTCTGACATCCAAAGCAGTAATAAGAGCCGTTTTCGGGGTAAACGGTGAATGACGGTGTTTTTTCGTTATGGAAAGGACAAAGTCCTTTCATAGTATTGCCGGTGCGTTTCAGATTAACGTAAGAGGAAATAACATCCTCAATACGGTTTCTGTACCTTATTTCCGACAAAAATTCATCACTTAATCTGATAACGCTCACCTTCTTTGCTTAAGTTTTTAGGTTTTCAAAGCCAACGGAATATAAAAATATTTCGAGTGCTTTGAAAAGCTACGATTTACCAAAATTTCATATTCCCCAGAATTTAGGGAGATTTAGTTCGTTATATACATGCACTGCGTAACGGTCGGTCATACCTGCAATATAGTCTGCCGCTGCACGGGATGCACCCTCTTTTTCCAAAATGAATTTGTAATCATCGGGCAGTCCATCGGGATTTTTACTGTAATACTCATAAAGGCTGCAAATAAGTGCTTCTGCCTTATACTCCTCGCCCTTTGCAATGGGATTTGTATAAACCGACTGATACATAAACTTGTGCAGACTGTCAAACAGCTCATCATAGGGCTTGTTCATCTTAACATCGGTATCGCTACCGCTTATCAGCGCCTTAACCATGGTGTTGATGCGCTGGGACTTAGACTTGCCCAAGCCCTCGCGGATATGTGCAGGAATATCGGTTTCGGTTAAAATACCTGCTTTAATGGCATCGTCAATATCGTGGTTCATATATGCGATCTTATCGGCAAATCTAACCACTCTGCCTTCCCAGGTAATAGCGTCGGCACCGTGGGTGTGGCAACGGATACCGTCACGCACCTCGTATGTAAGGTTTAAACCCTTACCGTTTTTCTCAAGCAGCTCCACCACACGAACACTCTGCTCGTAATGCTTAAAGCCACCCTCCAAGCAATTGTTAAGCGCACGTTCTCCTGCGTGACCAAAGGGGGTATGGCCTAAATCGTGACCCAGTGCGATAGCCTCGGTCAGATCCTCGTTTAAACAAAGTGCCCTCGATACAGTACGGGCAATCTGTGCCACCTCTAAGGTGTGGGTAAGGCGGGTACGAAAATGGTCACCCTCGGGGGCGATGAAAACCTGAGTTTTATGTTTAAGACGCCTGAAAGCGGGACAATGTATTATCCTATCACGGTCACGCTGAAACTCAGTACGCAACTCGCATTTTTCTTCCGGTACCTCTCTGCCTTTAGTATCAGTGCTAAGACAAGCCTTATCACACAGCATCAGTTTTTCGGAATTTTCAATTTTTTCTCTTACGTTTTCCATAAAACTCACCGCCTTCTATATAATTATTCGACAAAACTTTGTTTTCACCTTATATTTTTATCTTTATAGGCATAAATTTTTCACTATTTTTGCAAACGTCAACAGTGCCACCGGTCTTTTCAGTAAGATCGGCGCAAAGAGCATCGAATTTATCCGCTTCAATATAAAATGAGATCTTGATATTTTCAGTAAACTGAGTGTCGGTGATCTCTGCCTCATGCTCAGATAAAAGTATCTGCAGCATATTATATCTGCTGTAATCACACACAATGTCACACTCATAGCAGGTAACCATTTTAACCGGCTCACCTGCCGCCACTGCTAATTTTGCAGCGTGGGCATAGGCACGTACCAGTCCACCTGCACCCAGCAGCACACCGCCGAAGTATCTGGTAACCACCACAGCGCAGTCGGTTATTCCCGATTTCAGCAATATTTCCAACACAGGAATACCTGCAGTGCCCTGAGGCTCTCCGTCGTCAGAATAGCGCTGTTTATTGCCCTCACGGGTTAAATAAGCATACACGTTGTGAGTAGCGTCGGGATGCTTTTTACGGATCTTATTGACAAACTCTATAGCCTCGTCCTCAGTTTGCACAGGGCAAATATACCCGATAAACTTGGACTTGCGCTCAATAAACTCAGCGCTTGACTCACTTTTTACAGTAGTGTATTCGTTCATATATTTTCAGTCCTCCTGAAAAATATCATAAAAGGTAAAAACCGCAACTACCAAAAGATAGTTGCGGTAACAAAACTAAAATCGAATTATTTGCTTGCATTGAAACGCTTGTTAAAGCGATCAACACGTCCGCCTGTGTCAACAAGCTTCTGCTTACCTGTAAAGAACGGATGACATTTTGAGCAGATATCAACACGAAGCTCTTTTTTGGTAGATTTAGTTTCAAACTCGTTGCCGCATGCGCACTTTACAACAGCAACATCATAATCCGGATGGATACCCTGTTTCATCTAAAGACAGCCCTTTCTATAAGTATTAGTATAATCAACTTTTTCAGTGATACATACATTAACAGGATAATATTATCACATATCTTTACGGAATGCAAGAAGTTTTTTTAAAAAATCGAATTTTTATATTAAACCTCGAAATCCACCGACGCTCTGTCCTCACGAAGCTCCTTACAAAACTTAGCATACTCCTTGTGGCTGGGGTGGTTAAGATACTCCTCCATTTGCTCCTTGTTATCAAAGCTGGTAAACAGCACTGTATCAAACATACCCTCTTTGTCAGTTATGTTTTTCATTATTTTGGCATCAGCGATCTGAGGTATCTCCTTTTTCAATTCCTCATACTTTTCAATCAGCAGATCAATATTTTCCTCTTTAGTTCTGCCGTCGGCAAAATCTTTTAATTTCCACATAACGATGTGCTTTATCATTTTAAAGTCCCCTTTTTAAATAATTTGTTTTCTAAAGGTGGTCGGTGACATTCCCGTGTTGTTCTTAAAAGACGTCACAAACCCCGATTCACTGGAAAATCCCGTTTTAAAAGCAATTTCCTTGATCTGCATATCGGTGGTTTTCAGCAAACGCTGAGCCTCGTTTATGCGAACCTTTATAAGATATTCGTGGGGTGAAAATCCCACAAACTGTTTAAACACTCTGCTAAAATGAAACGGGCTTAAGGATGCACTGTCGGCAATATCCTCTAAGCTGATGGGCTTGTCATAATTGGCAGCAATAAATTTCACCGCATTGCTTATACCGTCATCAGTATGACCGTATGCCAAGCCCGACGCATTATCTAAAACATAGCAGAGCATAGTATGTATTTTAACCGAAATATCCGCATTAGTCAACGCAGTGCCGTTCTTTCTGCACATTACAATGTCAACTAAATTTTTCTCCACCATATCCACATCTGCATCCTGCACCACATTAGCCTGACGTAAGTCTGCAAATCGGCAAATATCCTGAGAACTGGCGCCGTTAAAATGCACCCAATAAAAGTTGAAATATTCATCTGATCCGTAAATATGAGGCCGTGAGCAGTTGATAAGCGCCAGACACCCTTTTTTTAGCTCCAGCTTATTGCCGCCCGACTCCGCATAACCTCTGCCCTCAACCACATAAAGCAGCAAATTCCAATCGTATCGGCTACGGTCGATATGATAACCCCCGTGGGTCACCTGCACTCCGCAAAGACTGGAATGAAACAGCATATTAGCGTCCGACGGGTTTACGGTATCGAAAAACACCTCACTCTTTTCAGCTATCCACATATTATCACCTATACAGCAATTTTTTTAAATAAAACAGCAACATTCTTAAATTTACTTTGTGTATAATTATAATATACAAAGCAAGAAAATGCAATTCTGATTTTAGAAAGAAGGATGTTTTATGAGCATTACTCCTATTCGTGAAAAATGGAAAGGCACTATGACCGAACGTGAGCGCTTTAATAATCAGATGAATTATAAGAGCTTTGACCGTAGTTTTAATATGGAGTTCGGCTACTGGGATGAAAACTACAAAACCTGGAAATGCTTTTTGGATAACGGCATTACCAGTGAGTGGCAGGCTAACCAGTTCTTCAACTTTGACAGAATAGACGGTGTTTGGGAGAAGGTGGAGATACATCCCGGCTTTCAGGAGAAGATCATCTCCGAAACCGATACCCATTACATAATGCAAAACAGTGAGGGACTTATCGGTGAGTTGTCTAAAACCGGCGGTGAGTCTATCCCCCGATTTGAACGGTCATCTATTCAAACTCCTGATGACTGGAAGCGTGTTAAGGAATTGTATTTTGATATTAACCACCCTGACAGAAAGGTGGATATTGCTGCACTTAAGGCTATTCACGGTGATGATGCAACCCGTGATTATCCTTTGGGTATTTACTGCGGTTCTATGATCGGCAAGATCCGAAATCTTTTAACCTTTGAGGGTCTTTGCTATGCAGTTTACGATTATCCCGATATGGTGGAGGATATGGTGGAGACCCACTGTCAGCTGGTGGAGAACTGTCTGGACCAGGTACTTCCTTATTTTCAGTTTGACTATGCCAGCGGCTGGGAGGACATTTGCTTTAAAAACGGCCCTATCGTATCCCCTGACTTTTTCAAGAACGTAATTATGCCCCGTCTAAAACGCATTGGTGACAAGCTGAAGGCTGCGGGAATTAAGATCTGGTACACCGACTGTGACGGTGACGTACGTCCGTTGCTGCCTTATATGATGGAGGCAGGTATTAACTGTCTGTTCCCCTTTGAGGTAAACGGCTGCTCACATCCTGCTGAGCTTATGGCTGAGTATAAGGGTGAGCTGAGAATAATGGGCGGTATTGATAAGATACAGCTAAAAGCAGGTAAAGACGAGATCAAGGCTTACCTGAAATCTGTTGAAAAATTAGTGGCAGACGGCGGATATATCCCCTTCTGCGATCACCGTTGCCCACCGGATGTAAGTGAAGAAAATTATTTCTACTATCTTGACTTAAAAGAGAGAATGTTTGGAATCAAATAACAAGGAGCTACTATTATGACACCAAAGCAAAGATTTTTAACTGCTCTAAAAGGCGGTATTCCTGATGATAAGATCGCCCGTATGGAGCTTGAGTTCCATTTGTTTAAAGAATTTTTAGGCAAGGAACCCATTTGTGGTGAGGAATATGCAAAGCTTTCCAAAAAGGAAAAGGATATTGCTCTTAATGAAAACGCACAGATGATAGTTGAGATCAACCAAATCTGCGGACTTGACGCTATTCGTGAGATCGGCGGCTACTGGGAGGTGGCTCCCGGTGTGGGTGCATATTTGTGGTTGCCTGAGGAAGAGGATCAGATCAATCAGCTTAAAGCCATTAAAAAGGCGGCAGGTGATGAGTATGCCATAATCGGTACCGGCGGCGGTACTATGTCACTGCCTGACGGTAACAGCATCAACGATTTTGTTATCGACTTGTTTGAGGAGCCCGAGAAGATCCACGCTCAGAATGAGCGTATGCTGACAGACAACGCCATTCACGAACAAAAATTAGTTGAAGCGGGTTTGGTTGATGCCATTATCAACTGCGGTGACGTGGCGTTCAACTCAGGTCCCTTTATCTCGCCCGATATGATGGATGAGTTTTTCTTCCCTTATTTTAACCGCTGGGTGGAGCGTGTGCACAGCTTTGGTGTGCCTGCCATCTGGCATACCGACGGTAATATTATGCCGCTGATGGACCGTGTGCTTCAAAGCGGTGTTGATGCTATCCAGTGTATTGACCCGTTAGCTTCTATGGACATTGTGGAGTTGATTAAGCAGGTTGAGGGCAAGCTTACTCTTATCGGTAACTTAGACTGCTCGGTACTGCAGTTTGGCCCTGAAGGCGATATTGACGCACTGGCAAAACGTATTATTGAAAACTGCAAGGATAAAAAAGGATTTATTTTCAGCTGCTGCAACGTTATCTTTAAGGGTATTCCAAAGCATCATTATCAGTCGCTAATAAACGCCGTTGAGAAATACGGTAGCATATAAAAAACAACGCCTGACGGACTTGCGTGTTCTCCGTTAAGGATAACACGCAACGATATAAATCCCTTTCGGGATTTGCGAGATACGCTGTGGCGTACGATATATCTTCGATGCGATATGCTTTTTGGCATTCCTTGCCGCAGGCAAGATATGTCAAAAAGCGTAGGAAGGATTTATATCATATCGCTACTAAAGCGAAGCAAAGGTAATATCGCATTTGAGCGCAAGCGAAAATATATCATGTTTGCATAAGCAAACATATCGCCTAACAAAAAAAGAGAGAGAGAACATTTTGGCTTTTCCGATTTGTTCTCTCTCTTTGATTGTAATATAGACTTGCGTCAGGCGTTATTTTATTTTGCTGTGATAATGTAGTCTTTCCAGGCGGATAAATATTCTTGCTCTAACTGTAAGCCATAGGTATCTATCGCCCACTGAGCGTCTTTTCCCTCTTTAACCACCTTATTTACTATATCCTCTGTTTTTATTTCAGCGTTTTGTCTTTCGGCATAAGCAATCAAATTCACATAAGACTTATATTCATTATTGTTGAATTTAAGATTTGCCAAGCACTTCATTTCAAGTGAGTTAAGCCTTAAAATATTCCTATACTTTAATTGAATATCTCGATCTTTAAAGCGTGATGCCAGTCGGTAGATCTCGTTTCTTATAAACAATATCTTAGCGGCATCTGTTGCCTTTGGAGCAGGAATAAACTCAGCATATTTTATCTGCTTTTGAGTTACATATATCTGCCCTGCCTTGGGTGTGGGGAACGGTGCTACGCCTACTGTAAACTCATTGGTATCTTTGGGCGAACCAATCTGCGTAATACCCGATGCCAAAAACATTGCCAATTCGCCACTTGCAAACTTTTTAAGCAGTGTATCACGGGGCACATTCTCGTCTAATATGTTTAAAACGGAATTTTTAGTCCAGACGGACAATGTGTTCAAAGCATTTCTTGCAGCAGTGGAGTCGATATTGGTTTTTACAGCTCCGGGGATCGCAGGAACCAAGGCTCCGCCACCGGAAATAACCATTGATGCGTAAAAATCATTGTAGTCTGTGTGGCAAGACAGACCGATCACATTGTTAGAGCTAAGCTTTTTAGCATAGCTTTCCATAACCTCCCAGGTCCACTGACGTTTCTCTGCAAGAGCGGCAGGATCTGCAAGTCCTGCTTTTTTTATCATATCCTTGTTGTATAAAATCACATAAGGCTCAAGGTCATCCTCTGCCCAAGCATACTGTCCGCCGTTAACGTTGAAAAACGTCCTTGCTTCCTGATTAAACCAAGTAAGTCTCATATCAACGCCCGACGTTGACATCGCCTTATTAAGATTGGTCATATAGTTTTGCCTTAAAAATCCGTAATAATTAACATCCTCGACCCTGTATATATCAGCATCACACCTGCCGGATACTATAGCGGCTGCAACGGTTTCGGTGTAACCCTCATACATACCGCTTACAACTATATTAACGCCAAACTCTTTTTCTACCTCAATTTCAACGTAAGCTGCAGCTTCGTAAAGTTCAGTTCCCGAAGCATAATTTCCCCAAGGGTTATGGATTTTAAGAGTATATCCCTTTAAGCCTTTGATAAACGCCTGTGAGGGATTACCGTTTTGATCAGTGGTAAGCTTCGGTGCTGTGTGATAATGAGGATGTCCGCAAATCAGAATAAAATTACCATCATCAGATGAGGTAGTTGTTGCCACAGTGGTGGTAGAGGGAGTTGTTTGCTCGCTTGTTTGTGCAGTGGTATGATTTGTGGTGGTTGGTGTAGTGGTAGTTGTGGGTGTGGTTGTACCCTCTGCCTCATTGGTGTTTGTATCATTTATGCAGGAAGCGATTACAAAGGTAAAGCACAATGCCAAAGCAAACGCTACTATTCTTTTAGCTGTTGACATAATAATTCCCCCTTTTATTTTAATATAACATACAAATACGTTATTTACAACTTTACCCTTTCACTTATTAGACGAAAGTTTTTAAAAATTCTCCCACCTGATTTTTAAAAAATTTATAACAAAAACCCGTGGACTTAAAGTCCACGGGTTTTAATTTATGAGTTAATCTTTATTTGCCAGTAATTTTCAGGCCTTTCCAGGTTGATGCATATTCCTGATCAATTACACTTGAGTAAGTGTCAATAGCAGCCTGAGGTGTTCTTGTTCCGTTAACAACCTCGTAAACTGTCCAGTCAGTACTTGCAGTAGCACCTGATTTTTCAGTCAAGGAAGTAACGTTGATAGCAGACTTAAATCCTGCTCTATCGAAAGCAATATTAGAGAAGTTAGTAAGATCTTTGCTTCCTACGGGGAACATATCCTGATTGTTTATCTGGAACTCTCTATCCCACAAACGATAGCTTACACGGTACATCTCGTTTCTGATAAAGAGGATCTTTGCAGCTGATGTAGCCTTAGGAGCGGGGATAAAGTCGATCCACTGGAGTTTTCTCTGAGTAACATAATCCTGACCTGCTTTAGGTGTGGGGAACGGAACGACGCCCATCTTAAATGTGGATTTGTAATTTCTGTAAGACTTATCAACTGTTCCGCCGAGGATCATAGCAAGCTCGCCCTTAGCAAACTTATTAGGAGCTTCCTGCCACATTTCTTGACCCTTCATTATGTTGAAAACAGCGTCATTCTTTGTCCAAGTTGCAAGAGTCTGCAAGCAGTTCTTAACAACAGCGGATTTGATGTTTGACTTAGGAACTCCGTTATCAACAACTACCAATGAGCTGCCGCTGGAGATAACCATTGAAGCCAAGAAGTCAGTAACGGTAGTACCGCAGGAAAGACCCATAACTGATGCAGTAGTAAGCTTTTCGGAATAGGTTTTTAATTTATCCCAAGTCCACTGCTTTTTAGCAACCAAGTCAGCGGGATCTGTAAGACCTGCTTTCTTGATCATATCTTTATTATAGTACAGATAGAAGGTCTGAGCAGAGTTGCTGCCCAACCAAGCATACTGACCGTTGTTAACGTTAAAGAATTTCCTTGCATCCTGACTGTACCAAGGCTCTTTCATATCAACGCCTGAAGTGGTCATAGCTTTTGTAAGGTTAGCCATATACTTTTTGCTCAAATATGTAGCATAGTTAAAGTCCTGAACCTTGTAGATATCAGCATCAGGACGGCCTGATGTAATATTAGCAAATACTGTTTCAGCATAGCCTTCCCAGTTACCTGTCTGATAGATCTCTACGCCAAACTCTTTTTCTACCTCAGTCTCAACGAAGGCTGCATCCTGATAAAGAGTAGTACCTGCAGCAGCGCCGGTCCAAGGATCAAAGATCTTAAGAGTGTAGCCCTTAAGGCTCTTGATAAATGCAGCGCTTGCGTTACCGTTTTTATCGGTAGTACGTTTGATCTCATTACCGATGGTGCTGTATCCTTCAATATCTGTAACGGTTGCCACTGTAGGCATTTTTGTTGTAACAACAGTTCCCTTTGTTGTAGTCGCACCTGTTGCAACGGTTTCGTCACCGCCTGCAACTGTAGTTTCAACGTTTGCATCGCCCTGAGCTGCTGTTGTTGTAGCTGCTGTTGTTGCATCGCCACCAGTTGCGGGGTTTTTTGAGCAAGATGCAATCACAAGAACAAAGCAAAGTGCCAGAACAAGTGCTAATGCTCTTTTCAGATAAGACATAACTAATACCTCCAAAATCTGTTTTGTGTAAATCTTACACAATAAAATAACAATGATCTGTTATTTTTATTTAATTATACTATGGGACTTTATAAAATGCAATAGCAAAATGACTTTATTAAAAGAAAAAACCTGCCGAAAATCGGCAGGTTTTTTTTGGTTATTTAAGATAAAATCTTATTTACCTGTGATTGTAAGACCCTTCCAAACTGACTCATACTCAGCCTCGATCATTGAGCCATAAGCGTCGATAGCAGCCTGAGGAGTTCTTGTTCCGGCAACAACCTCGCTTACAGTCCAGCTTGTACTTGCTGTAGCGTCAGATTTCTCTGTCAATGAAACGAAGTTTGTTGCAGTCTTGAAGTAAGACTTTCTGTTGTAAGTAATATCAGCAAGATCTGTCATCTCTTTACCGTTGAGCTTGAACATATCCTTGTTTCTGATCTGGAAGTCTCTATCCCAGAAACGATAGCTTACACGATACATCTCGTTTCTGATGAAGAGGATCTTTGCAGCAGAAGTAGCTTTAGGAGCGGGGATGAAGTCCATATACTGAACTTTAGTCTGGCTAACGTAATCCTGACCTGCTTTAGGTGTGGGGAACGGAACAACGCCAACTGTGAAAGTAGCTTTCTGAGCTTTATAAGCCTTAGCATTGTCACCGCCGAGGATCATAGCGAGCTCGCCTTTAGCAAACTTCTTGGGAGCTTCCTGCCACATTTCCTGACCCTTCATCATGTTAACAACAGCGTCATTCTTTGTCCAAGTTGCAAGAGTCTGCAAGCAGTTCTTAACAACAGCGGATTTGATGTTTGACTTGGGTTTGCCGTTAACGATGCTTACCAATGAACCGCCACTGGAAATAACCATTGAAGCGAGGAAGTCAGCTGCAGTAGTACCGCATGAAAGACCGATAACAGAAGAACTGTTAAGTTTCTCAGCGTATTTCTTCATCTGATCCCAAGTCCACTGTTTCTTAGCAACTAAGTCAGCGGGATCTGTAAGACCTGCTTTTTTGATCATATCCTTATTGTACATAATAAGGTAGGGGCTGCCTTCAGAACCTGCCCAAGCATACTGACCATCGTTAATGTTGAAGAATTTTCTTGCATCCTGGTTGTACCAAGGCTCTTTCATGTCAACACCGGCTGTTCTCATAGCCTTTGTCATGTTAGCCATGTACTTTTTGCTTACGTAAGTAGCATAGTTGAAATCCTGAACCTTGTAGATATCAGCATCAGGACGACCTGATGTGATATTGGCAAATACTGTTTCAGCATAGCCTTCCCAGTTACCTGTTTCATGGATCTCTACGCCGAACTCTTTCTCTACTTCAGTCTCAACGTAAGCTGCAGACTGATAGATGTCTGATCCAGGTTCAGCACCCGGCCAAGGGTTATAGATCTTAAGAGTATAACCTTTAAGGCTCTTAATGAATGAAGCGCTTGCGTTACCGTTTTTGTCAGTGGTACGTTTGATCTCAGCATTGATCTTACTCATTGACGGATTATCGGTAACTGTCTCAACAACGGGGGCTTTTGTTGTTGTGCCAACTGTTCCACCCTTTGTTGTTGTTGCGCCTGTTGCAACGGTTTCACCGTTTGCAAGTGTTGTTTCGACATTTGCGTCGCCCTGAGCTGCTGTTGTTGTAGTTGTTGTGCCGTCATTGTTTCCTGCAGGCTCTTTCGGACCGCAAGCAGCAATCACAAGAACAAAACACAGTGCGAGCACAAGTGCCAAAGCTCTTTTCAGATAAGACATAACTAATACCTCCAAATTTTATTTATGCTAAATTTTAAAGCATACAAAGTAATAAGATTTTGGTTATCCAACCAAGCCGCTTCGTGAAATACTCTCAACGAAGAATCTCTGAGTGAATACATACAGCACGATAAGAGGTGCTATGATCATCATAATAGCGGCATTTTTGATCAAAGAGATGTTCAGGTCAACTGAACTTGTAATTCCTGTACCAACAGTACTGTCCAAAGAACCGATCTTTGTGGATATCAGGTTTACCTCTCTCATAAAGACGGTGGTGTAGGATGAATCCAACCACTGCCAAACAAAGGAGAACAGGAAAACTGTAACCATCATAGAAACCGCACCCGGCAACATGATAGACACAAAGGTCTTTGCGGGGCCGGCGCCGTCAACGTAGGCAGCTTCTTCAAGCTCCTTAGGCATTCCTCTGAAGAACTGACGCATAAGGAATATGTAAAGGCTACACTTAAGACCCGTACAAGTTGCTGCGAAGCACAGCATAGACAAGGGACTGTCGTTGATCTGGTCAAGTGATCTGAACATACTGTATCTGTGGGTGAACAACAGATCCGGCGGGAGCAGCAATGCAAGAATAACAAGGAAGAATAATATCTTTCCGCCTTTGAATCTGAATCTTGCCAAGCCGTAGCCTACCAAGGTTGCTGTTGCAACCTGCAGAATAGATGTTGAGAAGGTCAGCAGGAATGTGTTTGAGAATGTCTGGAATCCACCAAGCTTCATCCAAGCAGTTTGGTAGTTGCCGAAAATGATCTGCTTAGGAATGTATTTAACTGTTGCGTCGTACATATCGTCAGAGGTCATGAAAGACAGTGACAACTGTGAGAACAACGGGTACAGTATAACAAAGCACATACCTAAGATAAACAACCAACGGACAGCGGATACAACATACTTAAAAACATACTTTTTGATCTTAACGTTTTTCGCTCTACGTTTTATCTCATCTACTTGAATTTGAGTTAATTCGCTCATTGTATCTGCCCTCCTTAATCCTGATAGAATACTACTTTAGAAAGTACTGCAAAAACTATTCCCAAAATCGCAAGGATTATCAGTGAGTAGCTTACCGCCATAGCAGCACCTACATCGTAAGTACCACCGATGATAGTCTGGTGGATGTTACGTATAACTGCGTTTACATTACTTGTAAAGGAGTCAACAACTGTGTAAACAACTGACAACAAGATCAGCGGGCTTACCATAGGAAGACTGATCTTCCAGAAAACTTCCCATTTAGTTGCACCTTCAATGTATGACGCCTCATAAATAGAGGGAGAAATACTCTGAAGACCTGCAAGGAAGATAACGATTGAAACCGCACCCATAGTGGTGATTTCACTGATTCTGCCAACCGCACCAATAAGGAACTCGATCAGTCTTACCGGCAGGTCCATCTGCATAAGCATCATTTCGAAAGCACCTGTGATCTCGAAGGAGCTGTCAGCGGTAGAAGCAAATCTGTCACCTGCACCAATCAGCTGTGCTGCAAGGTCGTTCTGTGTCAATGAAATGATAACACCTGATGAAATGATAACCGGCAGGAACATTACAGAACGGGCAAAACCACGTCCCATAAATTTAGTGTTAAGCACACTGGCCATAAAGAAGGAGAAGATAACAACAACCGGAACGTTAATAGCCATATCTCCCAATGAAGCCAATATCTGTTTACGGAAGTTCGGGTCAACGTTGAAAATCTCGTTGTAGTTATCTAAGCCGAAGCTTCCGTCAACACAGATAAGACCTTTACCTACTTCAGGTGAAAGCTCAACCTTGTGGAATGAATAAATAACAGAATATACCAGGGGGATCAATATGAAAATGATCGCACCGACGATAAACGGTGAAGTAAAGATGTAACCGTACTTCTTCTGCTTGGATTCCAGTGAGCGCTTACGTCGTCTTATGTTTTTAGGGGTTAATTGATTTGTATTAGTTGCCAACGTTTACGCCACCTTTCCTGCATAGTAATCTTTTGCTTTTACGGTAATTCCGTTAGCAGTGTAATCCTTATCGTTGTAGTTAACGATGGTGTAATGACCGTTCTTATATGTGGTCTTGAACACGCCGTCAACTAATCTTTCGTGATTAACGATCTGCTGACCGTAAGTATCCTTCAAAGCGCCTGAAACATAGTTATATGATTCCATAACGCTGTCTTCGATCTCACTGTAAACAGTGGAGTAGAAGATCTTGCTGGGAGTTTCGGATATTTTCTCATATCCCTGACCGGTAAGGGTGAAGTAAGCACCTGAACCAGCCTCGATAAGCTTCAGCAAGTCATTTCTGTCGCTGTTGCTTAAGTTAATGGGTTTGTATGTGTAATCAACGTTACCGCTGAGTACCATAGCTGTAAAGGGAACGCTGTAATCGCACTTATCAAGTCCTGCTGACTGGATAGGCATATTGTTGATAACGCTCATATATTTTACGAAAGGAGCATTACCGCCGGTTCCCATAATCTTGTAACCGTCTTTAGTAGCACCGTCAACCAGCTTTAACAAGCTCTTCATAGTATCCTGACGCTCTAAGAAATCTTTTCTGTCGTTATAGTTAGCGTTGATGTTGTCGCCCATAGAACGCAGAGAGATGTTCTTAAGCTCATACTCTTTATAGTTCTCAAAGAAGCCTGTGAAGTTTCTGGTAATAGCGTTCATAGAAAGGATATGCTTGCTGAAATCAGCAGTCTGAGCAAAGGTTACCGCACTGTATGAGTAGATAGCACCCTTTTGTCTGTTAAGCATATAAGCAGTATCCGCATTGGATATTTTGCTTTCTTCTTCTCTGTAAACGTGCTGAATATCAACATCGGGATACAGACCTATGTTAGCGCTGTTAAGGTTAGAGATCAATGTCTTCAAGCCGTCAGTACCGCCTAACTGCTTCATAACCTTGATCTTATCGGCATAACCGTGCTCATAACCACCGTTAAACCAACCGGTCAGCTTAATGTTAAAATTCTTCATACCGTTGTTCTGAAGATCTTTTGCAATAGTCTCAACCTGGTTGAAATCGGTGAGAGTTTCTTTAGTGTTATAGCTGATACCCATAAAGTTACCGTAACCGTTGATAACGCCTATCATTTCAACTGTTGAGTAATAGGGTTTGGTTTCGGAGTTGTTAACATCACCAAACAGGTAGCTTCTATAATACTTAGCCATACCTGCATACTCAGAATCCTCACCGGTCAAGAACTTATATCTAACCTTAAGGTCGCCTAAGTATCTCTGGTACTGGTAGATAGCATATTGCTCGTTAGACTTTCCGCTCTTACTGAAGGATCTCATTCTTGATTCTTCGTTGATACGGAACTCAATCCAAGCCTTGTTAGTGGAAATTCCGTTACCGGGATGTGCTTCAACACCTGAGAAGGTCTCACCTTCCTCGATGATAGCCAGAACACCGTTTTTAACCTGAGGAGTGGTTTCAACGGGAGCCTCTACGGGGATCTCGTTGCCTTCCTCATCATACTCAGGTTCGGGCTGAGGCAGGGGTGTTGACTGTACACAAGCACCCAGTATGGGGAATACTGCATCATTAAAGTTTGCAGTTTTTGAGATAACAGTACGTGACTCGTCAATACCGTAGATCGGGATATAAACGGGCTCGTTACGCAAATCGTCTTTCTTATTGTCAAAGTTCATAACTGAACCTGAACCGTCGGGCAGTAAGTAGTAGCCCTTAGTGCCGGGATCAAATGTCATAAAGTTCTCGTGGAGAGTGATGTTCTTTATAACAAAGTTTTTGGAGTGGTAGATCTCGGTTTCGGGAATTCTTACAGACAAGGAACCGTTTTCCAGAGTGTAGTAAATATTGATTGCAAATTCCGGACGCTCAGTATCGGTAAGAACAACGCCTTTGTTATCACGTGCCAACTCTTCATCAGTGTATCCTGCACGGGCAAACAGCTCGTTCATCTGGATAACCTGATTGTCGTTAAAGGAGGAACGGGGATAATACCAAGGCTCCTGCAATGCCAAGGGGAACTTCTGCTCATTTTCCTCCTTATTAACAGCATTTCTGAAAGCATCACTGTCAAAGTCGATAAGCATATAGTTTGCATCGAACAATGCCTGATCCTCGGGAGTCATACGGGTTTTAATCTCATCAGCTCGTTTTTGTGAAATAGCTCTGGGGTATTTGATTTTGAAATCAACGTAACCAACGCCGTACTCAACTTTAATACCGTTTTCTATATCAGTAACTCTGAACTGACCCTTTTTGATAGACTCTTCAACGCTGGTCATAGTTTTTAATGTACCTGCGTTGTTGCTGTATGCTAAGGTGAATATCTGTCCACGCTCAGGAGAGTATCCGTCAACGGGAACGTACTCGGTGGACCACTCATAGCCTGTGGATTTAACTTTTACTTTAATATCGGTAGTAAGATCGTTATAAAGTAAAACCAAATCACCGTTTTCAGCTACCTGACGATAGGAATCGCTGTCTAAGTTATATTCGCTGGTGTTAACACCGGGAATATTGGTAGGTCTTTCGGGATTTTGACTCTTAACGGCGCCGCAAGAGGTTAATGTAACCATCAGCATAGCCACAAGGGACAGAATCGCAATTATTTTTTTCATATTCAATTCTCCCCCTTTTAAGATCGTGTGGCGACTTCGTTAATAATATCCAGTACGAAGCTATACATCTGCTGTAACAATGCGAAGAACAAAACAGCAAGGAACACTACTATAAGCATTACAACTACTGTTATAAGCATTTCTACGATTGTCATTCCCAGTGAGTAGTCGTGGATCCGCATATTACCCGCCACGATCAGCATCAATACCCACAGCAATGCAATAGTTACGAAAACTGTATAGAAGTCACCTTCTTCTTTAACCATAACGTTGCTGAATATCAAGGCTATGGGATAAAGAATGATGATAGGTGTCAAAGCGTAAGATGTTGCGATGTAGATGGATTTGAAGTTACCTTCACCGTTAAGCAGTGAGGTTACGCACCAGTTACATACACAGAACAACAGTGCAGGTCCGATAATCTTGAGCAACTCAAGGAATACGTTGGTTTTATCTGCCTCAGGTGAGAAGATAAAGCCTGTAAATCTTGTTTGCAGCAAGCTTACAACTGCAGCTGCCAACAAAATGGTTGTGGCGGTTGCCACGCTGCTGTGATTTTCACGGGTAAGTGCCCAATATCCGTTAAGGGGTCGGAATATAACCTTCTTAGCATATCCCAACTTGCCCAGATATGAGTCAGACTTGATAGGAGGCAGATACTTTTTACCAAGCTTGCTGCCAACTATTATAAGAACGATCAAAATAGCTGCAACGATAATAGCTATATCAAAGTACTTACTGATGATATCTCTACGATCATACTTATAAGCCTTTGAGAAGTTAAGAGTATCTTTAGTTTCTTTAAAGTACTTCATAGCAGTCTTGTAGTCGCCGTTACGGTAAGCAACCTTACCAAGACTCTGCTTTGCTGCAGCACTGTTGCTGTTGAATTTCAGTACCTCTTTCCAAACCTCATTCTCTTCATCGTACTTATTCTCGTGATGCAGCTTGGTAGCTTTCATAATAAGCTCGCCGTAATCAGTCAGCTTAAATACGTTGATAGTTTTAAGGTCGCTGTCCAAAACCAAGCACTGACCGTCTAACCACTCGATAGATCTGGGCATTTTTAAAGTACCTGAAATATAGCTGATGTGGTTGGGGTCACTGTTGTCGGGAGGACAACCAAACTGGAACAGGTTGATACCTTCTGAGTTGTAAAAGAATACTTTGTTACGGTTACCGTCAAGTATTGCATACATTTCGTTATCCATAGCGATAACATCGTAAAGCAGTGACGGACCTTTGTATGCACCAACCAGAACGTTGATAACGTCACCGTAGGGCTTAGCACCGTCGGTAACTCTCTTAAGAACGTCCTTACCTTTAGCACTGAGCTTTCTCAAAGCGTCGGTAGAGGTCATAGCATACTCACTGTCGGGCAGTGAAGTAACATACAAGAAATCGTCATTATCAATGTCGATATTGTTGTACTCGGTAGGAACGAAGTTCTGCATTCCCTTTCTTTGCTCTTCGGTTGAGAACATACGCCAGATCAACTCAACGATGTTGGGAGTAACCTTGGGAGCGCCCAAGCACTGCATAAACTCGCCTTTTTTATTAAGCTCGATAACACCCATATTGAAGCCTTTGGAAAGAATAAAGATTCTTCCTGCGCCGTCAACGGTTATCTTGGTAGGTACGAAGTAGAAGTCTTCCGGCAAAACGGGAGATTCGATCTGACAAATGGTACGTACAAACTTACCGGTTTTATCAAACTGAACCACACGGCCTGCGATATTGTCAGACTCATCAAGATCGTGAGCTGCAAGGTATTCCAGAACTGAAGCATCACAGTTAGTGGCGGTAAGACCGTAGGTATCGCAAACGTAGAGGTTGCCCTCTCTATCTACGAATGTACCTTCGGGCTTGAAGAATGTATCTTCGATCTCGGTTTTATTTCCGTCTTTATCAACGATAACGTTAGTGAATTTATCAATAACTCTATTAAATGTAAAGTCGGAGTTTAAAACAACGATTCTGTGGTTATATGTGTCGGATACATAAATAAGGTTATCAGGACTTAAATATATATCCTGAGGATCGTAAAGTCTGCCAACGGGGTTGCCCTCGGCATCCAGAACCTCCTCTAAGTCTATGCTTTTATCAAAGATCATAGCATCGGGAGCGGGATAATCGTTTCCGTTGCTGTCGTAAACATAAGACTGATAGGGTGAAGCCGCGCTTACAGCTGTTTGAAATATAAACAAAACGGCTATTAAACAAACAATTATTTTACGTTTCAAATGGCTCCCTCCCTTTCTTAATCCTTAAGTCCTGACGATGCCATGGTGTCAAGAATCTGAGTTTGTGAGAAAATGAAAACTGATAACGGCGGAATGAGCATAATCAAACCAACCGCAGCACCTGCACCTGCACGAGCAAGACCACCTGTAACGATCTGACCAAGTGCGTAGGTCAAGGGCTTTTTAGCCTCAGTGAAGATAACTGTGCTACCTGATGCACCCCACATACTCTGAACTGAGAACAGTATCATGGTCATCCAAGCGGGTTTTACCAGCGGCATTACGATACCGGTGAAAATCCTGAGCTCTGAAGCGCCGTCAATACGGGCAGCTTCCAGCAGCGCATTAGGAATAGATGATGTCATAAACTGCTTCATAAGGTAAAGACCCATTGAACCGCCTATGTAAGGAATGATCAAAGCATAATATGTATCAACCATACCTAACTTGGACATAATAATGTAGTTGGGAATACCTGTAACAGCAGGGGTAAACATAAGTGAAAGAACGATTACTTTAAACATAACCTTTCTTCCGGGGAATTCACGTTTTTCAAGAACGTAAGCCGCCAGTGATGCAAAGATGATGTGGAAGAAGGTTGCAACAACTGTCATAAACACAGTATTGAATATGTATCTTGAGAAAGGCACCCATGACTGGCTCATCAAAACGCCGATGTTCTGGAAGTTTTCCAGAGTTGGGTTTCTAACGAAGAAACGAGGCGGGAAGATGAACAACTCATCCAAGGGTTTAAATGCGTTACATACTGTATAAACCAGCGGCAACACCATAAAAACGCCAACTGCACAAAGGAACAGGAAGTTTGTAATATTACCTGCTCTGGAACGTGCGGGACCGGGATTAAATTTTTTCTTGGAAACCTTAAGTTTGCTAACGTCAACTTGTCTTGTTGCTTCCATATTACTGTCCCACCTTTCCGAGTATTCTCTGGATGATCTCATTTACGCCAACCATTGTTACGAACAGCAAGGTAGCGATAGCACAAGCATAACCCATTTCAAAACGTGTTGTACCGTAGTCACCCAAGTGGTTAAGAATAGTATGGGCAGCATAGTCGGTGCTGGGGAATCCGAAAAGTGTGGTTGTAACGTCACCTACGGTAAATGCAGATGTAATACTCATAACCGCACTAAACATCATCTGGGGTCTCATAGAAGGCAGTGTGATGAACCACAGCTCCTGCCAACGGTTTCTGATACCCTCAACGTAGCCTGCTTCATACTGTGAACGGTCAATAGTTCTGAAACCTGCAACGTTAGAAAGGAATCCGGCACCAAGGCTCATCCATACCATAACGATTACGCATACCCAGATCATCCAGTCGGTATTGGTTAAGAACTGTATAGGCTCTGTAAGAATACCAAGGTTGATAAGTGTACCGTTGATCCAACCGTAGGTATCACCGGAGAACATAACCTTCCAGATCATATAAGCACCACCGGAAATAGACGGTGCATACATTATAGTAACCATAATAGCTCTGACGACAGGTGACAGCTCATTGATAAACCAAGCGAACATCAAAGCAGACAAGTAACCTACAGGTCCTGTGATGATAGCTATGATCAATGTGTTCTTAACAGCTGTTAAGAATATATCGTCGTTAGCGATAAGGTTTTTGTAGTTCTCAAGACCGATAAATTTCGGTAACTCGAGAACGTTAAAATATGTAAAGCTAAGAGCGATGGAAATAAGAACCGGCAACACGGTGAAGGTAAAGAATATCAATCCGTACGGTGCTATATAGAAATAGCAATCCCAGTTCTGTTTGAGCATCTTGAATCTTAACTTTTTATCTTGCAGCTTAATAGCTTTAGATTCAGCAGTAGCTTTCATTATAACCTCCGTTCTGTGTTTTAAAACACATATCCGTCAAAATAATCTTTACTCTTCTCTCAGCGGAAGGCCGAATTCCTTACGCTTATTAGTGATCTCTGAATTGATGGTATTTGAGTAATCCAACAATGTATCTTTGGGGTCTTCAGCCTTATAAACAACTCGTCTGAAAGCGTTGTTGATATGACGTTGTAAGAAGTAGCCACCGGGAACCTCGGGGATAGAGTAAGATGTTTCGAGCTGTGCCTTCAAAGTAGCGATTTCATCTGCTGACCAGGGCAAACGCTCAAATGCTTCTGTATTTGCAGTTCCGTAACGTGCGGAGGGTCCGAGGATACACTCAAGCTCACTACCATACTGTGACTGTGTATCGGCTCTGGTCCACCACTCTAAGAACTTCCAAGACTGCTCAAGTTTCTTAGTGCTTGAAAGGATCAAAGCGCAGCTTGTAACCAATGTGTTAGAGCGGTCAATAGTTCCATCTTTCTGCACGGTTCCGGGGATAACTGTGAAATCCCACAGACCACGAATTTCAGGAGCTGCAACTGACAGTGCGTTATACATACCGTAGTTTCCGATACCGAGAGGCATCTCACCGGTTCTGAAACGGTTCTGGAAGTCATAATCAAGGAGCAAACCGTAGTTTACATAGAAGTTAGTCCAAGCCTTGAATGCAGTGGTTGCTGCGTCGGTATGAAGAGCTGTTGAGAAAGTATCCTCTTCATACATATTACCGCCGTTCTGACGAAGGAATGAGTAGAATGTCATAACACCTGCGCCAACGTCGTTTGTGGTAGGTACGGGCATACCGAATTCAAGGTTATTCTTATTAAGAATAGTAATGGCTGTAATGATCTCTTCCCAAGTCTGGGGAACTTTTTCGATACCCACCTCAGAAAGAACGTCTTTACGGTAGAACATTACGTTAAAGGACTGGGTTTCGGGAAGAGCGTAAACACCTGTGTGTTTACCGTCATTAAAGTAGTAAGGAATCATTGCTTCATTGGAGAAGCGCTTTGCAACAGTTGAGAATTTCTGACTGTCGTCCCACTTGTCCTCAAACTGAGTCAAGTCCACAACAGCATTTCTCATAGCAAAGTTAACGGCCTCGTTCTGTCCCTGACCTAACGCTACGTCAGGACCGATACCTGCAACAATCGCTGACAGCAACGCACCCATATTAACAAGCTCAAGGTTGATTTCCTGACCTGTGGTCTTGGTGAGTGAGTCGTTGATCATAGCACGCAGTGTCTGGAACTGGTCACGACCGGTAGAAATCCAAACTGTGATGGTTTCTTCTTTATTAGTATTTTTTGTAAGGTTACCGATAGAGTTATAGTCGATAACAAAGGATGCGATAAACTGGTTTACCTGATATGCCAAATCTACAAAGAAATTAGCGGTAGGCTTCTTTATCTGGCCGTCAGGCTTTGAGAATGATATGTAGTCCAGCTCAAGGGGCACGTTACCTGCTGTATTAAGCCAGGTTCCCAATGAACCGATGTTGGTTTTGAAGTAAGAGAGGTTCTTTGCAATGTCCTGAGGCTTCTCATACATTTTCTTCAGCTGACGTGACATTGTTTCCAATGTTGCCAAGTCCGAACCCTTTTTCTTGGTGTATGAAAGGATACCTGCAACGATGTCGTCCAGTCTTTTTGCCTGAACGTCAAACTGCTCGATAACATCAGGCATAAGTTGTTCCAATTTATAGTCACGGTATTTATCAGGCTCGGAACCGGTAACGATAAGTATCTTTCTGTACATCTCGTTAAGGGTGGTAAGGCAATCCTCAGCATCACGGAGGAAGGGGCCCATCTGACCCTGAGTGGTTTCCATTGTAATGGTGTTTTCACCGGCTTTAAGATAAATCAGGCAATCCTTACCGTCAGCGGTGGTGGGATTTACGATAACCCAGTTGTTATCAAACTTAAAGGGAACAGCCTCTGCCTCTGCAAAGGGGATCTCACCGTTGATGTAAAGCTTTCTGGAGGAGATCATACCCTGATACAGGTTCTTACGGGCTTTAAAGTTGATCTTATAAAGACCTGCCTTCTCTACCTTTGCAGTCCAGGTGATAGACTGCTGAGCATACTGCCATCTTGTACCGCCGATCTCGTTGATAAGCATTTTGTAAGCTTTATAAGGAACGGTAGCAGGAGTGGAAAGGTCAGCCATAGGATAAAGAGTCTGGTCGGATTTTACAGAAGGTCTTTCGGCCTGAATGAAGATTTCTTCACCGTCGTAGATAGGATAGTTGTTAGCTTTATACTCAGCCTCAACCTCAGCATAAGTAGGTATTGTAGTAGCGGGTACCAACTTAATGGACTTAATGGTCATAGGCTCTTTTACAGAGTGAAGCTTAATGGTATTCTGACCCTCTTTGAAGTAGAACTCCAAAGGAGTAGAAACGTAACCTAAATAATCATAGAAATAGGAGGATGTCCATGTATGAAGCTCCTGCTGAGTAGGACGGATATCGTTTCCGTATGCGTCCTTAGCAAACTCTTCGTCTGAACCGATAACGTCAATCCATACACGGTTGAAGGTAAAGTTGTTTGCTGTTTTGAAGGGAACCTCACCGTTGATCTCTATTTTTCTTTCAATAGAGATATTTTTACCTTTCTCGTTATAGTACTCCAGGAAAAGGTTATACTTTCCTTCTTTAGCGTCAAAGGTAAATTCAACAGCGTCGGTATTGCTTGTATAGATAGCAGTACCGGTAGCTCCTTCATAATTTTCTCTGAGCTCAACACCCTCGGTTTTGGAAGTGATCTTGGAAGCATCGATCAAAACCTCGGTTGTTCCACGGGGAATATCCTTATATTTATCAAGGTAATCCTGATAACTGATATCCTCCTGGTAATCGCCGACATAGATAGCTGTGTCTGAATTACCGGTGTCAGCAGCGGGGGTTTCTGCGGATGCTACTACTACCAGCATAGACATTAACATCAAGACGGTCAATAATGCTGATATAATTCTCTTCATTGCCTCATTCTCCTACCGTTAAAAATTTAAACAATTCTTATACAAAAATTTTCACGTTAAAGTTTACTTTAAAATAAAAATTTTTATGTACAAGGCGTGGTTTTTTATGCCACTCTCACATAAACTTGTACAGTTTTTTGTGAACAATGCACAAAATTATCGGATAATACTCCTATTGTGCACCTCATATTAGCATAGATAATATCGTTTTTCTTGTCAAATAGTGACTATTTTTGTGCGTATTACCAAAAACCAAGCGGCAGTTTTTGGATATTTTAAACTTATGCGGCTATAAACATTATCTAAATAAACAGGCTGTTTTTTGGGCACTTTTACTTGCGGTAATAATCAATTTTTCGACTAAAACGGCATATTTATGGGTAAATTTGCAAAGTCACCACTGTATTTTGATATTAAAACAAAAAAATCCTTGTGCGTTTTGCACAAGGACCTTTTATTTTACAGATATTTCTTTGCGTTTTTAGGCTTTTTCAGCAAATTCAGCATATTAACGCAATCCTTTTTAAGGTAAGTATATTTGTCCATATACTCAAAGGCTGCTTTCTCAAGAGTGGGGTACTTAATAAGTGTTCCCGCTACTATTGTGTAAACTATTGTGGTAGTTACCGCATTGTCACCGTTGGTATAGCAAGATGACAGCCACTCCATATACTTATTGATGTTTTTCTTTACTCCGCCGGTCAGCACTTCGCTGAAGGTAGCCACACCGTGGGTTTTAAAGAACTCGTCATATAAAAACTCATTATATAATGTAACGTTCTGCTTGTAAGCATCCTTTAAGGTGGGGTATATTGCTAAAAATCTTGCGGTAAAGCTTTCGATATCCACAGTATCTGCTTTTAAATGTTTACTGGGCAGATCCACCTGAGTTCTGGTCTGGGTAAGCTTAACGCCCATAAAATCATTGATGCTGTCGATAAAATCATTGGCAATACTGCTCTTATCACGATCGGGAGTTTTCTCATCCATAGCCCAGGATGACATAACCTTCCACTCAACGCCCTGACCTTCTTGAAGTGTAGCACTCTTCAAGCACAGCAGACCTTTAGCATCATACTCGATCATAACAGCCTTTTCGCCGTTGGAATAATACTCTAAACTCTCATCACTTGATAACTTAAAGCCTTTTTCAAAAAGCAGCTTTTCCACTGCCTCGGTTATTATTAAATAATTAGATTTATCCATTTTGATAGCTCCTAAAGTAATTTTAAACCTATTATAGCAAACAATTCCGTATTTGTCACTAACTTTTATTGTAAACAGTTTGTAAAATTCAAAATAAAGGTTGAAATTTGTCTGCTTATACCTTTATAATATATATAACATAAATTTTAGGAGAACGCTATGAAAAAAACAGTTTATAAAATAATTGCAGCAGTATTAGCTGCCGTTATGGTAATTTCAATGAGCAGCTGTAACAACGTTGCTACAAAACAGTTCAACTGTGACCTTTTGTGGGAAAAGGGTAAAATAAGTGCCCGTCCTACCAACGCTTATTATGACGAAGAAGGACAGTTTATTGTAGTTGTGGGCGTTACCAACAGCACTAACCACGCTAAGGTGGTACATACATTAGAGGTAGTATCCATTAAAGACATAAAGGGTCGTGACATTATTGAGGGCTCTGAGTTCGTGCTTGATGAACCCGTTGTTTTGGAGCAAGGCAAGGCTACCTATATTCAGTGTGATTTTGAAAAGGAAAAGGTTTTGTTCTCCAGTGACTTAAAACAGCTTTCCTCTGAGATCACCGTTAAGTTCTACGGTTGCGTGAAAAACGGTCCTCAGCCTGCTGAGTCGGACACTGAAGGCTACACTATGACTATTCCTGAGGCAGTTTTCTCTGACTCAGGTGCTATTGAGGGTAAAATTGCTATCAGAAACAACTATAAAACCGATAAAACTCCCTCAAACATCTCCTTCTCTATTAAAACCAATTCAGGTGAGGTCATCACTAAGGAAAACGTTCAGATCAGCAACTCGGTAACCATCAAAGCAGGCGGTACTCTTACCATTGCCTTCACCTTGGTTCCCAATAACATTAAGGATTCTTTTGCCGAGAGCCGTGCGTTTGATACCTTAACACCCGTTTTCACTATTGAATAAGGAGTTGCTTCAAATGGTAAAGTTTTCACCCTCTATCCTCACAGCAGACTTTGTTAAACTTGGTGCTGCTATCACCGAGCTGGATAACGCCGGTACAGATATGCTGCATCTCGACGTTATGGACGGTATTTTCGTTCCCAACATTTCTTTTGGTATGCCGGTGGTGCAGTCCATCAGAAAAGCCACCAACACCATACTTGACGTGCATCTTATGATAGACCGTCCTCACAGATACATCGAGCATTTTGCTAAAGCAGGTGCAGATATTATCGGATTTCACATCGAAGCAGGGTCCGACGTTGCCGAAACCTTAAAGGCTATTCGTGAGCTGGGTAAAAAGTCCTGCCTTACCATTAAACCTGCAACTCCCGCAGAGAGTGTTTTCCCCTATATGGAGCTGTGCGATATGATCTTGGTTATGTCGGTAGAACCGGGATTTGGCGGTCAGAGCTTTATGCCTGAGTCGCTGGCGAAAATAACCGCTATTCGCAACAAGGCAAATGAAATGGGACTGGATATTGACATCGAGGTTGACGGCGGCATCAATATGGACACAGCACCCTTAGCAGTTAAAGCCGGTGCAAACGTATTGGTTACGGGAAACGTACTGTTTTCCGCCGATAATATGACCAAGCGTTTAGCCGAGCTCAGAGAAGTCGTTGCAAAATAAAATGTAGAGTAACCGCAGGTGTCCCCTGCGGTTATTTTTATGCCCTGCCTACTACTTGAAAATATATTATCTATATGATATATTAATTACATAACATACATATTTAGGGGGAATTTTTGTGTTTAGTAACATTGGCGGCAAAATCAAAATATTAGCTGTAGTGATTTGTGTATTAGGAATGTTTTTTGCCCTTTTGTCTGCTATAGGTTCTGCAACCGTTTTTTCTCAAAATGAAAATCCTCTTATAATTATATTTACGCTGATAATTGGCTTTCTCATTTCCTGGGCTGGTTCGTTTGTGCTTTATGGTTTTGGCGAACTGATAGATAGAGTTAGCTCTATTGATGAGAAAATCTCTTCATCTTCAACCTATGACGCAAATGAATGTTTGTCCGACAATCACGAATATAGACCAATCGTAGAAAACAGATATGTAATATGCCCAACTTGTGGAGAACGTGTTTATTTTGGCGAAACACAATGCAAAAATTGTCCTCAAACATTTAATTGGGAGAATCTATAATCTCAACCGCAGGGCACCCCCCTGCGGTTATTTTTATGCCCTGCCTACTACTTGAAAAATGGATTTTTGAGTAGTATAATAAAAATGTAATGTAACGGCGTTACGTTGCAGCAATTAAAATTATGGGAGATGTAAACAATGAAAAGAATTTTTGCCCTGATATTAGCACTGGTCCTTGTTTTTGCTTTGGCTTCCTGCGGCAATAACGGTGACGCTCCGTCGGATAACGGCACCACCACCGCCGCTACCACCACTGCAGCTACTACCACTGCGTCAAGCTTTGTGAAACCCGCAAACTACGCATCAGTGCTGATTGTGACTATCAATCCGCAGTTTAAGTTGTATCTTGACGAAAGCGGCAAGGTTTTGGCAGTTGAGGCGGTTAATAAGGATGCGCAGTCCTTTGCAGACAGCATCAGCTTTAAGGATGAAAAATTCGAGACCGTTGTTAAAAAGATAGTGACTACTGCCAACGAAAAAGGCTTTGTAAAGAAGAATGCTACCGTAAGCTTTGAGATTGCAGAAGCCAAGAGCCCCACTGTGAATGCAGCCGATATTTTAAACAAGGCTGAGTCCACAGCAAAGGATACCGCCACTCAGCTGAGCATTGAAATCGCAGTTGCTACTCAAAAGCCTACCGACGCAGCTACCACCACTGCCGCCACTACTCTGGCAACCACCACTGCTCACAAGCACAGCTTTGCTGCCGCTAACTGCACTACACCTAAAAAGTGTTCCTGCGGTGCAACCGAAGGCTCTGCTTTAGGTCATAATTACAAAGACGGCGCTTGTACCCGTTGTAAAGCCGCCGACCCCAACGCAAAATACACACCCGTTGCCCAAAAGGTTGGCAGATGGCTGTTTGTGTATTTATCGGACAAAACCTTGTATGATGTTTCCCTTAAGTTGAACGACGGCGCTCCCGAGCCCCGTTTAAGCTACGGTATAGGCGACCATATCAGTACTTTACCCGAAGAGATGCGTGAGGAGGCTAAGCCCGATTGCACTAAGTTTAACGGCGAATATTATTACATAGGCAGAGGCAGTGCCGACGAGCTTGGCTCTGTTAAGGAAAATGGAAACACCGTAACTGTTACTGATTCATCAGGTAACAAGTTAGTGCTTACCCGAACAAGCGAAACCACTTTAAAAGTAACCTCATCCCCTGCAAGCTTCTCGGATGTTGAAAAAATTCCCGTTGGAACAATCCTCACATTCACCGAGGCTCAGGAAGATTAAAAGTTATTATAAAAAGGCAGTGATTAGGGGCCGTACTCTAAAGAATAGTTTTCTGTGAAACAAATTATAACCGTGGCTTTTTTGGAAGCCACGGTTATTTTTTAAAATATTCTATTTGATAATTGATTAAATTGTGATACAATATAACTAACCGATAAAAAATATGTTGACGAATGGAGGAGAGAGGGCTGTGAAATTGAGAATATTAGATTTTTTGGTTGATATAGAAGAAGTGAATGGCGTTGCCTTATCGGCAAAGCTTCAATGTTCTTGTGGAGCAACTAAATTTGATTTTTTACACACTGGCAAGCAAACCAAAGGTATTTTAGCCCCATTCATTGTCAGGCAAAAGCAGCAGTTGCTTTTAAAGGCTGTATGTCCAATTTGTAAAAACGAAATCATCATATATGATTCCACACAAGATGGTGCTTCTGCTCATAAAAAGAGTTCCGTTTGCGAATTCAAGGCGCTTGCTATAAATACCCTATCAAATCCGTTCGCTGTTGCAATTAAATACAACTACTTTCCGGAAAAATTCAAAATCGGAGGAGAATACTCTAATCAATTTGAAAATTGTTTCATTTATATCTTAGACAATAACGATAAAGAAGGAAAGGCTTTATTAGAGGAATAAATTCTTTTTACAAAATTTATAAAGTTATTCGCAAAGGGTTTTAGGTTCTCCTAACAAGCGGAAAATGTGATGTACATTTTCCCTGCTTGTTGCGGTATAAGACAAAATTAAAAGCTGTGTAGAAAATTTCTACACAGCTTTTTTACTGTCCTTTAAAGTACAACGCTTATTCACTGCCTTTTTTTGTTGTAGCTATTGTGGGGATTGCTGTGGACTGTAATGACGGCACCTGCCTACCCTCGTGGTTTACGGTATACTGGCCTGTGTATATCTGCTGGGATACGGGCACTAACTTATACCCGTCTGCCTGCAACTTTTCGATTATCTTAGGCAGTGCGGCAGGTGTGTTTTTGGCGGCATTATGGAACAGGCAGATAGACCCCTCCGCCACCTTGGACGTTACTCTATCTATAATCTGCTGGGCAGTTTTATCCTTCCAATCCAATGAGTCAACGTCCCACTGAACACAGTACATACCCTGAGATTTCAGCACTTCTATCAGCGCATCGTTATAGTCACCATAGGGTGGACGAAACAAAGTGGGGCGTTTGCCGGTTATTTTCTCGATTTTATCGTTACAGCTTTTTATCTCTTTCACCATATCCTCACGGGATAGCTTGGGCATATGAGGGTGGGTATCGGAATGGTTTTGTATCTCGTGACCTGCGTCGGATAACGCCTTGACCGACTCAGGATACTTATCCACCCACTCACCCACTATAAAAAACGTGGCCTTCACATTATACCGAGCCAATATATCAATAAGCTGCTGGGTGTCCTCGTTACCCCAGGCGGCATCGAAGGATAGAGATGCTATTTTTTCAGTTTGTGTGGTGCAATATATGGGCAGCTTTTTCTTATGCACCGAGGCTGAGGACACCGGTCCCGTGCCCACCATTAAAAACAGCGATAAAATTATCAGTGCTATTACTGTAAGTGTGATGATCAGATTTTTCTTTGTAAGTATTAAATAACGCATAAAACCACCTCATAAAAATATATGAGGTGGTTTTGATTTTAATGATTATAATCATTATTACAGTGCTTTCAGTGAAAGTATGTAACGCTTAATTTCCAAAAGATCAGAAGCGGTAACGCTACCGTCCACATTCACGTCGCCGGCTGATTCCTGATAAAACTCTGTCTGGTCCACTGCCAAAACCATACGCTTTACCTTCAAAAGGTCGGACGCGGTAACATTACCGTTACCGTCAACATCACCTTTAACCACTGCATACAGCAGCTTTACTGTTTTGGTGCCGTCCTTAACGTAAATAGGCATACCTGAATATACGGTAGCGGCAGTAGAGGGTGTGCTTAAACTATAAGACGAGCTCAGTCTGCTTGTAACGTTTGCCACCTGCGTTTTGGGACTAATACCTAAAACAAGGTTGTTTTTCATTGTATAAGTATTGCTGGTAACAGGGTATTTGTTGGTGGTTATACCCACCTGAACAACTCCGCTCATATACGATACCGCCTGCTTAACGCAAATGGGTGTCACCATAACCTCACCTGCTTTTAAAGAGGTGTTTTCGGTTGTGCTCAGCTCGTGTATCTTAATTTTATCGTAGCTGGTATCACCTAAAAAGCCGTGAACACCGGTGGGGTAATTGGCAAGCAGTGCTATTCTGAAATTGGCATAAAAGTCAGCATAAGTGTATTGGTAGCCTATTCCCTCAAGTGCCTCTGCCACAGCATTCTCGTCTATATAATTACTATTAACAATGCTTTTGAAAATCTTGTTGCCGCCGCCCTGCAAATTGGCAGTCTGCAGTCTTAAATAATCCGAGTAAAAAGCGCCAAGGGCATAGTTATATAGGCTGTTGTTCCAATTATAAAGGGAGTTGTCTGCTTTGGGATGGTCGTTGTAGCAACGCACGTGATAGTCTATTGTGCTTTGGTCATATAAAATAGTAGCCGCCTGAGACATAGACTCGTTAAGCCAGGTTTCGGCAAATCCGCTCTTGTTGGGATTGTTCCAGGTTTCGGAAAAATTCACACAGTGCTGACCCTCGTGGATGAGAGTTTCTTTAGCCACACTGTAATCGTTATTACGCATAAACTCATTGCAATCTATATGTATCATGTCCATCATATTACCGTTGCCGCCGTAATAGGTGGATACCATATCTGCTGCGTTGAAATATCCTGAAACGCCCACGGGGTTGGACTGACTGAAATCGTCTAAAATATCGTAAAAGCAGATAGCCAGCTTACCGTCAGCATCAGCGTCCATCATATCGCCGAAATACTCCGACAGTATGGGGAAAATGACTCTATCGTATTCCAAAGCCAAATGCTCTGCAGCAGCATCGGTAATGGGGAAAGTGGGGTCATTCCATATAGTGCAGTGACTACCTGAGTATATCATTTGCAGTGTTTTCTGATATTCAGTACCGGCACCGCCTTTCATATTCAGCAGCGTAAAGGTTTTGGTGCTGCCCACTACATACAAGTTAGGCTCCAATCCCTCAACCGACACTCTGTTAGCTAACACCTGAGAATTTTCGGGCTTTTTAATGTTTTTCAGCACCGACTCCAAGTTAAAACGCTGAACACCCAGTTCTTCACCGCCCACAGACACAACTGAAGTTACCTCTGCATCCTTCACATAGCTAAGACCGGGAGTATTAACCGATATTTGCCGTGCAGAGGTGCTGGTGTTTACGCTTACAAGATAGTCTCCGTAAACATATTTTTTAGTATCAGCGGTTACGGTAATCGCCGCTAACATAGATAAGATAATAACAAAACAACAAAGGGATACAAGTATTTTTTTCATTTTACTTCGCCTCCGTTTTTGATACTATAATTATATCACATATTTAAAATATATTCAACCATTCCTACATTTACTTTTTGTTCACAAAAAATTGCGGATTATGAAATAAATATTTGTTATATTATAAATAGGCAAAGTAAAGGAGTGCTTTTATGGATAATAATTATATTAACCCTTTTGATAATCATGACAAAAAGGAGCAGACAGCGAGTCCTCTTAACTCGTTTAACGATCAGCTTAAAGTCCCAACCGGGCAGAGCTTTTACTCTCCCATGGGCGGATTTGATGCAAAACCCCCTAAGAAAGAGAAAAACAAGTATCCCCTTTCGGTGCTGATCGCTTGTTGCGTTATATGCTCATTACTGGCAGGTATAGTTGCATCGGGCACTATGATAATGGCAGATAAATTTGCTGTGGGCACCGAGATGGGTCAACAGTCGGAGCAACAAAGTGATAACAAAAACAACACCGTCATCAACATTGAAAAGCCCTCCAACGAGCTGATTTCGGTAATTGCACAAAAGGTGAGCCCTTCGGTGGTTGGCATACGTGCCACTGCATCGGTAAACAGCTTTTTCGGATTTTCACAGCAGTCCTCCGACGAAGGCTCGGGTATTATCTACAAATCCAACGGATATATCATCACCAACTACCACGTTATTTCCATAGTCGCAGAGGCTACCAACAAGTCTAACGCCGCCATTCAGGTGTTTTTACCCTCCGACCCCCAGACCGCCATTTCAGCTTCTATCGTAGGCTTTGACAGTGAGTCAGACCTGGCGGTTATTAAGATTGAGAAAACAGGTTTACCTGCCGTTGAGATAGGCGACTCCGAAAAGATTGAGGTGGGCGAAACTGCCGTTGCTATCGGCAACCCCGGTGGACTCCGTTATATGGGTTCGGTCAGCAGCGGTGTTATCAGCGGACTTAACCGTACTCTAAAGCTTGAAGGCACTGCCCAGATTGAGCTTATCCAGACCGATGCAGCTATCAACCCCGGTAATTCCGGCGGTGCGTTGGTTAATGCTAAAGGTCAGCTTATCGGCGTAAACAGTGCAAAAATTGCAGGTGAGGAATATGAGGGTATGGGCTTTGCTATCCCTTCAAACTACACCGTTAAAGTCTGCGACAACATTATCAACAACAAGGATGTAAAACGTGCTTACGTGGGCGTTAAGATAAGCACTGAGTACACAGGTGAGGTGCTTCAAAAAATGGGGTATCCTGCAGGTGCGTTGGTTGAGAGCGTAGTGGAAGGGTCCCCTGCTGATAAAATAGGCATACGCACTATGGATATCATCACCGAGTTTGACGGTGTTAAGGTAACGGATTATTCCCAGTATAACAGTGAGCGTTTAAAGCACAAGCCCGGTGAGAGCGTTCAGCTTAAAGTGTATCGCAGCGGAAGATATTACGACGTGACCATTACCTTAGGCGAAAGCAATAATTAGCATAAAAGGACTTATTTGCAAGCTGCGAATAAGTCCTTTTCCTTGACATTGTTAGAATTTGTTTTATAATAAAGGTAACTTTATGCAAAGGGGTTATCCTATGAATACCATTGACAATCAAATCGAACAGCTTTTAAAATATCAAGGTTCGACTCCAAAGCCTGATGATTTCGACGAATACTGGGCTCGTGCCTTAAAGGAGCTGGACGCTACCGCTCCCGAGGTCCAGTTAAAGCCTGCTAAATTTCAGGTGGACTGCGCTGACTGCTTTGACCTGTATTTCACAGGTGTGGGCGGCTCCAGAATATATGCAAAATATCTGCGTCCTAAAAAGTCAGACGCTCCTCACCCTGCCCTTTTAATGTTCCACGGCTACAGTGCCAACTCAGGTAACTGGAACGAAAAGCTTGCTTATGTGGCTGCAGGATTTTCTGTTTTTGCGATGGACGTACGTGGTCAGGGCGGCTTGTCGCAGGACCTTACCAACCCCAACGGACCTACACTTAGTCTGCACGTTATGAAGGGTATTGAGGACCACGAGGATACTCTGTTTTACCGCAACGTTTATCTTGATACCGTACAGCTTGCCCGTGTGGCGGCAAGTATGCCTGAGGTTGACGGTGAGCGCCTTGGTGTAATGGGTGGCTCTCAGGGCGGTGGCTTGTCCCTTGCCTGTGCTGCTCTTGCCAACATCAAACGTGCCGCTGTTACTTATCCATTCTTGTGCGATTTTGTTTGGGGCTACCGCAATCATCCTGCTTCCTCTAACTGGGAGCTGCGTGAATATTTCCGTCGTCACGATCCCCGTAATCTTACTGAAAAAGAAGTGTTCAGAAAGTTAGGTTATATCGACTGTCAGCATCTGGCAGACCGTATTACCGCTGAGGTGCTGATGCACACCGGTCTTGAGGATAACATTTGTCCGCCTATGACACAGTTTGCAATGTACAACAAGCTAAAATGCAAAAAGAGCTTTATGACTTATCCTAACTACACCCACGAATGGATTCCCGATTCTGACGATTACAACTTTATGTTCTTAACACAGCTTTAATAATCAAAACGGGCAGATGAAATATCTGCCCGTTTTTATTTACATTATACTCTGAATGTTACACAGATTGGAATAAACGCCGTTTAGCTTTATCAGCTCATCGTGCTTTCCGCACTCAACTATCTCGCCCTCTTTAAGCACCACTATCTTGTCCGCCTTTTTAACGGTAGATAATCTGTGGGCGATAACCACCAGCGTTCTTGTACCTGCAATTTTGTTGATTGCTTCCTGAATGTGAGTTTCGGTTTCGGTATCCACCGCCGAGGTTGCTTCATCCAGCACCAGTATAGGTGAATTACGCAGTATGGCACGGGCAATGGAGATACGTTGCTTCTGACCGCCGGAAAGACGCACACCCCTTTCACCTATCATAGTTTCATACTTATCAGGCAGCGACTCCACAAAATCATCAATACAAGCAGTTTTTGCCGCCTCAATTATCTGCTCCATAGTGGCACTCTCACAACCGTAAGCGATATTCTCAGCAATACTGCCGTTAAACAGAAATACGTCCTGCATAACCATACTAAGCTGATTTCTCAAGCAATGCAGTGTCATATCGTCGATGTTTATGCCGTCGAACTTAACGTGGCCCTCTGTGGGATCGTAAAATCTTGCAATAAGTGATGAGATGGTGCTCTTACCAACACCGGTGGGGCCCACCAGCGCCACCATTTCCCCTGCCTTAATATCAAGGTTGATATTTTTAAGCACGGGAATATTCTCGTTATACTCAAAGCTTACGTTATCAAAGGTGATAGCACCTGAAAGTCTGCCAACCTCAACAGCATCGGGCTTGTCGGTGATTTCAGAGGGTGTATCCAGCACCTCGAAAACTCTGTCGGCACCTGCTAATGCACGTTGAATATCCTCTAACAAACGGGCAAAGCTGGAAACAGGTGCATAAAACATACCAAGATACAGCAAAAATTCCACAACGTCTGCAATGGCAAGATCGGTATTCAGTGCAAAGATCGGGCCAAAGATCAAAACGATAACCGTACCCAGTGAGGATACCATTCCAACTGTCGGATGCAGTATGCTGGAATATTTCATTGCCTTAACGTGGGCGTTAGCGTGAGCATCAGCCAATTCCTTAACTCTTGCCGCCTCATAAGCCTGCTTATTGAACAGCTGGATCTCTTTCATTCCTGAAAAATCGTCCTGCAAGGCAGCGTTGAGTGCCGCTGCTTCTTCCTGCGCTCTGCGGAAATTACGTCTTATCTTACGCATTACTGTGGATAAAAACGCAATAAACGGAATGGGAATACAAACTATCAGAGTCAGCATTGCGTTGGTTCTGAACAGTATAACCAAAACGCTTACAAAGGTGATTATATTAGTAGCCAGATCGGGAATAGCGTGGGCTACCAAGTTTTCGAAGGTCATGGTATCGTTTACCACGCAGGACATCAGCGTACCTGTTTGCTTATCGTGGTAATAGCTCATGGACAACGACTGGAAGTGCTCATAAATCATACATCTGATTTTAGCCACCAACCGCCAACTGGTCACGTGCTGATAAAAGCTTACCACAAACTGTAGCCCCGAACGGATCAGATTTATGCCCAGTAAAGAAAGTCCCAACGCCACAATAAAGCCGATAGAATCCTCACTCAGATCGGTTTCCATTATGGAAATGATCATTTTGGTTATTTTGGGCGTAACAAGGTTTATGCCCGTTATTACCAAAAGGGATATGGAGGATAAAATAATCAGATGTCGCCAGGGTTTTGCGATTTTAAACAACCTGATAATGTTTTTCAAAACGCAGTCTCCTTATCTTTCAAAAAAATCTCTCAAGGGTTTAGTGGATCTTATTATCTGTATAATCAAACAAGCGGCGATAATACCAAAAAGTCCTTGCACCAAGTTTCCGGGAATACTTGCCGCCGCTGCCAGACCTTCACCCAAAATCAACCATGCATACACAAAATATCCCAGTACCATAACCAGCTCTGCCGCAACACCGCTTACTATTCTTGCTATAACGCCCTTACCTTTACAAAGCTTAAACATCAGCGCAAACACAGCATAAGCAAGCAGCGCTACCAGTCCCTTTATAATAACGGTGGCGGGAGCATAGTAAGCGTAACCGGTGAGGATATCCGCAAGTCCTGAGCCTATTGCCGCCGCTGCTACACCGTAAACAGGGCCAAGCAGCCAACCTGAAAGCAGACAAAAGCAGTCGCCCATATTAACGTAGCCATTCATAGGGGATGGAATCTGTATCACCATAGTGGTAACACAAACTATAGCGGCAAACAGCGATGTGGTAACTACCGTCTTTACTTTCTGATTTCTCATTTTTGAAACACCTCTTGGAACAAACTGACTATATTATACAACAATTTTTTCATAATTGGAATACCCCAATATAAAGGTTGACAATTTTTATTTGGTGATTTAAAATTATTATGCGAGTAAATTATGCGATCGCGCCGAATTTTTTTCGGTGAGGAAAGTCCGAGCATCACAGAGCAGGATAACGGCTAACAGCCGCCGAGGGCGACCTTAGGGAAAGTGCAACAGAAATAAACCGCCGTGATTCACGGTAAGGATGGAAAGGCGAGGTAAGAGCTCACCGGCATACAGGAGACTGTGTGGCCATGTAAACCCTATCCGATGCAACATTGACAAGGGGCTATACGTCTGCTCGGCGTTACCCTGAAAAATGGCTTGAGGCAGTCGGCAACGGCTGTCCCAGATAGATGATCGCACACGACAGAACTCGGCTTACAGATTTACTCGCATTATATTACAAATTCTAAGGCGGCTTTTTTGCCGCCTATTATTTAAAGTTGAGGTAATTTTATGCGGAAAAATGACCGTGTCGTTCTCACCATAACGGGAATGACCGCCGAAGGACTGGGCGTTGGCAGATACGAGAATATGGCTGTTTTTGTGCCCAATTCCGCCATTGGCGACGTGGCAAACGTGCTGATAGTTAAGGTGCTGAAAAAGTACTGTTTTGGCAAAATAATTGATTTTATAAAACAAAGCGACCACCGCACCGAGCCCGACTGCCCTGTTTTCAGTCAATGCGGCGGCTGCTCCTACCGTCATATTTCCTACGCCGCTGAGTGCGATATAAAGCATCAGCGTGTTTTGGACGTTATCGGCAGAATTGCTAAGTCTGAGGCTGAGGTTTTGCCCATTATGGGGTCGGACCGTTTGGACGGCTACCGCAACAAAGCGCAGTATCCCGTGGGCAACTCTGACAATGGTATCTACACCGGTTTTTACGCATTACATTCTCACCGAATCGTTAAGTGTGATGACTGCAAGCTGCAGCCCACTGAATTTAAAGATATATTGGACGTTATCCGTAATTATGCCCACAAAAACGGCGTTAGTGCTTATGATGAAGCTTTAAACAGCGGCGTTTTACGGCATATCTACATCCGAAAAGCGGAAAAAACCAATCAGCTTATGGTGTGTTTGGTTATTAACGGTGAACGTCTGCCGAATGAGAATAATTTATGCCACAGCCTGATTAAGGTAAATGAGAACATAAAAAGCATTGTGGTTAACATAAATCAAAACAAAACTAACGTTATATTAGGTGAAAAGTGTCGCACTCTTTACGGTGATGACCATATTACCGACATTTTGTGCGACGTTAAGGTAAAGCTGTCACCTCTGTCCTTTTATCAGGTAAATCGCAATATGGCCCAGCAGCTGTATAAAGTGGCAGCAGAGTTTGCGCAGCCCCGAGGCAAGACAGTGTTGGACTTATACTGCGGTGCAGGAACCATCGGCTTATCTATGGCATGTTTGGCGAAACAGATAATCGGTGTTGAGATAGTGCCCGAGGCCATAGAAGACGCTAAGTTCAACGCCAAGGCAAACGGCATTGAAAACGCTGAGTTTTACTGTGGTGATGCCTTGTTTGCCGCAAAGCAGTTGGCACAAAAAGACATTCATCCCGACGTGGTGGTATTAGACCCGCCCAGAAAGGGTATTGACAGTCAGTTGGTTGACATAATAACAGATGAGTTTGCCCCTGAAAGAGTGGTTTACGTGTCCTGCGACCCTGCAACGCTGGCAAGAGATATATTTTTGTTTGAGCAAAAGGGATATAAGGCAATAAAGGTCCAGCCCGTTGACCTATTCCCCCGAACACCACACGTGGAAAGTGTAGCTTTGCTTACTAAATCTCGCCATTGAGTTTTTATCAAGGAGTTTTTATGAAAAAAATAAAACTTGTTGCTTTACCTGTCCTTTGCGCAGATGTCTTTGACGGTACAAACGAAATACGTCCCGGTGGCGAAGCGCTGAACTTTTCAGTACACGCCGCCGAGTTTTCGGAGTTTGATGTGACGCTTTTAGGTGTTATCGGCGATGACGATTACGGCAAATGCATTATGTCATCAATAGCAAATAAAAACATCAACACAAAGTATGTCAGGGTTGATAAAACCCACCCCACAGCCCACAACACAACCTACCTTACCGAAAAGGGCGACAGATATTACAAAGAGGATTCCTGGACCGGTGATGTCTTGGAAAATATAGTTCTTGACGATGCCGAAACAAAGCTGATCTGTGAGTCTGACGTAGTTTTTATTCATTTTGGAGCATCTTGCTTTGACCAGGTCTTAGAGCTTAGAAAAAAACACAAATTTAAGCTTGCGGTGGATTTTGACGTAAATAGAGATTTTGACAAAATGGAGCAGTACGCACCTTATGTCGATTTCTTTATGATAAGCGGCAAACCGGAACTGGCAGTGTATTTCAAGGCGTATTCCAACCAATACGACGGGCTGTTTAATATGTCCTTTGGGGAAATCGGCAGCGTTACCTACCACAAGGGTACGGAGTACAGAGTAACGGCGAAAAAGGTTGATAATATTATTGACACAACCGGCTGCGGCGACAGTTATCACGCAGGCTTTGTGTGTTCATATATGCTCAGCAAGGATATCAATGCGGCTATGCTTACCGGCTCACAAATCGCCGCAAACACCTTAAGTCATTACGGCGGATTTGAATTTTAATTTATAGGAAATAGGTAAACTATGGACAATAACAACAAACCAATATGTCCCTATGCTAAAAAATGCAGCGGATGTCAGCTGCAGAATATGGACTATCAGCGTCAGCTTCGTTTTAAGCAGGCTCAGGTAGTGAAATTACTGGGCAGATTTCATCGTGTTGCCAACATAATCGGTATGGACGACCCTACCCACTACCGCAACAAGGTGCAGGCTGCTTTTGGTGAACGTGGCGGTAAGCTGATCTCGGGCGTTTATCAGTCCTCCACCCACCGCATTGTGCCCGTTGATGAGTGTATGATCGAGGACAAGATCGCCGACTCCATTATCGTTACAGTCCGAAAATTGGCTCAAAGCTTTAAAATGCGTGCCTACAACCCCACCGCCAAACGGGGCTTTTTGCGTCACGTGCTGGTAAAGCGTGGGTTTGTAAGCGGTCAGGTTATGGTGGTGCTGGTAACGGCAGATGGCGACTTTCCATCTCAAAGGTCGTTTGTAAACGCTCTCCTCGGCAAACACCCCGAAATAACAACCATTGTCCGCAACATCAACATAAAACACACCAACCTTTTGCTGGGTGAACGTTCTCAGGTGCTGTTTGGCGAGGGTTATATTGAGGAGCAGTTGTGCCAAAAGACCTTCCGTATCAGCCCCAAAGCTTTTTATCAGGTAAACCCGTATCAAACTCAGGTGCTTTACTCTAAGGCGGTGGAGTTTGCACAGCTTGACGGCTCACAAACAGTAATTGACGCTTACTGCGGCACCGGTACTATCGGCATTATAATGTCGGATAAGGCTAAGCAGGTCATTGGCGTTGAGCTGAACAAGGATGCAGTGAAGGATGCAAAGTTCAACGCTGCAAAAAACGGAGTGAAAAATATCCGTTTTTACTGCGCTGATGCAGGTGAGTTTATGCGTGAACTGGCTGAGGAAAACGAGCAGATAGACGTGGTGGTCACCGACCCACCCCGTGCAGGTTGCAGCCGTGAGTTTTTGGACAGTGTTGTTAAGTTATCGCCTAAAAGGGTGGTTTATGTATCCTGCAATCCCGTTACCTTGGCCCGTGATTTAAGCTATATTACACGCCACGGCTACAAGGTGAAAAAGATACAGCCGGTGGATATGTTCCCTTTTACTGAGCATGTTGAGTGCGTCTGTCTGCTGTCAAGAAAATAAATTTAGGAGGATATTATGGCGAGAGAAATTCAACCAAAAGACACAACAAGGAATATGGCATATGAACTTTGGATGAAAGCGCCGAATCCGATGGTTACTTTCTTTAAGACTTTAGACGTAACA
>JAFQWA010000030.1 GCA_017407705.1 Clostridia bacterium
GGGCCTTTAGCTGTGTAAATCTTGCCGTTAGAATGCTTTAACTTGATATTCAAGCCCTTGTTAAAGTTATGAGCTGAGCCAATATTAGCTTCAAACTCAATACCTGTTACGCCAACAAGTTTGTTTGTGAAGGTGTAAGCTGCAACCTGAGCGTCTTTCCAGTTGCTGAAGTTGCCGGACCATTCGATCTTAGCGCCGTTAGCATCAGGAGTTACTGTGGGCTGGCATGCGCCGCCTTTCCAGTAGTTGCCGCTTTCCCAATCAAATGTAGCGCCGCCAACTACGGGAGCTGTAGTTGTGGGTGCATTTGTTGCAGGAGCTGTGGTAGTAGGAGCTTCGGTTGTGGGAGCCTCGGTAGTAGGAGCCTCGGTTGTGGGGGCCTGAGTAGGTGCCTCGGTTGTGGGAGCTTCTGTAGTAGGAGCTTCAGTTGTGGGAGCTTCGGTTGTGGGAGCCTGTGTAGGTGTAGTGGAAGCTGCCTCAATGGTGTGAAGCTCGTCTAAATAAACTTCTACGCCGGGATTGGGCTTCATCTGGAAACGTGTCATTGTTGAAATGTCGCCAGCAGAAGAACCTTTTGTCATATCTGCATAAAGAACGGTTACCCAACCACCCTCAGCGTTTGCAGCAAGAGTGAAGGAATAAGTTTTATTTCCGCCGTCATACTGACCTGCTTTTAAAGCACAACCTGTTGAGCTTGTACTCTTATACCAAATTCTGATACCGTCGCCGTTGAAGCAACCTGCAGTGCCGGTAAATATAACGTTGTTATCTTTCCAACCTGTCTGGAGATTACCAAAGGAATTTGCGTTCCAAGCAGTACCTGCTGCTGATGAACCAACCAATATAGCTGTATCTGTTGCGCTGCCTGCAAAGTCATCCCAGGTTTTCAGCACGTCTTTTACTACATAGCCGTTCATAGCGGGATACTCGCCGCCGTCAGTACCGCCACTGGGTGCTGCAGTTGTGGGAGCCTGTGTGGGGGCCTCAGTTGTGGGAGCCTGTGTGGGGGCCTCAGTTGTAGGAGCCTGTGTAGGAGCCTCAGTTGTAGGCGCCTGAGTAGATTCCTCTGTTGTGGGAGCCTGAGTTGTGGGCTCTCCGCCTGCTGCTGCAGTGCTTACAACAGTAATGTTATCGATGTAAGGAATATAATACTGATAGTTGTTGTAAGGTTTAATCAATATTGCATCAATAGTATCAATATTATCTTCCGTGATTGTAAGCTTAACCTTGTTTGATGCAGCGTCTATGCCGCCGTCAAATTTTACATAGGTTGTGCCTAATATAGTGACGGTTTTATCTGCATTAAGCTGTCCTCTGGTCCACTCTGAATCCCAGTAAGGTACTCCGTCGATCAAAACGCCGTAATGAGGAGTGGGATCGCCGCCCCAACCTGTTTTAAGATCAACGTCAAATGTAATGCCGGTAACGCCGATTTCTGTAATAGCGATACTTACGTATTCGCCAACACGGTTTTTACCGCCGTCCCAACCGTTATCCTTGACTTCAAGCTGTTTGCTTTCGTTGTAATCAACGATAGCATACTTAACGTTTGTGCCTGATGATACAGTCACGGTAGGTGTTGTTGCTGCTGATTCAAAATCGTAAACTGTGGTTACTGAATCGGCTGCGGCTACAGAAACCATAACAGCTACTAAGCTTGTAACACAAATTGTGATAGCAAGAACAGCAACTAACAGTTTCTTCGCCAATACTGTTGTTTTTTTCATATGCATTCTTCCTTTCTGTATAACATTGCATATTTATATACAAATGATATCACACTCACTTTTTCAATTCAATACTCTAATAAAAGTTTGTGACATCTGTCATTTTAAGGCTGTCTGATTTGTGTAATATGCCAAAACGATTGAGATTGACAGTATGCCGAGTTTAAGTTTATAATAATCAAAAAAGGAGGAGTAAATATGAAAAAATTTCTACTTACCGTTCTTATTGTATGTTTGATTTTATCTGTTTTTTCAGGATGTACCCACAACAACGACACTGACGTTAATACTACTACAACCCAGTCTACCGAAAAGCTAACCACAACCGTGGCTACTACCGAAGCCACTACTGCAGCCCCAACCACTATTGCAACTACCGCAAAAGCAACCACAACCAAGGCTACCACTGCAGCCACAACCACTGTACCTGTAAAGAAACACATTAAAAGTGAAGATCTTGCAGGCAAGGCAATCATTTATGACGACTGGATAATTACCCCAATGACTATAGGGGGCCAAATGCTTAAAATTAAAATGGATGGCTCTAAGGTAATACGGCCATTTATAAGAGCATACACCAATTATTACTATCAGGTAGGAAGTTGGCTTTACTATGTTGAGGGTGGCTATCCCAATAAGGTTTATAAAATTAAATTAGACGGCAGTAAGAGTTCTTTATTATTTGAGGACATATCGTTGCATATTATTTCTATAACAGACGACACTGTGTATTACAGCAAATATGATGGCACTGCAAAACAAATCTTTAAATGTGATCTTGATTTTAAAAACCAAAAATTTTTAGTTAAAATAACTGTTGATTCTTTTAACCTTTCTGTTCATAACGGTTATTTATTCTATCGCGAAACTGTAAACGACACTGAAACCTACTATCGAATAGATCTTAACAACAACAAAAAAGTCGAGATGCCCAAGCTGAACGGTGCTTGTTTTTATAAAGACTATATATTCTATACCACCGATAAAGAAATTATAAAAGCCGATTTAAACGGCAAAACCATAAAAAAATTCAGTGCCACAAAAGCAGGAGATATTCAAATTCAAGATGATGTTATTTATTTTCTTGAAGATCTTGACCCCTATGACTCTAGTGCAAACCGCTTAGTCTGTATGGATTTTGACGGATCAAATAGAAAGACTATTCATAACAACAAATGCCATAACTTTGATGTTAACGGCGATATTATCATATTACACGAGTTTATCCCAGAAGGTGTTTCTTTATACCAAATTTTTCCAAGCAAAATCAACATTGACGGTACAGGTTACGTTTGCTACAAGGATGCTATTGAAAACAAAAAATAAAAACAATTCAAACCCATCTGCAAATTGCAGATGGGTTTGTTTTTTTAATGTCTGGTATCGTCTTCAAAGGTTTCGCAAAATCTGCCCGAAAAGGCTATGGGCTCATCTGCTACGTACAAATGTGAGGTGTCCCCCACCGACTGGCATCTGAACGCCACCTCACCCTTCTCACGCTCCTCAGTTATCAGGGTTGTGACGGAGGTGGGTGCTACAAAAAAATGCTGCCATAAAACGCTGGGTGATAGTCCCAATATATGGGAAAGCATCACAAACTCAACACCCAAGTGACAGAACAAAACGATAGTGTCGTGGTTACCCTGCTCAGTGGTGTAGCGGTTGCCGTTACGTATGTATCCGTGGGCGGCAAGGATATCGTCTATCCCCTTTGCCACACGCATATATTCGTTTTTCACATCACCTGACTTCATCAGCTCGGTGTCATACCACTTATCCTTGTTAAAAAGTTCATCTATCTCGGTCCAGTAAGCAGGCATTAAGTCCCAAGGCAGACGTGAATTACCGCTTTTGGGGTCTATAACAGGTGCGTGGAATTCCCTGAGCCAATCCTTTTCCTCAGCAGTTCTGCCAAGCCTTTTCAACGTGGCAGAAGCTGTGTCCTTAGCTCTGCCCAGCGGTGAACAGTAAAACTGCTTTACATCTAACTTGCATATCCTATCCGCTAAAAGCTCCGCTTCCTTCCAGCCCTTTTCAGTTAATGAGTCAATGGAATAATCCGGATCTCCGTGACGTATAATTATAACCTTCATAAGAAATATCCTCTTTTTGTTTTTTCTAATTATAGCTTATTTTCTCGGTTAAAACAAGATATAAACTTTTGTGGTATTTATTTCCATTTTGTGTATATTTATAATATATTGGTATGAGAGGAGAAGTGATATATGTATTTGTCCCGTCAATACTGTCGTGATATTGACGCAGTATGCGTTTATAAAGTAGTTTTTTCAGATAAAACCAAGGAGTTTGGATTGCAGGTGTATAAAGAAGGCGCCAATGAAAAAGATCTACATAACTTCTGCACCGTTAATGATATCTCACCCAGCTACTCCTTTGTCCATGCACTGTGCCTTATAATGGAAAGTCATCTGGTTTTACCCATACACGCAAAGGATATAGTGGAGGATTTTCTTTGTTGATATATCAATGCCGACGTCACATTAAATGAGTGCTGACGACGGCTGTTTTTATTTATAGAAAATTCTTGAAAAAAACAGGGCTATGTGTTAGTATAAATAGAGAATATACAAACACAAGGTGGTGTTTTTTTGATCGATATAAAAGACATAGCTGTCATCATACCTTCTTTAAATCCCGATGATAAGCTGCTTCATCTGTTGCAGGACTTAAAAGACGCTGAGTTTTCTCACATTATAGTGGTTAACGACGGAAGCAGTTGCAAATATGATTTTTATTTTGAACAGGCTAAAAGTGAGTACGGTTGTGACGTGGTTACCCACGCTGTTAATCAGGGTAAGGGACGTGCTTTGAAAACCGCATTCAACTACATATTAACCGATTGCCCTGACTGTACTGTGGCAGTGGCGGTGGACTCTGACGGCCAGCACCGCATTAAAGATATCATCAACGTGGCAAAGGAAACCGCCGATCATCCTCACGCTTTGGTTTTTGGTTGCCGTAATTTCAGTAAAGAGAATACTAACATCCCCTCTAAAAACCGTTTTGGCAACGTTACTACCAGTCGTGCTCTGCGTTTGTTCTGCGGTATTACTCTGTCAGATACTCAGACAGGTCTTAGAGGATTTTCCCGTGATACTATGCGTTGCTTTTTGGCAACTGAGGGTGAGCGATTTGAGTATGAGATGAATATGATTTTAGATGCTGATGAAAACAACATCGAGATCAGAGAGGTTCCTATTGAAACGGTTTATCTTGAGGGCAATAAGTCTTCTCACTTTAACCCGCTGATAGACTCTATTAAGATCTATTCTGTGTTTTTGAAGTTTATCGCATCTTCCCTGCTTGCCTTTGGTATTGATATCGGACTTTACTCCATATTCACCTGGCTGTTGGCAGACGCTATATCCACTCCTATTTCTATGGAACTTGCGATTATTATTTCATCTTACGTTGCAAGAATATTATCTGCTTTATGCAACTACACAGTTAACCGCAAGAGTGTGTTTAAGAGTAATGCAGCACAAGGCAGAAGTGTGCTGAGATACATTCTGCTTTGCATAGTGCAGATATCAATATCTGCTTTCGGGACTGCAACTCTGTTCTCAATGCTGAACTGGAACGAAACTCTGCTGAAATTCTTAGTTGATATATTCCTTTTTATTATCAGCTTCCAGATCCAGCGCAACTGGGTTTTCAAAAAGAAATAAGTTTATAAGCAAAAGCCATCTGTTATGCGGGTGGCTTTTATTATATAACTAAAAGCACACAACAATATCACGGCTTAAAAAGGTTAAGAGTAATAAAGCCTCGCCCTTTGGGGGAGGTGACGGCGTAGCCGTCGGAGAGGGCAAACTTTTAAAATAACCCTCTAACCCGACTTTGTCGGGAGCTCTCCCACAAGGAGAGCCTTATGTGAAGCAGTCTTTGATTTCACAACAAAAATGGTGACCCTGCCCCACTATATGTCTTTAATATAAAAATTAAAAGCACCGTGAAAATTCACGGTGCTTTTTGTTTTACAAATAATTACTTTACAAGCTCAATGATTGCCATCTCAGCAGCGTCACCACGACGGGGACCTGTTTTGATGATTCTTGTGTAGCCGCCGTTACGGTCAGCATAAGAAGGAGCAATCTCATCAAACAACTTTTTAACAACATCGTCCTTTGTAATAAACGCCAAAGCCTGACGCTTGTTGTGAAGGCTGTTGTCCTTAGCAATAGTAATATATTTCTCGGTCATTGCACGAACCTCTTTTGCACGAGCAACAGTGGTTTCGATTCTGCCGTTTTCAAGCAGGAAAGTAACCATAGCTCTGAGCATAGCTTTACGCTGATCGGCTGTTTTACCGAGCTTTCTTGTACCTGGCATTTAACTCACTCCTTTACAGTCGTGTGAATTTATAAAATGTTACGTAATCTAACTACTTATTCGTCGTCGCTACGCAGTGAAAAGCCCAAAGAGTTGAGCTTATTGATAACCTCTTCAAGAGATTTACGTCCGAGGTTGCGAACCTTCATCATATCCTCTTCGGTCTTGTTGATGAGGTCCTCAACGGTATGGATACTTGCTCTCTTCAAGCAGTTAAAGCTACGTACCGAAAGGTCAAGCTCCTCAATGGTCATCTCAAGGACCTTCTCCTTGCCATTATCGTCTTTTTCGACCATAATGTCGCCTTCATAAGCGTCACCGGAAAGGTCAACAAACAGGTTGAGATGTTCAGTGATAACCTTGGCACCCAACGCAACAGCCTCTTTAGCAGAGATTGTTCCGTTAGTCCATACCTCGATTGTGAGCTTATCAAAGTCTGTGACTTGTCCCACACGGGTATTTTCAACGTTGTAGTTAACTTTTAAAACAGGGGTATAGATTGAGTCAACGGGAATAACACCGATGACGGGCTGTGCCTGTTTATTCTTTTCAGCCGGAACATATCCACGGCCTTTATCTAATGTCAGCTCCATAAAGAGCTTACCTGACTCGGAAATCGTTGCGATATGCAAGTCGGGATTGAGGATTTCAACCTCAGAATCAGCCTTAACGGATGCAGCAGTTACCTCACAGGGGCCCTCTGCCTCAATGTAGCAGACCTTAGGTCCGTCTCCGTGGATCTTAGCTGTCAAGCCCTTGATGTTAAGGACGATCTCAGTTAAATCTTCCTTTACGCCGGGGATAGTTGAAAATTCATGAAGCACACCGTCAACTTTAATTGAAGTAACGGCGACACCGGGTAAAGATGAGAGCAATACTCTACGAAGGCTGTTGCCTAATGTAATGCCGTATCCTCTCTCCAACGGCTCTATGGTAAATCTGCCGTAAGAACCGTCAGCTGTTAAATCTTCAGCTTCAATTCTGGGCTTCTCAATTTCGATCATTCAGAACCCTCCTTGTAATAACAGTTTTACTGTTGATTTGATTAAAGTAGATACTCTTAATAATTCTAACAAGAACGTCAGATTATTTAGAGTACAACTCAACGATAAGTGACTCTTCAACGGGAGTATCAATATCCTCACGGTTGGGGAAGTTGATAACTTTACCTGCTTTAGCGTCAGCATTGCGCTCGAGCCATGCGGGAACCGGACGGCTACCGTTTGCCTCTAAAACTGCTTTGATCTTCTCGCTGTCAAGGCTGTTTTCTTTGATAGCGATAACGTCTCCTACTTTAACGAGGTATGAAGGGATGTTTACCTTCTTACCGTTAACGGAGAAATGGTTATGCAATACCAACTGACGAGCCTCTTTACGTGATGAAGCAAAGCCGAGTCTGTAAACGATGTTATCAAGACGTCTTTCCAGCAATCTGAGAAGGTTTTCACCTGTAACGCCCTGCTGTCTTTCAGCCTCAACAAAATACATATGGAACTGATTTTCCAATACGCCGTAGAAACGTTTTGCTTTCTGCTTCATACGGAACTGTGTAGCATATTCAGAATTCTTCTTACGACCCTGACCGTGCTGACCGGGGGCATAATTTCTTACACTGATTGAGCATTTATCTGAGTAGCAGCGCTCACCTTTAAGAAAAAGCTTCTCGCCTTCTCTACGGCAAAGTCTGCATACCGGACCTGTATATCTTGCCATTTACATCCACCTCCTGATAAATAATTAAACGCGTCTTCTTTTGGGCGGGCGGCAGCCGTTATGAGGGATAGGAGTAACATCTTTGATCATGCTAACTTCCAAACCTGCTGACTGAAGTGCGCGGATCGCAGCTTCACGACCTGCACCGGGGCCCTTAACGAATACTTCGACTGTCTTCAAACCATGCTCCATAGCAGCTTTTGCAGCTGTTTCTGCGGCGGTCTGTGCAGCAAAAGGAGTAGATTTTCTTGAACCCCTGAAGCCCAACTCGCCTGCAGATGCCCATGACAATGTGTTGCCCTGAACATCGGAAATGGTGACGATGGTATTATTGAAGGTCGACTGTATATGGACGCAACCGCGTTCAATATTCTTTTTCTCGCGGCGGCGACGGGTTGATGTGGATTTTGTACCCTTTGTTGCCATATTCTTAACCCTCTTTCTTATTTCTTCTTGTTAGCAATAGTCTTCTTCGGACCCTTGCGTGTACGTGCATTTGTCTTAGAACGCTGACCGCGAACAGGCAGTCCCTTGCGGTGACGTGTTCCACGATAGCTTCCAATCTCAATAAGACGTTTAATATCAAAAGCGATATCACGGCGGAGGTCACCCTCAACTGTAATGTTCTTTTCGATATAATCACGAAGCTTAGCAACATCATCCTCGGTTAAATCCTTAACTCTGATGTCAGGATCAACACCGGTTGCAGCCAGTATATCACTGGCGGTTTTGCGGCCGATACCGAAAATATAGGTAAGGCCAATCTCGACTCGCTTATCTCTCGGCAAGTCAACACCGGAAATACGTGCCATTATTCAATACACCTCCGTAAACGATCTGCTCAGGTTAACCCTGACGCTGTTTGTGCTTGGGGTTCTCACAGATAACCATGATTTTACCCTTGCGTTTAATGACTTTGCATTTTTCGCATATCTTTTTGACAGAAGGTCTGACCTTCATATAAATCATTCCTTTCGTGAAATACAAAATACTTATTAAGCAGTGTGTTTGTATTCTACTTGGAACGCCAAGTAATGCGTCCCTTGGTCAAATCATAAGGTGACATTTCAACTGTTACCTTATCACCCGGAAGTATGCGGATGAAATTCATACGCAATTTACCGGATATGTGGGCTAAAATTACGTGGCCGTTTGGTAATTCGACCTTAAATGTTGCATTCGGCATAGCCTCAACAACTGTGCCCTGCAATTCTATATTATCCTCTTTTGCCATTGCATTTCCCTCCTTCATGCATCGCTAAGCTGTTTTAAGCTCCGACGCAATTCACGATTTGTAGCCATTTTTTCATTACTCAAAACCGTTTTGGTAGCCTTGATGTGTTTTATGTTTTTAGCCTTCGCTCTCTGTAAAGGACGTTGTTTTCCGTCACAAAGATAAACCTTGTTTTCTTCTGTTCTAGTAACGACCAAAAGTTGGTTCTTATCCTTGCCGGCGGTGGACTCAACCACCTGTCCGATAACAAGTTCCATTTTATCAGCCCCTTTTTACGGAGTAGTCAGTATTACAGGACCGTTGTCCGTAATAGCTATACTGTGTTCAAAGTGTGCTGATAAGCCGGAATCGGCGGTTACTACCGTCCAACCGTCAGAAAGCGTTCTGACATCAGGTTTGCCTTGGTTAATCATAGGCTCAATGGCCAATGTCATGCCCGGCATCAATCGCACTCCTCTGCCTTTAGTTCCGAAATTCGGAACCTCAGGTGATTCGTGCAGGCAAGCGCCTACTCCGTGACCCACAAACTGTCTTACCACCGAGTAACCACGTGCCTCGACATACTGCTGTATTGCTGAGGAGATATCTCCTATTCTGCCGCCTACTTGTGCCATTTTGATACCCTCATAAAGGCTCTCTCTGGTCACATCTATCAGCCGCTTTGCTTCAGGAGAAACATCTCCTGCCGCAAAAGTGGCGGCATTGTCGCCGTTATATCCCTCAAACACCGCACCCAGATCCACACTGACGATATCGCCATTCTGGATAACTCTGGATTTGCTTGGTATGCCGTGGATAACCTCATTATTTATGGATATGCATGCACTTGCAGGAAAGCCGCCGTAATTTAAGAATCCGGGTTTTGCTCCCTGACTCAAAATATACTTATAAGCGATCTGATCCAGCTGGTGTGTTGTAACACCGGGCTGCACAGCCTCTCCCACAAGTTGCAGTGCTTTTGCAGAAATTCTTCCTGCCTCACGCATAAGCTTTAGCTCACGCGCGGTTTTCAGCACTATCATGCTTAATCCTCCAAAGATTTAAGAGTGAGTTTAGTGGTATCAGCCACTTCCTCTTGACCCTCAACGATCTTTAACTTGCCGGTTTTTGCATAGTAATCTTTAAGCGGCTCAGTCTGCTCGTGATAAACGTTAAGTCTGTCAAGAACAACTGCGGGTTCGTCATCCTTACGGATAACCAACTCAGTCTGGCAGCTATTGCAAATACCATCTTTTTCCGGACGCTTGTATTCAATATGATAGCTTGCGCCACAGTTGGGGCAAACTCTACGGCCTGACATACGTGATACTATACGATCGTCACTAACTTCGATATCAATAACCTTGTCAATTTCGATACCCATATTATCAAGTGCCTCAGCCTGGGGAATTGTACGGGGGAATCCGTCAAGGATGAAGCCGTTTTTGCAATCATCCTCAGCCAGTCTGTCCTTAATGATGCCGATAACGACCTCATCGGGAACCAGCTTACCTGCTTCGATGAAAGCTTTTGCTTTAAGGCCCATTTCTGTGCCGTTTTTCAAAGCCTCACGAATGATATTGCCGGTAGAAATGGTAGGAATACCAAGCTTCTCACTGACTATTTCTGCCTGTGTGCCTTTACCGGCACCGGGTGCTCCTAAGAAAATAAGTTTCATATTATTCTCCTTTGAAAAATTCTTAATCCAAGAATCCTTTGTAATGACGCATCATCATCTGAGATTCAAGCTGCTGTACTGTGTCAATAGCAACACCAACAACGATGAGCAAGGATGTTCCGCCCAATGATGTGTTGATACCGCTGAACTGTCCTACAACGATAGGAAGTACTGCGATGATTCCCAGGAAGATAGCTCCCAGCAAAGTAACTCTGGTAAGTATTTTCTGAATGAAATCCTGAGTGGGCTTGCCGGGACGGATACCCGGGATAGCTCCGTTATTCTTACGGAGGTTGTTAGCCATCTCAACAGGATTATACTGGATGGTTGTATAGAAGAAAGCAAATCCGATAATCAACACAAAGTAGATTATAGCATAAGCCCAGCTATTATAACCAAAGAAGCTTAAGATCTGATACCATCTTGATCCTGCCTGATCTGTTCCCATAAATGCGAGAATAGTTGTGGGGATCGAAAGAATGGAGCTGGCAAAGATGATAGGCATAACGCCTGACATATTTACCTTAATAGGCATATGTGTATTCTGGCCGCCATACTGTTTTCTGCCTACTACTCGTTTTGCGTACTGGATGGGAATTCTGCGCTCTGCAGCGTTCATCCAAACTACGAAAATAACCATAGCGAACAAAATCAGTATAACTGCGATAACCTGAACATACTTATCCAAATCGATAAAGTATGACCAAAGTGAAGCAACACCGACAGGGATACGTGAGATGATACCTGCGAACAGAAGCATTGAGATACCGTTACCGATACCCTTTTCATCTATTCTTTCGCCAAGCCACATCATAAGCGCTGTACCTGCGGTAAAGCAGAGAATGATAACGATAGCAGCAAAAATGTTTTCGCCTGTACCTTTAGCGTTTACAAATCCGCTTGCATACAGCCACCACCAGTATGCACCACCCTGGAGAAGACCCAAAGCAACAGAAGCAAAACGTGTGTATTTTGCAATGCGCTTTCTGCCTTCTTCGCCCTCTTTTGCAATACGCTCAAGAGCGGGGATAGCAACTGATAACAACTGCATAATGATTGATGCGTTGATGTACGGTGTAACAGACATCGCAAACAAAGCACCGTAGTTCATCGCACCACCGGTTAAGATGCTCAGATAACTGAAGAAGTCACCGGAAGTGGATGTTTGTTCCAAAGATGATTTAAGTGCAGCTACATCGATAAACGGAACCGGCACAACAGAACCAAAACGGAAAATCAAGATTATAAAGATAGTAAAAATGATTTTCTGACGGATCTCCTTTACACGCCAGGCGTTACGAAGAGTTTCAAACATACTAAATCACCTCTGCCTTTCCTCCTGCTGCTTCAATCTTCTGCTTAGCAGAAGCTGAGAAAGCTGCCAGTTTAACAGTAAGTTTTTTGGTGATTTCACCGTTGCCGAGAACCTTTACGCCGTCGTAAGCGTTCTTAATGATATTGTTATCAATAAGAGCCTGTGCGTCAACAACTGCTCCGTCCTCGAATTTATTGAGGTCTCTTACATTGATAATTGCAATTTTGTCTGCAAAAATATTGTTGAATCCTCTTTTGGGAACACGTCTTGAAAGGGGCATCTGGCCTCCTTCAAATCCGGGACGAACACCGCCGCCGGAACGTGCTTTCTGACCCTTGTGACCTTTACCTGCTGTCTTTCCTTGTCCCGAACCCGGACCTCTACCAATACGTTTTACCTCTTTGGTTGAACCCGGTGCCGGTGAAAGCTCATGAAGTTTCATTAATCGCACCTCCTTGCTTACGCTTCAACTACCTCGACGAGGTGGGCTATTTTAGCAATCTTGCCTCTGGTCTGTGCGTTATCAGGCTGAACAGTTGTGTTGCCGATTTTCTTCAGTCCCAAAGAAATTGCTGTTGCGATCTGATTGTCTTTACAACCAATCAGACTTTTCTTTAATGTGATTGTAAGGCCTGCAGCCTTAGCGGTTTTTTTAGTAGCCATAATGCTGCCTCCTTATCGACCTAAAATTTCATCAACAGTTTTGCCACGAACAGCAGCAACTTCTTTAGCGCTGCGAAGTGAAGCAAGACCTGCGATTGTTGCACGTACAACGTTGCACGGATTGTTTGATCTGAGTGCCTTTGTACGGATATCCTTGATACCTACTGTCTCAATAACGGCACGAGCAGGACCGCCGGCGATAACACCGGTACCGGGTGCTGCAGGTTTGAGAAGAACTCGACCTGCACCGAACTCACCGATAACTTCGTGAGGAATGGTAGTACCTTTTAAGGATACAGTGATAAGATTTTTCTTTGCGTCTTCAATGCCTTTTCTGATAGCTTCCGGAACTTCGCTTGCTTTACCGATACCGAAACCTACGATGCCGTTGCCGTTACCAACAACTACAAGAGCTGAAAACTTCATTATACGGCCGCCCTTAACTGTTTTTGAAACACGGTTAATGGCAACAACCTTTTCTTGTAAATCCAATACTGATGCGTCAATATTAGCCAAAGTATTCTCCTCCTTATTAGAACTTGAGGCCGCCCTCACGGGCACCTTCGGCCAGTTCCTTGACACGGCCGTGATAGATATTGCCACCGCGGTCGAAAACAACCTCGGTTATATTTTTTGCAGCTGCACGCTCAGCAACGATCTGACCAATCTTGCGAGCTGCTTCCTTATTGCCGCCGTTTCCCTCAAAACCAGCTTCAACAGTTGATGCTGATACAAGAGTAACACCCTTTACATCATCAATGATTTGGGCATAGATATTATTAAGGGAGCGGAAAACATTAAGGCGGGGACGCTCAGCTGTACCGGTAATCTTACCGCGGACACGCTTATGTCTGTTAAGACGAGCCTTATTGCTGTCAGGTCTTTTAACCATTTTGATTTCACTCCTTTATTATTTCTTAGAACCCTTGCCGGCTTTACCTTCCTTACGGCGGATAACTTCGTCGACATACTTGATACCTTTACCCTTATAAGGCTCAGGCGGGCGTTTTTCACGGACTTCAGCTGCGAACTGACCAACCTTCTGTTTGTCAGGACCGCTGATAATGATTGAGTTGGGGCCGGGCACATCAATGGTAATACCGTCGATCTCGTCCATGTTTACCTGATGTGAAAAGCCTAAGTTCATAACCAATGTTTTGCCCTGCTTAGCAACACGGTAACCAACACCGTTTACCTGAAGCTCTTTCTTGAAGCCGTTTGTAACGCCCTCAACCATGTTAGCCAAAAGTGAACGTGTAAGACCGTGAAGAGCACGGTTTTCTTTATCATCGTTAGGACGGGTTACTACGAGCTCATTGTTCTCGAAGGTAACTGTCATATTCTGATGAAAAGTCTGAGTAAGGGTACCTTTCGGACCTTTAACAGTAATGGTGTTGCCATCCTGTTTAACCTCAACGCCTGCAGGAACAGTAATCGGTTTCTTGCCTATACGTGACATTCCATTACCTCCCTTACCATACGAAAGCCAGGACTTCGCCGCCGATATTCTCTTTGCGAGCCTGCTTATCTGTCATAATTCCTTTCGAAGTTGAAAGGATTGCTATACCAAGGCCTCTCATAACCTGGGGCATATCCTCAACACTTGAATAGATACGCAGACCGGGTTTAGAAACTCTTCTGAGTCCCTGGAGAACCTGAGTTTTGTTTGCACCGTATTTTAACTGGATACGAATTGTACCCTGTTTTCCGTCGTCAATAACGGAAAAGCTTTTTACATAACCTTCATCAACCAAAATCTGAGCAATAGATTTTTTCATGTTTGATGCAGGAATATCAACCGAATCGTGTTTTGCTGAATTCGCATTACGAATTCTCGTTAGCATATCAGCGATTGTATCGGTTACTTGCATACCGTCAACCTCCTTTGCAGTTTTTACCAGCTTGCTTTCTTCACGCCGGGAATTTCGCCTTTGTAAGCGAGTTCTCTGAAACAGATACGACAAATGCCGTATTTGCGAAGATAAGCGTGCGGTCTTCCACAGATTTTACATCTGTTATAAGCTCTTGTTGAAAACTTGGCAGGTCTTGCCTGTTTGATCTTCATTGATGTCTTAGCCAAATGTAGTTCCTCCTTACTTCGCAAACGGAGCGCCCATAAGAGTTAATAACTCACGAGCCTCTTCGTCAGTGTTCGCTGTGGTGATGAAGCAGATGTCCATACCGCGAACCTTATCAATTTTATCGTAATCAATTTCAGGGAAAATCAACTGCTCTTTAACGCCCATGCAATAGTTACCACGGCCGTCGAAGGAGTTGGGGTTGATACCTCTGAAGTCTCTTACTCGGGGTAATGCAACAGAGAAGAGTCTGTCAACAAACTCATACATCTTGTCGCCACGAAGTGTAACTTTAACGCCGATGGGCATACCCTCACGAACTTTAAAGTTAGCAACTGATTTCTTTGCATTACATACAACCGGTTTCTGACCGGTGATGATGCCCAGATCGTTTATGATCGCATCAATAACTTTAGAATTGTCACGAGCCTCACCGCAGCCTACGTTGATAACTACTTTATCAAGTTTCGGGATTTGCATGACGCTCTTGTACTCAAACTTTTTCATCAAAGCCGGAGCGACATCATTTTTGTACATGTCTTTAAATCTTGGCATTGTCATGTTCCTCCTTATTAAAGTACTGCGCCGCATTTTCTGCAAATGCGCTCTTTTTTACCGTCTTTATTGATCTGATGACCTACTCTGGTAGGTTTCTTGCACTTGTGGCAAACAGGCATAACCTTGCTTGCGTACATAGCGCCTTCAGCCTTAACAATACCGGACGGATCGCCCGCTTTACGGGGTTTAACGTGTTTGGTTACCATGTTAACTTTCTCAACGATAACCTTACCCTCTTCAGGGCTAACAGCAATAACCTTACCGGTCTTGCCTTTATCTTTACCGGAGATAACCATAACTTCATCGCCGGTCTTTACATGAACCTTATTCATTATTGTTACCTCCTATTAAAGTACTTCGGGAGCAAGAGAGAGAATTCTCAAGTAATCCTTCTCACGCAGCTCTCTGGCAACCGGTCCAAAGATACGGGTGCCTCTGGGTGATTTATCATCTCTGATGATAACTGCGGCATTCTCGTCGAAACGAATATAAGTGCCGTCTTCGCGACGAAGACCTTTAACTGAACGAACAACTACAGCTTTAACTACGTCGCCTTTTTTTACAGTACCGCCGGGTGCAGCCTTCTTAACTGAAGCAACCACGACGTCACCGATATTAGCATACCTCCTGCCGGAACCGCCAAGTACACGGATGCACATAAGTTCTTTTGCACCTGTATTGTCGGCAACCTTGAGGTAACTCTGTTGCTGAATCACAGTGGTTTCCTCCTTTATTTGGCTTTCTCGATGATTTCCACCAAACGCCATCTCTTATCTTTAGAAAGGGGTCTGGTTTCCATAACAGAAACTCTGTCTCCGATACCTGCCGCATTATTCTCGTCATGTACCTTAAGTCTTACTGTCTTTTTAACGATTTTGTTGTAAAGCGGATGCTTTACGTTATCTTCAATGGCAACGACAATGGTTTTGTCCATTTTATCGCTTACTACCTTGCCAACTCTTGTCTTTCTGAGATTTCTTTCGCTCATAATGATTTCCTCCCTCTCTTACGACTTGGCGCTGTCTTCAAGACTTTTCGCAGTCAATACGGTATTGATACGAGCAATATCTTTTTTAACAGCCTTGATTCGCATGGGGTTTTCGAGCTGGTTGATGGCGTGCTGGAAGCGCAAGTTGAACAGCTCTTTTTTAAGCTCTGCCAATTTGTCGTTAAGCTCTGCTACAGACAATTCTCTGATTTCGCTTGCTTTCATTATTGCTCACCATCCTGTTCCTTCTTAGTAATGAACTTACATTTGATAGGCAGTTTGTGCATAGCGAGACGCATAGCTTCACGAGCCAATTCCTCACTAACGCCGCCGATTTCAAACATAACTCTGCCCGGTTTAACAACAGCTACCCAATACTCAGGTGAACCTTTACCTGAACCCATTCGGGTCTCAGCGGGTTTCTCTGTGATAGGTTTGTCCGGGAAAATTTTGATCCATACCTGACCGCCACGTTTGATGTAACGAGTCATAGCGATACGGGCTGCTTCGATTTGATTTGAAGTGATCCATGCGGGCTCCAGAGCCTGGAGGCCGAAATCACCGTAAGTTACTGTATTACCACGGAGTGCTTTACCCTTTAAACGGCCTCTGTGTACTCTGCGGTATTTAACGCGCTTTGGTAATAACATTAACGTTTGCCTCCTTCCCTCTTAGCGGGAGCTGCTGAAACATTCTTTGCACTTTTAAGAACTTCACCTGTGTAGATCCAGATCTTAACACCGATCTTACCATAGGTTGTGTTAGCCTCTGCAAAACCGTAGTCAATATCTGCACGGATTGTCTGAAGCGGGATTGTACCCTCGTGATAATGTTCTGCACGTGCAATTTCAGCACCGCCGAGACGACCTGAAACTTGTGTTTTAATACCCTTTGCTCCGAGCTTCATTGTTCTGCCGATCGCCTGCTTTAATGCACGGCGGAAGGAGATACGTTTTTCGAGCTGAGCAGCAACATTTTCAGCAACCAACTGAGCGTTGAGGTCGGGGTTTTTAACTTCAACAATGTTGATAACAACAGGCTTTTTAAGAATAGCCTGACACTCTGTCTTGAGCTTTTCAATTTCTGCACCGTTACGGCCGATAACCATACCGGGTTTTGCACAATGTACGAAGATACGTACACGTTTGGGATCGCGTTCGATCTCGATCTGAGGAACGCCTGCGCTGTAAAGTTTTTCTTTGAGATATTTTCTTAAGTTGTAATCTTCAACCAAAGTATCTCCGAATGCAGCGTCGTTAGCAAACCAACGGCTGCTCCAGTTTTTAATAACACCTACACGCAGTCCGTGGGGATTAACTTTCTGGCCCATCTGTATTACCTCCTTCTTATTATTCTTTCTCTTTGAGCACAAGAGTGATATGAGATGTTCTCTTATAAATACGGAAAGCTTTACCGTGATCCATAGGACGAATTCTCTTAAGGATAGGTCCGGGACCTACATGACACTCTGCTACATAGAGGTTTGAAACTTCCATATTGTGATTGTTTTCAGCGTTAGCCATAGCTGATTTCAAAAGTTTTTCCAGATACTCACACGCGGCCTTAGGCGTATGGTGCAGAATAGCCATAGCTTTATCTGCAGGCTGGTTACGAATCAGATCCAACACGATCTGCACTTTTCTCGGGGAAATACGGGCGTATTTAACCGTTGCCCTTGCTTCCATAATCTACCTCTCCTTTCGGCCGTTATTTACCTGAATTTGATGTTTTAGAACCTGCATGACCTTTGTAGGTTCTTGTCGGAGCAAACTCACCGAGTTTGTGACCGACCATATCTTCTGTTACATAAACCGGAACATGCTTGCGTCCGTCATGAACAGCAAAAGTGTGTCCGACAAAATCCGGGAAGATTGTTGATGAGCGGCTCCATGTTTTAAGGATTCGCTTTTCACCGGCCTCGTTCATTTCCTTTACTCTTTTAAGGAGTACAGGTTGAACGTAAGGGCCCTTTTTTAAACTTCTAGACATTATAAAACGCTCCTTTCGTCCGATTACTTCGCGTTGCGACGCTTAACAATGTATTTATCAGAAGCCTTATGCTTATTACGGGTTTTGTAACCAAGAGCAGGTTTGCCCCAAGGAGTTACAGGTCCGGGACGGCCGATAGGTGATTTACCCTCACCACCACCGTGGGGATGATCGCAGGGGTTCATAACTGAACCGCGAACTGTAGGACGCCAACCCATATGACGTTTACGGCCTGCTTTACCGATGTTAACGTTCTCGTGCTCGATGTTACCAACCTGACCGATTGTAGCCATGCAGTTAGCAGGAACGTTACGAAGCTCGCCTGAAGGCAGACGAAGCAGTGCCATACCGTTTTCTTTAGCCATAAGCTGAGCCTGGTTACCGGCTGAACGTGCCAACTGGCCGCCCTTACCGGGATAAAGCTCGATATTGTGAATGAATGTACCAACAGGGATGCTGGTAAGGGGAAGTGCGTTTCCTGCAACGATGTCAGCGTTAGGACCGTTGAGGATCTTCTGACCTACTGTGAGTCCTACAGGAGCCAAGATGTAGCTCTTTACGCCGTCCTCATACTGGATAAGAGCAATGTGAGCAGAACGGTTAGGATCGTACTCAATTGTCAATACAGTAGCAGGAACATCAAACTTATTACGTTTGAAATCAATGATTCTGTACTTGTTACGGTTTCCGCCGCCACGATGACGAACTGTAATTCTACCGTAGCTGTTTCTACCGGATTTCTTATTCAAAGGTGCCAAAAGACTACGCTCAGGAGCAACCTTTGAAAGTGATGAATAATCAATAACCGTCATACCGCGTCTTGCAGGTGTAGTCGGTTTATAATGTTTAACTGGCATTCGGTTCACTCTCCTTAAGTTTAGCTTTGCGAGGCTTTGCCATAAGCCCCATACGTTGCCACCGCCTTAATTTTGGCGGTAAGGTTGTGCTCCTTAGAGCATACCGTCGAAGAATTCGATGGTCTTAGAATCTTCAGTCAATGTGATAACAGCCTTTTTCCAAGATGCTGTGTAGCCTTCGTTTCTGCCGTAACGACGGAACTGGCCTCTCACATTCATTGTGTTAACTGATTTAACCTTGATGCCGGGGAACATAATCTCGGCAGCTTTTTTGATTTCGATCTTATTTGCAGACTCTGCAACCTTGAAAGTGTATTTCTTATCGCGGGCGGCTGTCATACTTCTTTCAGTAATGACCGGCGCAATGATAAGGTCTTGTACGAATTTCATTACGCATATACCTCCTCAAGTTTTGCCACAGCGCCTTTAACGATTACCAATGTATCTGCATTGATGATGTCGTAAGCGTTGATGGTGTTTGTCTGAGCAGTTTTAACGCCGGGGATGTTTGCTGCGCTCTTTACTGCAACAGTGTTGTTATCTTCCAAAATGATGAGGGCCTTTTTACCGGCACCTACTGCTTTAAGCATTTCAGCGATAGTCTTTGTCTTGTACTCAGTGATGTTCATAGCGTCAAGAACGATCAAAGCGCTGTTAAGAACTTTGTCTGACAGAGCAGATTTGATAGCCAACTGACGAACCTTCTTGTTGAGTGAAAGACGATAGTCACGGGGCTTCGGAGCGAAGACAATACCGCCGTGTGTCCACTGGGGAGCACGAGTTGAACCCTGTCTTGCATGACCTGTACCCTTCTGTCTCCAAGGCTTTTTACCGCCGCCGGAAACTTCCGCACGTGTCAATGCTGACTGTGTACCCTGGCGTTGGTTAGCTAAATAGTTAACAACTGCCATATGCATAACCGCTTTATTAGGCTCGATACCGAAAACAGCATCGCTGAGTGTAATATCGGAAACCTTAAGTCCGGCCATATCTACAACTGCTACATTAGGCATATTTCTACTCTCCTTCCCTTACGCTTTAACCGAATCAGCGATCATAATGATACCGCCTTTAGGACCCGGGATAGCGCCTTTGATTGCAATAATGTTATTTTCGTTGTCAACTCTGACAACAGCAAGATTCTGAACTGTTACTCGCTCAGCACCAAGGTGACCTGCTAATTTCTTACCCTTAAATACTCTTGAGGGAGATGAACAAGCACCCAAAGAACCTGCATGTCTGTGAACAGGGCCTGTACCGTGAGATTCCTTCAAACGGCTGAAGTTCCAACGCTTAATAGCGCCTGCAGTTCCTTTACCTTTGCTGGTACCTACTACGTCAACCTTGTCGCCCTCTGCGAAGATTTCTGCTTTGATGATATCGCCTACATTATATGTGTCGATATTCTCAAGTCTGAACTCTCTGAGAACTTTCTTAGGAGCAACGTCGCCTTTTGCGAAGTGTCCTTTCATGGGTTTGTTGACCTTGCTTGCTTTCAGATCGCCAAAACCGATCTGGATTGCCTGATAACCGTCATTCTCAACGGTCTTCTTCTGAGAAACAACACAGGGGCCTGCTTCAACAACAGTAACAGGAATGATGTTTCCCTTCTCGTCAAAAAGCTGAGTCATACCAAGCTTTTTGCCAATGATTGCTTTTTGCATTTGTTTTTTCCTCCTTATGGTTATTGGTTGGCATTTCACCAACATGACCTTGTAGCGCTACATCTTATTAAAGGTTAATTTCGATGTCAACGCCGGCAGGTAATTCAAGGCCTGTTAAAGCCTCTACTGTTTTGTTTGACGGACGGAGAATGTCGATCAATCTCTTATGAGTTCTTGTTTCGAACTGCTCACGGCTGTCCTTATACTTATGAACAGCACGGAGGATTGTAACAACCTCACGCTCGGTGGGTAACGGGATAGGACCCGATACTCTAGCGCCTGTGCGCTTTGCGGTCTCCACGATCTTTTCAGCTGACTGATCAACTAAAACGTGGTCGTAACCTTTGATTCTGATTCTGATTTTTTCCTTTGCCATTTGTGCTTTCGCCTCCTGATAAATTTCATAGGCGGGCATCTGCAACGTCGCCTCACCCTTTGCCGGGTGTTTCATGCCTTTACAACATAAAACCGGATTAAACACGCACCGTGTAATCCGGGATTGGCACATTGCTCCACAGTCACCCTATTCACAAAACCTGATTGTTCTGTAATGAAGATGTAGTGGCAATACTGATTCGCAGTATAAATCGCCCGGTTTAAAATCGGACATACTCAGCAGAAATTTCCCACTTCGAGAGTGGCCACCTCCTGCGTCATCGCATGCTTGCGCTTTTTCGCGCCCTAATAGAATAACATACTATTTTGCAAATTGCAAGTGTTTTTTTCATATTTTTTAAAAAATTTTTACAGTAATAAATGCGCCCTGATATATAGCGTTTTTCTGCTTTTTTACATCTATATATAGGTATGATATATGCCGCTATCCTTACATATAAATTAGTAAAATCAACAAATTGCGGGGTTTTGCTATGTTAGGGCAGATAAATGAGTTTATATGGGGCAGTGTTTTACTGACGCTGATGCTGATTGTGGGGCTGCTGCTTACATTTAAAACACGCTTTTTGCAGTTTACCCATATAGGCAGAATGTTTAAGGAAACTGTGGGACAGCTGTTTTGCAAAAGCAACCACAAAAACGGTGTGTCGCCCTTTGAAGCCATGTCAACGGCGCTGTCGGGAACTATGGGCACAGGCAATATCGTGGGAGTGGGTGCTGCATTAGTATTAGGCGGTGCAGGGGCACTGTTTTGGATGGTGATATCAGCTTTTTTGTGTATGATACTGAAATTTAGTGAGGTTGCCCTTTCAGTACAGTTTCGTGAAAAGGACTGTAGTGGACAGTGGCAGGGCGGACCTATGTACTACATTAAAAACGGGCTGCCGAAATTATACCCCTTAGCCACCGTCTTTTGTGTTGCCACCTTACTTGCATCCTTTGGTATAGGCAACGCAGCGCAGGTCGGCGCTATGACTGCCTCACTGCAAGACACCTTTAGCATCTCCCCTATTATAATAGGTATAGCAACAGCGCTGACTACCGCTCTGGTAATATTCGGCGGCGTTAAACGAATCACCGGCTTTACCGCTAAACTGGTCCCCTTTATGACCGCGTTTTATTTTATCGGCGCAGTTTATGTGCTAATCAGAAACCGCTCTATGCTTATACCTGCACTGTATGAAGTGCTAACCGATGCTTTTGACTTTAGCAGTGTGTCTGCAGGGGTTTTGGGATTTGGGGTATCACGCTCATTAAGGTACGGTGTATCCCGTGGGGTGTTTACCAACGAAGCGGGAATGGGCAGTGCGCCTATTGTTCACGCAACCGCAAATAATACCCCAACAGCACAAGGCTATTGGGGTATGTTTGAGGTTTTTCTTGATACAGTTGTAATGTGTACTTTAACGGGGCTGGTGATTCTAACCTCGGGGGTTTTAAACTCCTGCCCAAAATCAGGACTTAATCTCACCGCCGATGCCTTCTCCACCGTATTCGGCAAACTTGGCGGCGTGTTTGTTTGCATATCCGTAGTGCTGTTTGCCTTCGGCGCCATAATCGGGTGGAGCTACTACGGTCTCTCCTGCTGCCGGTTTTTATTCAAGTCCTCTTTAAGCGGTACATTATATAAAATAATGTTTTGTATAGCTATTGTAATATCCTCAGTGTTTTCGGCAGATATAATATTTGAGCTATCCGATACGCTCAACGCCTTTATGGCACTGCCTAATCTTATCGCCTTAATATTCTTAAGCCCTGAGCTTATACATATAATAAAGCGCTAACCTATAATATCCACAATATCCGATACCAGCATCTTACTTCTTGTGGCAGATATGTTGTTTATAAACAAAACGTCCTGCACCTTATGCTTAGTTACAAAGTCGTTTATCTTGGTGTTGTAATAACGGTAATCTATAACGTGGACAGTCTGATAATGGTTAGTAAGAAACGGCACAAAAGCGTTACCGAAGGATTCCTTTACCACTAAGCAGGAGCTACCGTCGGTAATATCACTGTTGTGGATAACGGAATAGGGATTGTCACCGCCTATAAAGGTAAGATATTTATAAGAAGCGGAGGACTTAGTCACATCAGAGATAATAGGCCAACTAAAGCTACCGCCACTCTTGTTGGTTATGGTCATTTTTGCGTTTTTACTGGGCAGGTAGGCAGTTACCGTATCGGGATTTTTACCAAGCGCTGCATTTTTACCGGTATCGGTGTAGAAGGAGCCTAAAAATCCGTCGTAATCAACGGTATCGTAATTTAAAATAGGCGTTACTTCTTTACCTGCGACTATCATAAACTGCTCATAGGCATAATAAGCGCCCAGTGCCGTCCAATGATGGTCGGTGTTGAAATAGATGTACTCATTACGGTGGTTTAACATAGTATCGTAAATATCCACTACATTGATACTGGTGTTAAGGCGGCTATACATATAATCAATAGCCTTTTTCTGGTCGGAGCTGTTAACACTCTTTTTAATGCTGTCATCCAGTGTGATGCCGATACTGGTGGGTACCACCATTTCATAAAGCTTTGCCTTGCCGTTAAGCTGGGCGGAAAGCTTGTTAAGTGCGTTGGTGTAACGGTCAGCCTCAGTGCGGTTAAAGTTGTAATACTCATAGCCGGTGTTTCCTGCCACCAGCACAGCGCCTAAGTTTTGCGTTTTAATAGGCGGATCGGTCATTACCTCACCCTTCTGAGTAGCGGACTGAGTGGTGGTCATTGCGGATGTGGTTGCCTCTGTAATCGGTGCTGTGGTAGTCGCCTCAGTAGAGGGCAACACGGGCAGAGTAGGTCGCTCGTTGACTTCGGGAATATCATCAGACTCCTCTAACTCACCGTGGACCTGATTGATTGAAATTCCGTAATACTGCTTTACTTGAGCGTTGCCGCTGATCCACTGTTCCCTGAATGGGAAGGTATCGGAAAACCAGGTGTCGATATTTCTGAAATAACTGCCGTCAAAAAGGGCGGCAAAGCTAAACGCAGGAAATTTTGCCAGTTCACGTTTTTCCGAGTCGGAAAAAGTAGGGCGTAAGGGAAGTATAAATCCGCAAACGGTAAGTGTAAGGCAAAGCAACAAGGATATGATGATCTGAAACAAGTCAGACCTGACTTTTAATTTTTTTATGCTCATTCTTTACACCACCTTAAAACTGGAAATACAAGAAGGGATTGTAGCTGTTTCCTACCAGAGCCATGGTGGAGAGCAACAATAAAACTATGGGAACGATAATGCGTAACGGCACGTACAAGCACATAACTGCCTTGTGCTTGTGGGCTGCATCACTAAGCTTTGTGCCGATCGCTTTAGCTGCGGGAGTAACCGCCAATATAGCTGCAGCAAAGAAGAATAAGTAGCTGGTAAGGGTGGATGTGGTCTCGAAGTCGATAATGGCATTACCGCTAAGGCCAAACATTCCCGACAGCACGCTGCCGATAACCGACATATTATCAAAGCGGAACAGTATCCAGCCGAAATAAACTACCAAGAGCAAATAAATGTTGGACAGCACCGGTACCTTCTGGCAGAATTTACGTAAAAACAGTTTTTCTATGAAAATGAATACAAAGAAATAAAGTCCCCACAAAACAAAGTTCCAGCTTGCACCGTGCCACAATCCGGTCAGTGCCCAGACTACAAACAGATTAAAATATGTGCGGACATTACCCTTACGGTTGCCACCTAAGGGAATATACACGTAGTCCCTGAAAAAGCTGCCCAAGGAAATATGCCAACGACGCCAGAACTCAGTGACTGAACGGGATACGTAAGGATAATCAAAGTTCTCTTTATAATGTAAGCCCACCATCATACCCATACCGATAGCCATATCGGAATAGGCAGAAAAGTCAAGGTATATCTGCAGAGAATACATCAAGACGCCCACCCACAAAGCAGTAATTGAGCGACTTGAAATAGTGCTGATAGCCTCTGCCACTGCAGTACCGTCAGCCACCAACAGAGTATCTGCCAACATACCGCAGGTATTGGCAAGCAGTGCCTTTTTTGCAAGACCAACGGTGAAACGGATAATACCGTCACTTATCTCGGTTACGTTTACTTTACGGCAAAGCAGCTCGTTTTCAACGTCACGGTATCTGACGATAGGACCTGCGATACACTGATGAAACAAGCTTGCATACAGCAAAACTATATGATATTTATGCTGTGCTTTGACGTCGCCACGATAAACGTCTATAACATAGGATAACAGCTGGAAGGTGTAAAAGGATATACCAATAGGCAAAGCAATAGCGGGGATAACCTCAGGAAATCCCGAAACCGCTTTAAGTCCCGATAAGAAAAACATACCGTATTTGAATACGGCGATAAGTCCTAAGTTGACAATACAGGCAAGCACTAAAAATATCCGCTTTGCAGCTTTGGATTTGCTCCACTGTATAAGCAAGGCAAACAGCCAGTCGGCAAAGGACATAAACAACAGCAGCAACACATACTTAGGTTCACCCCAAGTATAGAAAATCAGGGAGAATAAAAGCAATACGCCGTTTTTTTGTTGCGTTGTACGTGCTAACATATAAAATATTAAGCAAATAGGAAAAAACGCGTATAGAAACAGTAAACTGGAAAAAACCATTTGAAAATCTCCCTTTATTTTTTAAGTCTTATTATATTATCTAACAAACAAAGAGGATTGTCAATTGCAAACCCGTCGTTTTTTGAGGAAATTTTTTATTTTTTGTAAAATGGCAGAGAATTGTGAGAGGCACTTGCAGGTGGGTATTCCTTTTTTCACTCACGCCGCTTTTGCGACTCTTTACTTTATGCGAAAAAAGAAGGCTTTAAGCCTTCTTTACGATTGATCCTTTGACTTGGCGATCAGTGCCATTATATAAGAAAAAACTATGGCGGCACATATTCCGCCGGATGCGGCTGTGAGTCCGCCGGTGAATATTCCCGAAACACCCGTCGCCTGCACCGCTTGTTTTACTCCGTTTGCCAATAGATACCCAAATCCCGTAAGGGGCACCGATGCTCCCGCTCCTGCAAACTTTATCAGCGGCTCATAAACTCCTATGGCAGTAAGGAACACACCTGCCACCACGTATCCCACCAGTATTCTTGCAGGGGTAAGCTTTGTGTAGTCTATAAGCAGTTGTCCTACAACACAAAATAAACCGCCTATTAAAAACGCCCATATATATTGCATAGCCTTAATCCTTTCTTCCAAAATCAAGGCGAAGCTTAGGGGAAATAACTCCGCCTTGATTTTTGCGTGTCCCCACGCATCTTTTTAAAACCCTTTATCTGTCACGGTAATATTTTTATCAAAGCGGTTTAATTTATACATTATTTTTTTAGCAACAAGACAAGCCAAAGCATACAATATAAAAGAAGGAATGATACCACAAATCATTACCTTTTTAATATAAAAAATCGGCAGGCACTGATTTAGTGTCTGCCGATGTTTTTATTTTTCAGATGCTTCCTTCACCTTGTAACAGAAGGTCATCAAGCTGTCGCTCAAATGAACGTTTTCAACGGGAATATCCTTGTATTTCAGTCCCAGATCATAGTGGCTGAAATTCCAGAAGCCTTTTATTCCCAACCCCACCAACTGCTCTGCCACTTTGGGAGCGGCGTCACGGGGGATACATAAAATCGCCACGTCAGGTCGGTTCTCGCTGCAAAATTCCTCTAAGCCCGAAACGTGTCGTACAGGCAAACCGTTTATCATCTGACCGGTTACAGACTCCTTATTATCGAAAATGCCGATAAGGGAAAATCCACGCTTTTCAAATGACATCTGGGTAGCGATAGCCTTACCCAGGTTTCCTGCACCGATTATTATGGCTTTGAATTTTGAACTAAGTCCCAATATCATACCGATCTCGTTATGCAGCTGAGCAACGTTGTAGCCGTAACCCTGCTGACCGAAACCACCGAAGCAATTAAGGTCCTGACGGATCTGAGAAGCGGTCAACCCCATTTTATCCGACAGCTCACGGGATGATATTCTGACTATATTATTGTCCTTTAAATCACTTAAAAAACGATAATATCTGGGCAGCCTTTTTACAACCGACATAGATGCATCGTGTTTAGGCATATTACAGACCGCCTTTCTTTTTTAAGTTTAAAATAAAATTATTTTGCAAATTTTAAAACGGTTTCCATTACATAGTCACCGAACTCAGAGCAGGTGCAGCCGGTGTTTCTACCTGTAACTACCAGCTTTTTCTCCTCATAAGCGCAGAAGTCAAGTGCTTTTTCAAGCAAGTCTGCCTGCTTCTGATAGCCGATGTGTGAAAGCATCATAACGGTAGCTCTGAGCATTGAGCAAGGATCAGCAAAGTTTTCTCTGCCCTCCTCGATCATACGCAGACCTGAACCGTGGATAGCCTCAAACATAGCATAGCGTTTACCTAAGTTAGCGCTACCTGCAGTACCAACGCCACCCTGGAACTCAGCAGCCTCATCAGTGATGATGTCGCCGTAAAGGTTGGGCAGTACAAACACCTTAAAGTCACGACGACGTTTTAAGTCGATAAGCTTTGCAGTAGTGATGTCGATATACCAGTCGTCAGTAACGATCTCGGGATACTCCTTGCCGATGTTCTGGCAAAGCTCTAAGAACTTACCGTCGGTAGTTTTAACAACGTTAGCCTTTGTGATGATAGATACACGCTCTTTTTTGTTTGCACGTGCATATTCATAAGCCATTCTTGCAATTCTTTCAGTACCCTGAGTGGTGGTAACTGTAAAGTCAACAGCCAGGTCCTCAGTAACGTTGCAACCGTCGGAACCTAAGGTGTAAGCACCTTCAGTGTTCTCACGGAAGAAGGTCCAGTCAATACCCTGCTCGGGAACTTTAACGGGACGTACGTTTGCAAAAAGGTCAAGCTCTTTACGCATAGCAACGTTAGCGCTCTCAACGTTGGGCCAGGGATCGCCCTTACGGGGTGTGGTTGTGGGGCCCTTTAAGATAACGTGGCACTCTTTAAGCTGAGCCAATACGTCATCGGGAATAGCCTTGTTTTCCTCAACACGACGCTCGATTGTAAGACCGTCAATATATCTGATCTCGATCTTACCTGCTTCAACCTCGTCTTTAAGCAAGAACTCCAAAACACGGGCAGACTCCTTTGTGATAACGGGGCCGATACCGTCGCCGCCGCAAACACCGATAATGATTTTATCGAGCTTTGCATAGTCCACAAAATCTGCCTCGTTTTTCATTCTGTCAACACGCTGAAGCTGTGCTGACATAACCTTGGTAAACTGAGCAATAGCTGCTTCTAATCTTTTGTCCATAACTAAAATCTCCTTATTTAGAACTGAGTTTTGTGTAATTAAGTAATCCGCCTGCAATAAGCATATCACGCTGACGCTGTGCGAAATCCAAGTTCAGTGTAATGCTGTCGCCGGTGGTTTTATTAGTCATAACGAACTGGGTATCACCGTTTTCAATGGCAGTTTTAATTCCCTGCAAGGATAACTCATCATTGCAGCTTATTTTATCGTAATCAGCCTCATTTTTGAAGGTAAGAGGAATGATACCTGCATTGATAAGGTTTGCCACGTGAATTCGTGCAAAGGACTTGGTGATAACTGCTTTAATGCCCAGATACAGCGGAACTAAGGCTGCGTGCTCACGGGATGAGCCCTGACCGTAGTTTGCGCCGCCGATGATAATTCCCTTGCCTGCCTTTTTGCAGTTTTCTGCAAAGTTTTCGTCACACTGCTTAAAGCAGAACTGTGAGAGGTAAGGAATATTTGAACGGTAAGGCAATATTTTTGCACCTGCAGGCATAATGTGGTCGGTGGTGATGTTATCCTCTACCTTAAGCACGGCAGGAGCGGTAATATCGTCAACCAAAACGTCTGATTTGGGGAAGGGCTTAATGTTGGGACCGCGCAGGATCTCAACGTTTTTCGCATCCTCAACACTTGCAGGAGCCACGATCATATTATCATTGATATAGAATTTATCGGGCATTTTGATCTCGGTGTAGCCGTCACACTCAGTGGGATCTGTCAGGTAGCCGTTTACTGCAGAGGCTGCAGCAGTTTCGGGGCTTACAAGGTAGATCTGACCGTCAGCAGTACCGGAACGTCCCTCAAAGTTACGGTTAAAGGTTCTCAGTGAAACACCCTTTGAGTTAGGTGACTGACCCATACCGATACAAGGTCCGCAAGCACATTCCAAAATACGTGCACCTGCAGCGATAAGATCGTCCAAAGCGCCGCACTGAGCAAGCATATTAAATACCTGCTTTGAACCGGGAGCAATACCAAGGCTAACGTCGGGGTGAACAGTCTTGCCTTTGAGCATCTGAGCAACTCTGAGCATATCACGAAGTGAGGAGTTGGTGCAGGAGCCGATAAGCACCTGATCCACCTTGATCTCACCGATCTCTTTTATGGATTTAACGTTATCAGGCATATGAGGCATTGCTGCAGCAGGCTCTAAGGTTGATAAATCAATGTTGATTATCTCATCGTAAACTGCATCCTCATCAGCTTTAATTTCAACGAAGTCCTCGCCTCTGTTCTGAGCAATCATAAACTGCTTTGTGATCTCATCTGAGGGGAATACTGAGGTAGATGCACCCAGCTCAGCACCCATATTTGTAATAGTAGCACGTTCGGGAACGGACAAGGTCTTTACACCCTCGCCGCCATATTCAACAATCTTACCTACGCCGCCTTTAACTGACATAATGCGGAGTACTTCCAAAATAACGTCCTTAGCGGAAACATAAGGACGAAGTTTGCCTGTAAGGTTGATTCTTACCATTTTAGGCATAGTGATGTGGTAAGCACCACCGCCCATAGCCACAGCAACATCCATACCGCCGGCACCAAATGCCAACATACCGATACCGCCGCAGGTGGGAGTATGACTGTCGGAGCCGATAAGAGTTTTACCGGGGATACCGAATCTCTCAAGGTGTACCTGATGGCAAATACCGTTACCGGGACGTGAGAAATAAATTCCGTGCTTTTTAGCGATAGAGCCGATAAAACGGTGGTCATCGGCATTTTCAAAACCGGTCTGCAAAGTGTTATGGTCGATATAAGCAACACTACGCTCGGTTTTAACTCTGTCAACACCCATAGCTTCAAACTCTAAATATGCCATAGTTCCTGTTGCATCCTGAGTTAAGGTCTGGTCAATTCTTAAACCTATGTCACTGCCCTTTTCAAGCTTGCCTTCCACAAGATGGGCTTTGATGATTTTTTCTGCAATAGTAAATCCCATTTACAAATCCTCCTGATTTAATCATATAATAGAACATTATCCTACAAAACCGCCAAATTGTCAATGTTTTAACAAAACTTTTTACTCGCATTTAAAAAATTTACAATTACAGATTATTGAAAATCGGAGTAAAATGAGGTATGCTATAAACATAAACTTTTATAAAGGGTGATACTTATGAAAAACAAAGGTTTAATTATTACACTGTGCGCCATACTGGGTGTTGCTTTAATATTCGGTATTATGTGCATATCAACCTATAACGGACTGGTGTCTGAAGAAGAATCCCTTAACGAGCTTAAGGGTAACGTTCAGTCAACCCTGCAGCGCCGTAACGACCTTATCCCCAATTTGGTGTCAACCGTAAAGGGATATGCCGCTCACGAGCAGGAGGTTTATACCGCCATAGCCGATGCACGTGCTGCCTTGTCAGGCGCAACTGCTTCGGGTGATATTGAGCAGATGCAAAACGCAAACGCTCAGCTGGACTCTGCACTCTCACGCTTGCTGGTAGTGGTTGAAAATTATCCCGAATTAAAAGCAAATCAGAACTTTATTCAGCTGCAGGACGAACTGGCAGGTACTGAAAACCGTATTAACGTTGCAAGAATAAAATACAACGAGGGTGTTAAGACCTACAACAAAAAGGTACGTTCCTTCCCCTCAAACATTTTTGCAGGTATGTTCGGATTTGAGACTGCACAAAGCTTTGAGGCAAGTGAGTCTGCTCAGCAAGCTCCCTCTATTTCCTTCGATTAAGGTAAGTTTTAATGAAAGCATTTATTAGAAATCTGCTGTGTTTAAGCTTTGCAGCAGTGCTTGTCGCCCTGCCTTTTACGGTGTCAGCAGCCAAATATCCCTCACCTACCCCAGACTTTTTTGTTAACGATTTTGCCGATGTTATCCACAGCTCCCACGAGTCCCGGATGCAGCAAATGGGCGAAACACTTTACGAAAACACCTCGGCTCAGGTAGTGGTTTGCACCGTTGAGTCCTTAAACGGTGAGGATATCAGGTCCTACGGCTATAATCTGGCTGAGCAATGGGAGATCGGTGATGAACGAAATGACAGCGGCGTTTTACTGCTGTTTGCCCTTAACGACCGTCAGGTGTCCATTGAAGTGGGCTACGGTTTGGAGGGCGATCTGACCGACGGTAGAACCGGTAGGATATTAGATGAGTTCGCTATCCCCGATTTTTATGATGATAACTTTTCCCAAGGTCTTTACAACACTTACGAAGAGCTGATCCGTTTGGTGTCGCAGATAGACAGTGAAGGCGGCATAGAAGAGGAAAGTGATGGTTCGGATTTAGTTACCATCATTGTTGGAATAATAGTTTTTATTATTATCATATCCCTGTTCTTCTTTAAAGGTGGCGGCAGAGGTAAGCGTCATATTGATATTATGGATATACTGATCGCAAAGCATATATTTGATGGCGGAAGTCATCACGGCGGATTTGGCGGAGGTGGATTCCGTGGCGGTGGCGGTGGCTTCGGCGGCGGAGGTGGATTCCGTGGCGGTGGCGGCGGCTTCGGCGGTGGCGGAAGCTCAAGAGGATTTTAAGGTGATGAAATGTATATAGATGAATTTAATCAGGACGTTTCAAAGGAATACAATTATTTCTTTGAGGTTAGCTCCTTTGATGCCGGCTACAATAGATTTATCAAGCCCTCATCACAGCTGAAATTTCAGCAGCAGTCGGGTGAAGATCATTTAAAGTGCTTTGGTCTGCCCTACTCTGTTATGTACGATAAGGGTATGGTGTTTGTAGCCACCGGCTCCCACTCGGTAATTCACAGAACTCCCCTTTTAGGCGAAAAGCTGAAAATCGTTACCTGGCATCGTGGCAACAAGGGAGTGAGATTTTACCGTTACTATAACTGGGTAGATGAAAAGGGCGATGTTATAATCGAGTCTTGTGGTGTGTTTGCCTTGGTGAACCCCAAAACCCACTCGCTGTTACGTCCGTCGGTTTTCGAGGCAGACGGACTCCCCGATAACCCCGACAGATTTAATGTGTGCGGTGAACCCGTCCGTATAAAGTTTCCTAAAACGGATAACGTTACCACCCATTCAAGAAAGGTCAGGTACTCTGATCTTGACTACAACGGGCATATCAACAACACCGTTTACGCTGATATAGTTGCGGATCATATCCCACATATTACCCACAAGCGGATAACAAGTATGGGCATTGACTTTTTAAAGGAAGCCTTGCCCGAGGATGTTTTGGAAATATCCACCGCAGTTGTGGACGATAAGGTATATGTTAAAGGCACTCACAGCAGAGGCGATTGTTTTTGCGCTGTATGTACTATGGAGAATAGATAAAATAAAAAATCCTTCCTATCAAAGGAAGGATTTTTTATTTTATCTGTCAGCCAGTTTAGTGTACTTGTTTTCCTGCTTTACGTTGATATACGACGGACGAATAATCTTGCCCGAATTCTGTATTTCCTCTATACGGTGTGCACTCCAGCCTGCAATACGTGCAATGGCAAAAATGGGAGTAAACAGCTCGTAAGGAAGACCCAGCATTTTATATACCATACCTGAATAAAAGTCCACGTTTGCACTAACGCCCTTATACATCTTACGGCGATTTGCAATAATCTCAGGTGCAAGCTTTTCCACAGTTTCGTACAGCACAAACTCCTTCTCCATACCCTTTTCCTCAGACAGCTTCTTTGCATACATACGAAGAATATCTGCTCTGGGATCGGACAAGGAATAAACTGCGTGGCCCATTCCGTAGATAAGACCTGCGTTATCAAACGCCTTTTTATCCAGCAGCCTTACAAGGTAATCCTCAATCTCGGCTTTACTGTCAGTATTGATGTTTGCCTTCATATCGTCAAACATCTGCATAACCTTAATGTTAGCGCCACCGTGACGGGGTCCTTTCAATGAACCCAATGCCGCTGAAATTGCCGAATAAGTATCGGTGCCCGATGAGGTCACCACGTGGGTGGTGAAGGTGGAGTTGTTTCCGCCGCCGTGTTCTGCATGTATCACCAGCGCCAAGTCTAACAGCTTTGCCTCTAAATGAGTAAACTCACCGTTCTCACGAAGGATATATAAAATGTTTTCAGCAGTGTTATACTCGGGTTTCGGGTGATGAATAAACAGACTGTTGTTATTGTGATAATGCTGGAACGACTGATAGCCGTAAACCGCCAAAAGAGGAAACTCCGCTATCAACTGCAAACACTGACGAAGCACGTTGGCAGTTGAAATATCATCGGGGTTTTCGTCATAAGCGTACAAAGCAAGTACACTTCTGGATAAAATGTTCATCATATCCTTGCCCGGTGCTTTCAAAATAAGGTCACGGACAAAGGAAGGCGGCAAGGAACGGTATTTGGACAGCTGCTCATTAAAACATTTAAGCTCCTGCTCATTGGGAAGCTTGGAAAACAGTAAAAGATATACTGTTTCTTCAAAGCCCCAACGGTCCTCCTCTAAAAATCCCGACACAATATCCTTAATATTGATACCACGGTAATAAAGCTCACCCTGACAGGATATGTCGTTGCCTTCACTGTCCTTATCCTTGGATTTAATACGGGATACCTCAGTGAGTCCTGCCACGACACCGTTGCCGTTTAAATCACGCAAACCACGTTTAACGTCGTGCTGGGCATACATATCCGGTGCTATATGATTATTTGCATCAGACATCTGTGCAAGTTGTTGTATATATGGAGTGATCTCACAGTAATTCATATTTTACCTCCTCTGTAAAACTGTATCACTTATATTTTATTGCTGTGTGAAGGTTACTATGTCACTTACCGCCTGCAATTTTTTGGAATTGGCGGCAAACAGGTTAATGGTTTTGGGTATGGCTATTATCAGCACCCAGTGTTCGTCTGAAAGCTTATACAATTCCTGCTTCACGCACTTTTTACGTCGGTTATAATAATTGACTATCTTCACGGTGGAATTGATTATTTTAGACAAATACTGTGCGGCATCATCCACCCACTCTAATGCTGTATCGTAGTCAAAAGCGTAAAATTTACGCACCACCTTAGCGCAGGTGATGATGATTGCACCGTCATACACCGTTAAGCTCAAACGGTTTACGGAATCCAGCACTATTTTTATTGTATCCTGATTTTTATCGGTAACCAGCAATCTTCTGTCGATACTGCTTACCTTTTTCAGCAGCTTTTCCACCAGTTCATCGGAATTTTTAATTCCCTTGGGCATTTTTATAAACATACTGCACCACTCTATCTGAATTTTTCTATTTGTCCGGTGGCTAATTTATCGCACCGCTCGTTTTCGGGGTGACCTGCGTGGCCCTTTACCCAGACAAATTCTACTTTATGATACTCGGTCAGTTCAAGTAACTGCTCAAACAGATCCACGTTTAAAGCAGGTTTTTTATCTGCCTTACGCCAACCGTTTTTCTGCCAAGACCTTGCCCAGCCGTTGTTTATGGCATCGCAAACATACTTGGAGTCGGTGGTAAGGGTAACGTCGCAAGGCTCCTTTAATGCTGATAATGCCGAAATCACCGCAGTCAGCTCCATACGGTTGTTGGTGGTATCACCCTCACCGCCGCTGAGCTCTTTTTCAACACCGTTATAGCGCAGCACTGCACCCCATCCACCGGGACCGGGGTTGCCGGAGCAAGCGCCGTCGGTAAAAATTTCTACCTGCTTCATTACATCTCACCTCTTGACGTTAAAAAGGCAAAGGCACGTTCAATAGAGTCCTTAGCCCTATCAAACTCATCGGTTTCGCCACCTGCGTTACGGTAATCAAACATTTTGGTAAACTTATTTACGTCCACTGTCAGCTCTGACAAATACTTCTCAGCCAGATTATTACAATCTGCTGAAAAATCAGACAGTCTTTTCTTATCCATTGAATTAGACGCCTCTTCCATCAAAAGACGGTAATGAGGCAAACACAAGCATTCCTGATCCTTAAACAGTCGGCGAAAATCCGACTCGTTGGCGTACATACGCAGTGTGGTAGCTATAAGACGCTCCATGCCCCACTGAATTCTGTCACACACAAAGCAGGTTTCTTCTATTCTGGCAGCTTTATATGCAGTCTTTTTAGCAGAGGGCTTGATAAACGACTTTTTAAACAGCTCATTTTTCACACTGTCAAGATGTGTTTCCAAAATAAGCGCTAAGGACAGTCGGTTTTTACCCTTCATCATCATTTCAAGATGGTCCTTGCAAAAGCCCAGCTCATTTGTTTTGATACGCACGTCAGGCTCCATCATAGCGGCACCTAAAATATACTCCACCATACGGCTTTCAATGGTATTTCTCATACGGCAGATGGGACATCCGTCCTTCGGCTCAAAAACCTCACTTATAGGTATAGTGCAAATATCATCACGCATTTACTTGTCCTCATTTCAATGTTAGTACTTTAAATTATACCATAAATCTGTTATAATTAAAATACAAACTTTGAAGGATATGTAAAAAATGTTTAAATTATCTGATTATAAAACAGAATACACCTGCCAAAACGGTGACGTTATATTGAATAATATAGACTGCTTTGAGCTTGCCGACACCTTAGACTGCGGTCAGGCATTCCGCTTTAACGGAGAAGGTAACGTCTGGCAGGGCGTGGCGTTGGACCGACCTGTTGCTTTAGAAAAGTCGGGTAATGATATTATTCTGCACGATATGGATGAGAAAGAGTTTTTGGATAAATTCTACCGCTATTTTACGTTGGATATAGATTATCCCGCTTTGATAAAGGAATTTTGCAAGGACGAAACTTTAAAAAAAGCCACCGATTTTGCCAGAGGAATACGTATGCTAAGGCAGGATAAGTGGGAAACGGTCTGCTCCTTTATAATCTCTCAAAACAATAATATCCCCCGAATAAAGGGCATTATCGACAGACTGTGTCAGGGCTTTGGCAAGCCCTTAGGCGGCGGACTTTACTCTTTTCCCACTGCGCAGGACATAAGTTGCCTTACAGTTGAGGATTTAAGTCCACTTCGTGCAGGCTTTAGAGCCAAGTACATAATAGACGCTGCTAAAAAGATTGCCGACGGTACCGTTGACACTGCCCTTTTAGAAACCGCTTCCTTAGATGAGGCAAGAGCGTCACTTATGCAGATAAACGGTGTGGGACCTAAGGTAGCTGAGTGTGTATTGCTGTTTTCCTGCAGCAGATTTGATGCATTTCCCCTTGATGTGTGGATAAAGCGTGTTATGGCTATACTGTATCCAGACGGACTTCCCGATTGTGCTTTAGAATACAAGGGTATAGCACAGCAGTATTTGTTCCACTATGCAAGAATGAATAAGCTAAAAGGAGATGAGTAGCTTGAAAAATTTAATTCCGTTTATTTCCCGTGTAGGATTTTTGTTATCCATAACCATCGCCTTTATCACCAAAGATCTGGTTTTGTCAATAATCTGTGCAGTAATACTTTATGTAGTCTGCGTAACACTTGAGGCTGTGTTGCAGAAAACGGTGTTAAAGCAAAGCCCTGAGATAGTAAAAGTTTTTTCTATGATGAAACGAATGGATCTAAAGGGTAAGATCGAAAATATTTTGGCTTTGGTGATCCCTCTTTTAATTCAGGTTTTGTCGGTTATTCTGGTTTGGTTGGTGCTCAGATAGTAGTTATTACCATAAAAAAGGTCAAATCTATGATAAAATTTTAACATTTGCCCCCTTTTATTTTTTGTAAATATAGGGTATAATGATAAAAACAAAATTTAGGAGTGTGTAATATGCCATTAGTAAACACAAAAGAAATGTTTAAAAAAGCTTATGAAGGCGGCTATGCTGTTGGTGCTTTCAATGTTAACAACATGGAAATCATCCAGGGTATCACCGAGGCTGCTAAAAAGCTGAATGCTCCCCTTATTTTGCAGGTTTCTTCAGGTGCCCGCAAATACGCAAATCACACCTATCTCGTAAAGCTGGTTGAGGCTGCTGTTGAAGAAACAGGTCTGCCCATCGCTTTGCACCTTGACCACGGCGATACTTTCGAACTTTGCAAGTCTTGTATCGACGGCGGCTTCACCTCTGTTATGATCGACGGTTCACACCACGATTATGAGGACAACGTTGCTCTTACCAAAAAGGTTGTTGACTATGCTCATCAGTTCGGCGTAACTGTTGAAGGTGAGTTGGGTCAGTTGGCAGGTATTGAGGACGACGTTAACGTTTCTGCGGAAGATGCAAGCTTTACTAACCCCGATCAGGTTTATGATTTCGTAACACGTACAGGCGTTGACTCTCTTGCTATCGCAATCGGTACAAGCCACGGTGCTTACAAATTCAAACCCGGCCAGAAACCCCAGCTTCGTTTCGATATCCTCGAAGAAGTTCAGAAGAGACTTCCCGGATTCCCCATCGTTCTCCACGGTGCAAGCTCTGTTATCCCTGAGTTTGTTGAGATGGTTAACACTTACGGCGGTAAAATGCCTGATGCTATCGGTATCCCCGAGGATATGCTCCGCAAGGCTGCAAGTATGGCAGTTTGCAAGATCAATATCGACTCCGATCTGCGTCTTGCTATGACCGGTGCTATCAGAAAGCACTTCGCTCTTCACCCCGATCACTTTGATCCCCGTCAGTACCTGTCAGACGGCAGAACTGCTATTGAGGGTATGGTTGAGCACAAGATCACTGAAGTTCTCGGCTGCAACGGCAAAGCATAAGTTAATATTAAAATTAAACCCTGCTGATTTTCAGCAGGGTTTTTTATTTTATCGACAGCTTCTGGGAACTCTATACTCACGGTCGTCATCACAATCGTTGTAACGCTCGTCGGCATCTCTGTCGTAAGCGTTGTTGCAGCCGCAGCCACACTGACGCTGCTGACGCTGCTGTCTGCAACCACATCTAGTCTGCTCACAGCCGCAGTTATCGGTATCTCTTACACTGCGGTCATTATCGCAGCAATCTAAAATACGTGCGTTGGAACATTGGCATACACAGTCTCTGTAATTCATAGGTTTTCACCTCCAGGCACAGGCAGGGTCATCTTGTGAAATTTGAGCGGCAAGTCACAAGAGCATAGGGCCTGTACAAGACATTATATGCCAAAATAAGAGATTTGGTTAAAAAGTAAGGGCGGCAATCCGCCGCCCCCTCTATAATATGTTTTTGCACATTTAAAAGGCCACCTTGCCTAAAGGGGGCTGGATTTTGCGAAGCAAAAGACTGTGGGATAGTGAATTCTAGGGAACGGATTTATCCGTTTTGCAATCGGAATGCATAAATGCATTCCCTACACCCCGCAACCTCGTAGAGCAGAGATTCCCCCTCTCTTTCAATGTCACAAATCCAATGGGGCGTCGTAAACGCCGCTCCCTACGATTAAATTTGTACAAATCTTTTTTCCGCTCACGCCGCGGGTTGGGGCTTTGCGATGAAAAATGGCTCCCTCTGACGAGGGAGCTGTTGAGCGTTAGCGAAACTGAGGGAGAGACGCCGCTCCGCACTACCCCTCAGTCAAAACCTTCGGTTTTGCCAGCTCCCCTGACAAGGGTAGCCAAAAAATGTGCGGTGACAACCGCAATGTGTCCCTCCACCGCAACACCATTACTGTAGGGGACGGCGCCCCGACGTCCTGCCCGTCATGTTATCTCGTTAAAACACCAACCCCACAAACCGACTTATATACCCTGCGCCGAAATATCCAGCAATAACCAGCATACAGCACAAGAGCGTGATGAAAAAGGTTTTCCAGAACACTCTTGTGTTTTTTCTTTTGGAGTAGTTTTTTATTTTATCCATATTTTCACCTGATTTGTTTTTAATATTTCTTACTTTATTATTAACGACTTGTATATTCAAAATTCACCGTCCACTGCCCTTCTCACACTAAAAAATTTACTTAATATTATAGAGAAGGGAGGCGATGAAGGTGACTGCCGAAATAATAAACAACACCAAAATGAAGGTGACCTTATTAAAATCAGACTTGTGCCGATTTAATATAACCTTTCAGGAGCTGATGCAAAGTGAGGCACAGGCAAAGTACGTTTTGCAGCAAATTCTGTATGAGACCAAATGGAGCGGCGATTTTTTAGCCGACTCACCACCCCTTTTGATCGAAATGCTTATGTATAAGGAGCTTTGCGTTATCTATTTTATAAAGGTAAAACGCCGCCCTTTAAAAATAAAAGGTGCCGCTTACACTGTGCTTAAATTTGAGAGTGCTGAGGATATGCTGTGCTGCTTTGATAAATTATACAATCATCCTTGTATGAATATAAAATCATCACTTTATGCATACGGCGGTAAATATTATTTGTCAGTTGCATTAAAATACGGGCATAACAAAAAAGTTTTGGGAATACTCAGTGAATTCGCCACCGACAAATGCCGTCAAAATCCGCATTTTTACGCAGAACACGGGGTTTTGATATTCAAAAACCAACTTTTAAACGCTATGGGAGAGCTGTTTTTTAAGGGGAAATAATATTACTATCTGTATAGTTAACAGGTTTACATAATATATGTGGAAAACTCGGTGGATAATGTGAAAATAATGGGTGAATAATTGCACAAGCCCTTTTAAAATGCGGTTTTTTTCTTTAACACCCAGTTACAAAATAAAGTTTTATGTTGACTTACTAACTGTTATTGATAAGTTGAAAGTTATTCTCAAAACCTGAAAAAATATGCATATTTTTATTACAATACGGTAATTTTTTAAAAAGTTGCTCTTTTTAGGGCAACTTTTTTGTTTTTTTACTGTATTAGTGAATTTCGCTTGAATCAGAGGTGAGTGGATTTTGTCAAAGTTAAATGCAAAAGAGAGGTTATTTTGCGGATATTACGTCATAACCGGCAACTCAAAGGATGCCGCCGCTAAGGCAGGCTACAAGCATCCCGAGGCCGACGGTCTAAAGCTGCTTTGCCGTGACATTATTATAAATGAGATAAATCAGCTTAAAGTTATGCAGTCTCAGATAGACGATAAAATCGTTACGGGATATGAGCGTTTGGCTTTCGGGTCGGTGGCAGATGCTATCAGGTTGATGTTTTTATCCGATGAGATGGACCTTGATAAGCTGGATGCTATGGACTTATTTAATATTGCTGAAATAAAGCGTCCTAAAAGCGGCGGTATTGAGATAAAGTTTTTCGACCGTCAAAAGGCGTTGGATAAGCTGTGTGAGCAGGGCAAAATTTCCGATAGCAGAGGACAGCCCTTTTACGATGCTATTAAAATAGGTGCCAAAAATCTGAAAACAAACGCAGATGATGCAGAGTGATGAACTTCAAACCTTTTTCAGAAAAACAGCTTAAGGTAATGTGCTGGTGGCACAGTGACAGCCCCTATGCCCATAAAGATGCCATCATCTGCGACGGGGCTGTCCGCTCGGGAAAGACCTTGTGTATGTCTATTTCCTTTGTGCTTTGGGCATTTTACCGCTTTTGCGACACAAACTTCGCTCTTTGCGGAAAAACCGTTACTTCATTAAAGCGAAATATGGTGACTCCCTTAATTCCCGTGTTAAAAGAGCTGGGCTTTAAATGTACGTTAAAGCAAAGCGCTAATCTTTTAGTGCTGAAAAAGGGAGATCGCACCAACAGATTTTATCTTTTCGGCGGCAAGGATGAGTCCTCAGCGGCACTGATACAGGGTATCACCCTGGGCGGAGTCCTGCTGGATGAGGTGGCGCTTATGCCACGTTCCTTTGTGGAGCAGGCGTTGGCAAGGTGCTCGGTTGAGGGCTCCAAATTCTGGTTTAATTGCAACCCCGACTTCCCCGGGCACTGGTTTTACACAGAATGGATCAAAGCCGCTAATAAGAAAAACTGTCTTTATCTGCATTTCACCATGAAGGACAACCCTTCTCTATCTCCCGAAATCATAAAACGCTATTCCTCACTGTATTCCGGTACCTTTTATCAGAGGTTTGTGGAAGGAAAATGGGTAGCCGCTCAGGGACTTGTTTACCCTATGTTTGATAAAAGCTGTATAGTCAAACCGCAAAACACCCCTGCAGACAGCTACTTTATTTCCTGCGACTACGGTACGGTAAATCCCTCATCCTTCGGACTTTGGGGCGTTTTTGGCAATGTGTATATCCGACTTAATGAGTATTACTACGACTCTAAAAAGGAAGGTATTTCCCGTACTGATGAGGAGCATTACAGTGAGTTGTGCCGTCTTGCAGGTCAAAAGGTCATCGACGCAGTGGTATGTGACCCGTCGGCGGCTTCGTTTATTACTGTAATACGGCAGCACGGCAGGTTTAAGGTTATTCCCGCTAAAAATGACGTGGTCAACGGCATCAGACGTGTTCAGGATATGCTTAAGTCAGGTAGGCTGAAAATTTGCGACTGCTGCACCGATTCGATTCGTGAGTTTTCCCTTTACCGATGGGCAAACAACCAAAACGGTGATGCCGTTAGAAAAGAAAATGACCACGCAATGGATGATATACGTTATATGGTTTCCACTGTGGCAGAAGGTTTGGGCGGCGGCTTTTACGCTATCGCCGCCACACGCAGATAAAATTTGAAAGGAGAACAATATGGGATTGTTTAAATCAAAAAAGCCGCAAAACTCCGTTTATGTGCAAACAAGAGCAAAGACTGCTCATCCCTTCTATCCCTTGCAGGGATACGCTCCCTTACGCACACCGGAGCTGTCGGTTTACTCAGCACTCAGAGAGGCTATCCCTATCTTGGATGCGGCTGTTTGCAAGCTTATTCGTCTTTTAGGCGACTTTCAGGTGGTTTGCAAGGATAAGTCTATGCAGGAACAACTGAACGAGTTTGTGAAGGGCGTGTCGGTAGGTCCCGGCAGAAACGGTATAAGAATGTTTTTGGAAACATATTTTGACCAGCTTCTGGTCAACGGTACCGCTGTGGGTGAGATAGTACTCAGTGCGTCGGGCAAAAACATCGCCGCTTTATACAACGCACCGCTGGACCATTTGAAAATAAAAGAGGGTAAATCACCTCTTGAATGTGTGGTGTGCGTTGAAAACGGCAATGAATGTAAGCCGGTGAAAAATCAGGGGTTGGTGTTGCTCAGCTCCTTAAACCCCGACCCCGGTAAGATATGCGGAAACAGCTTATTTAAAAGTATGCCCTTTATCAGCGAGATCTTACTGAAGATATATCAGACCATCGGGGTGAACTACGAGCGTATGGGTAATTTGCGTTTTGCAGTTACCTACAAGCCCTCGGAAAACTCCCTTGACCGTGCTAATGCCAAAGAACGTGCTCAGCTTATTGCTCAGCAGTGGTCAGAGGCTATGCAGTCAAGTGAGCCGAAAGATTTTATCTCGGTAGGCGATGTGTCTATCAAGGTTATCGGCGCCGATAATCAGATGCCGGATACTTTAGTGCCGGTGCGTCAGATGTTAGAGCAGCTTATTGCAAAAACGGGAATTCCACCCTTTATGCTGGGACTTTCTTGGTCCTCCACCGAGCGTATGTCCTCACAGCAGGCGGATATTCTCACCAGTGAAATTGACGCATACCGCCGTACCTTAGAGCCGGTTATCTTAAAAATATGCAATATGTGGCTCAGACTCAACGGCTGCTACAACAGTGCATCTGTTATGTGGAGCAACATAAATCTGCAGGACGAGGTTGAACTGGCAAAGGCTCGTCTGTACAACGCTCAGGCTATGCAGCTTGAGAAAAAGCTCGAAAACGGAGGAACTATATGAAAGACGGTTTTATCAACAAAACAGGCATTAGCGTAAGCGATAAAGAGCTGGAGCTGATAAACAAGCTTACTCGACGTCCGCTTAATGCCGATGAAATCTACACCTTTTCAGTGGTGCTTTGCGACAACGAGATCGACCGTGATTTTGAACGTTTCTCTGTTGACGCTTTGAACACTTTAGCTCAGCTTTACGTGGGCAAATCGGGAATTTTCGACCACTCTATGAAGGGTCGTGACCAAACAGCACGTATTTTCAGCTGTGAGGTGGAAAAGATCCCCGAGAAAACCACCAAAGCCGGAGAGGTGTACCATAGACTCAAGGCCAGAGCATATATGCCCAAAACCGAGAAAAACAAGGATCTTATTCTTGAAATAGACGCAGGTATCAAAAAAGAGGTCAGCGTGGGTTGCTCGGTGGCAAGTTCGGTCTGCTCGGTTTGCGGTGCAGATATGCGTGTGGGCGGATGTACCCACAGAAAAGGTAAGAAATATAAAGTAAACGGCAAAACAGGAATTTGCCACGCGGTATTGTCACAGCCCACCGATGCCTTTGAATGGTCATTTGTGGCTGTACCGGCACAACCGCAGGCAGGAGTGGTGAAATCCTTTGCCGCCGATAAGGAGGTCTATGCTATGCACGCAGATATACCCGAAATATGCAAGTCGCTGTGCTGCGAGGGTGAGAACGTTACTCTCTCTGCCCACGACGCACTGCTGCTTAAAAACTATATTGACTCACTGCAAAACGATGCCCGTATAGGCAGAGAAAAAACTGATGAGCTTAGATCCGAGGTTGTGGCATTATGTATGCAAAACAACCCCAAAAGCGATGAAAATATGCTTATCAGCATTTGTGAAAAAATGAGTGCAGTGGAGCTTAATATGCTTAAATCCACCTTGGTATCATCTATTGATGCATCGGTCACACCCACTGTGCAGCTTCAGACTAAAAAGACTGAGCCCACAGCAAACAGTAACCGCCAGTTTATGATCTAAAATTTTACGCCGTAACGGCAAAAGGAGATTTTTTATGAATTACGAAACCATTAACCTTGAAAAAGGTATGTATGCAACAGGTAAAGGCTTCACCGAGGTTTTGGAGGAGCTGGACCCTTCCGAAAATTATAAGGGCACTGCCCTTGAGGGCTTGGATGCTTATCAGCGTCAGCTCAAACGTTTTGACATTAAAGTAAGCGGTATCGGTTCTGACACAGTTCAAAAGTTCTTCTCTACCACCAGCGCTGCTGCCCTTTTCCCTGAGTTTATTTCACGTGCAGTACGTCAGGGCATTGAAGAGGCTGACGTTTTAGATAAGATCATCGCCACCACTACTAAAATCAATTCAATGGACTACCGTTCTATCGTTTCCGATATTTCCGACAGCGCTAAAAAGCTGGAGATCGTTAACGAGGGCGATGCCATTTCCGAAACTAACGTTAGCGTGTCTGACAAGCTTGTTAACTTGAAAAAACGTGGCAGAATGCTTTGTGCATCCTACGAAGCACTTAAATTCCAGCGTCTTGACTTGTTTGCAGTAACACTGCGTCAGATCGGTGCATATATTGCCCGTCAGCAGCAGGAGGACGCTATCAACGTGCTTATCAACGGCGACGGCGAGTCTAACAACAACGCAGCAGGCAGCGTCGAGTTGGCTGCATCAGGCGTGCTTACATACGCTGATATGCTGAGCCTGTGGAACGCTTTGCACCCCTATGAGATGACCACCGTTATTATGTCCCCCGACACAATGGTAAAGCTTTTGCAGATTGATGAGTTCAAAAACCCCGTTGCAGGCTTTAACTTCCAGGGCACAGGCAAAGCAGGTACTCCCATCGGCGCTGACCTTATCAAGGCAAGCTGTATGGCAACTGCTACTCCCGTAGTTATCGGTCTTGACAAGAGATATGCTCTTGAAAAGGTAGTTGCATCTGATGTTTTGGTTGAAACCGATAAGCTTATCGACCGTCAGATCGAGAGAACCTCTATCACCACTATCGCAGGTTTCTCAAAGATCTTCCCCGACGCAGTTAAAACATTAGCTTAATAATATTTTACCGCAAAACGGCTTCGGCGGATAGTTCGTCGGAGCCGTATTTTGCAACAGAAGGGAGCTTATGATGGCTGATAAACTTGATCTACTCAAAACCTTAAACTGCTTTATTTCCCTTGCACAAATGACACGTGATGCCGCCATGAAGCATATATACTTCATTGAGCTTGCCACTAACGAGATTCAGGCATCACTTACAGATGACGCCGCCAACAAAGACGAGTTTTTTGCAGTTTACAACGCCTGCGGTGCCTTGGCATACTACAAATTTGCACTTAGCTGTGCGTCCTGCGATGATGAGCAGCAGTTCAGTGCAGGTGACGTTACCGTAAGACGTGCCCACGGAGCAAAGGTGCAATACGCCAAACAGCTTTTAGATGAGGCGTTGATTGCAATAAGTCCTATTTTGAAGGATAAAAGCTTTGTGTTCGGGATCATTTAAGTAGGATGTGAAATTATGGATTATGCCAATTATGCTAAAAAGGTTATTTCAAGCTACGGTCAACCCGTTAAATGCAACTCAGGTGCGGCATATAAAGCCTTTGTGCAGTCGTTAAGATATAAAAACAAGCTGTTTTTGGCAGGAAATATAACTAAGTTGGGCTATGATTCCCAAACCCACTATTTATACATAGGTCCTGCAAATATGCCCGTAAACTCAGGTGATTTTATTGATGTGGATGGCGTGGGCTACACCGTTGTCCGTAGCGATAAAATCTGCGTGGCGGACAAGCCCGTTTACTACTGGGCAATTTTAAAACGCAACTATACTGCGTAGAAATCTTAAGGATGTGATGTTTTGGACTTTTATGCACTTATTCAAAGTATAAAGGCTATTATACAAAGCGAGTCTAAATTCTCCGACGTTGTTGTGGATGACCGCTACCGCAATAAGGATATGCTGTATCCTATGAACAAGGTGATGATAACGGTGGGGCTTGAGGACGTTAATATTAAAACATATATTGATACTGCAGAGGATGGTACAGAGTCGGAACGCAGAATGATCTCTGCTTCTGTGGGGTTTGACATTTTTCTGCCCAAAACCTCTGAGCCGGATCTTACCTTGACTATCTTTACTAATTTGATGAACTTTTTGTTTGTTGGTTTTCCGATTTGCAAGTTTAAATCAATGCAGTGCGAAAAGGTTATATACGATTCTCAGTGCGGGGCATACCGATTGTCCTTTGCGGCAACCACAGAAGAAGTAACCTATTAAATAAAAAAACGGTGTAGCACAACTACACCGTTTTTGCTTATTCTTTATAAAAACAATCTTCACACCATTTTAAGGGGTTATTATCAATATATTCCCATATTTCTTTATAATCACTTTGATTTCGTATTCCGTGATTATAAAAAGACTTTTGCCAAATAGGTTTGCCCACTTGTTTTGTGATTGATCCCTTAAATTGCTTTATTATCCGTGAAATCGTAGGGGCGATCTGTGATCGCCCGTTTTCATCGGCACTGATGGAAATGATAAAATGAATGTGATCGGGCATAATACAATACTTGTCTACCTGCACTGCATCATACACGGTGTTCATTTTTTTGATTTCATTATCTACGATAGCACCAATATAGGACAAGGGCGCATTGGCGGGCGAACACAGTTCGCCCCTACAGTCAGCCCAAAAAATTTTCTCGCGATTTGCGGTGCATATTGTAATGAAATACGCACCATTTATACTATAATCATAATCTTTCAATCTGGGCGATTTGCGGGTTTGAATATCCATTTTATCACCGTTTTTATTTATTTTAATTCACTAACCCAACTGCCTCTGCCCATTATGGCTATGCCTTTAGGCGGCAAGGTTAAAATGCCGTCGACAGGCTCATCACCCATTATCACATTATCATCACGCCAACCGGGCAACAGCCATATATATGCCGCCTCATCAGACGGGTTTACCATAACATATATCTCATCTTCACCCTTAGCACGTACAAAGGAAACGTATCCGTCCTCATACTGGGCGGCAATAAACTCACCGCCGTCAAGGGCAGGGCACTTAGTTCTTATCTCGCCCAGCTTTTTATACCACTGCACCGACTCACTTTCTGTCTTGCTCCAGTCAAAGGTCTTGCGGTTAAAGGGATCACGGTAGCCCTGAATTAGCAGCTCATCACCGTAATACACACAAGGGATACCCGGCAAGGTATATTGCAGTACAGTTGCAAGTTTTAACAGCTTAAAGCCCTCACTCAACTGCTCCTCACTCATTTTCTGACGGCTCTGCCAGTTGCGGTCACGTCCGTTTACAGGCTCACCTGCAAGCAACGTTATAATACGCTCGGTGTCGTGGGTACCCAGCAGGTTCATTAAAGTATCCACACACTCTTTGGGGTAATTTTCAAGTATTTGCATAACGCCGTTTATGAAATCAACGCCACTGCCACCCTTTACAAAATCAATTATCATATTGCAGAAGGGATAGTTCATAACGCTGTCAAGCTCATTACCCAAAAGAAACCTTCTTCTTTTATCGTAGCTTATTTTATTGGAAGCGTCTTCCCACACCTCACCGTATAAAATGCCGTTTTTATCAGCACTTTTCACAGCGGTACGGATATTTTCAATAAACTCATCGGGCAGCTCATCGGCAACGTCTAACCTGAATCCCGATGCACCCATTTTCATCCAATGACTGATAACGCCGTCTTTACCGTTGATAAACTCGTTAAAATCCTCATTAAGCTCATTGGTTTCTGGCAGGGTAATATGTCCCCACCAAGCGCCATACTTATTGGGCCACTGCTCAAAATTAAACCAATTATAATAAGGAGAGCTTTTACTCTGATAAGCACCCTCACTGTCATACCTGCCCTCACGGTTAAAATATATACTGTCCGAGCCGGTATGGGAGAAAACGCCGTCAAGTATTATACTTATCCCCTGCTCCTTTGCCGACCTGCAAAGGTTTTTGAAATCCTCGTTAGTGCCCAGCATAGGGTCGATGTTCATATAATCTGCTGTGTTGTAACGGTGATTTGAATGTGCCTCAAAAATGGGGTTAAGGTAAATGGTGGTGCAGCCTAAGGATTTGATGTAGGGTAGCTTTTGCTGTATTCCTAAAAGGTTGCCGCAAAAGTAATCGTTGTTTATTACCCTACCCTTAAAGCCCAATGCAAACTCAGGCTCATCTTCCCAGTCAGCAAGTATTCTGTCCGAGGGGAATGGCGGCATATTTTCAGACTCTGCCTTATAGAAACGGTCAGGGAATATCTGATATATTATACCCTTGCCAAAGTCCTTGGGCACAGTAAAATCCTTATCATACACCGTTTGCTGAAAGCTGTAAGCCGAATCAAACATACCGCTACCGTCTTGCCCTTTGCCCAGCTCTTTTTCGCCAAGTCCGTTTATAAGTGCGAATCGGTAAAAATACACACCGCACTTATCAAAGCTTTTGGTTATGCAAAACCAACCGTCAGCCTCTTTAGTCATTGGCAAACGCTCTGTGCCCTCATCGGTAATGATTATCATAAAAGCCTTATCAAAATCGGGAGCAAACAGCTTGTAGCATATCTGAGTATCGGTTTTTACAGCGCCGAAATGGGATTTATACTGCTTATTATGAGAATTGAAAATCATAATACACCTAACTTTAACAAAATCGGTTGCAATAACAACCGATTTTGATGATTTATTTTACTTTCCAGATGTTCTTTGCATAGTCACGGATAGCACGGTCGGAAGCAAATATACCGGCCTGAGCAATATTTGTAAGTGACATATTGTTCCAGACCTTTCTGTCCTTATAAAGCTCCTCGGCTTTACGCTGAGCGGCACAGTAAGAATCAAAGTCCTTAAGCACCATATAGGGGTCGGAGTTGATGATAGACGCAGCCACTGCCTGTGCCTCCACACCTGAGTGGGGATTTTTCAGCATCTGCAAAACGTCTCTTGCAATAGCATTGTTGCAGAATACATCATAGGGATTGTAGTCGTGACGTGCCTCTGCTACCTCATCAGCAGTCATACCGAAGATAATGATATTATCATCACCCACTGCCTTGTGGATCTCTACGTTAGCGCCGTCCTCAGTGCCGAGAGTTACAGCACCGTTTATCATCAGCTTCATATTACCTGTACCTGATGCCTCGGTTCCTGCAAGTGAGATCTGCTCACTGATCTCAGCAGAGGGCATAAGCAGCTCAGCCAAGGATACACGGTAATCCTCAAGGTAAACCACTTTCAGTCTGCCCTTAACGTCGGGATCCTTATCGATCATATTTGCAATATTTGTGATCATTTTAATGATCTCTTTAGCAAGATAATAGCCCGGTGCTGCCTTTGCCGCAAACAAATAAGTTTTAGGCAAGAATTCACCGTTGGGGTTTGCCTTAATTGCAAGGTAATCCGCCAAAATGTGCATTGCATTCAGGTGCTGACGCTTATACTCATGCAAACGCTTTGCCTGTACGTCAAACACAGTATTGGGGTCGATAGTAATTCCCTGTGCCTTTTTAACGTATGCTGCCAAACGCTTTTTATTTTGCAGTTTGATCTTCTCAAGCCGCTCTAAAACCTGACTGTCATCTCTATACTTATTAAAATCAGCCAGCTTTGCCGCATTTGACTTATAGCCTGTGCCGATAGTTTCATCAAGCAGCTTGGTAAGTCCCGGATTAGACTGGCACAGCCATCTTCTGTGGGCAATACCGTTAGTAACGTTGGTGAATTTATTGGGGGTTAAGTTATAGTAGTCGTTAAACACAGTCTGCTTTAATATATCGCTGTGCAGCTGAGAAACACCGTTTACACAGTGGCCGCCGATAACCGACAGGTTTGCCATACGGATAATTCCGCCTGAAACAATGGCAGTACGCTCCACGTAATCCACGTCCTGAGTTCTTTCCCAGATCTGACGGCGTGAACGGTTGTCGATCTCCTTGATGATCTGATAAATTCGGGGTAATCTCTGCTGGAATAAATCCACAGTCCAGCACTCCAACGCCTCACGCATAACAGTGTGGTTGGTGTAAGCCACAGTACGGGTAACGATGTCCCAAGCGTCATCCCAGGTAAAGCCGCACTCGTCAAGCAAAACACGCATAAGCTCTGGAATAACCATAGCGGGGTGGGTATCGTTAATATGGATAGCAAAGTGTTCCGGCAGTGAACGCATATCGCCGTTTTGTTTAAGATGCTTCTTAACAATATCTGCAATAGACGCACAAACCAAGAAATACTGCTGCTTTAAGCGCAGTGATTTACCTTCAATATGATTATCCGAAGGATACAGCACCTTACTGATAACCTCTGCCATAGCGTTTTGCTCAATAGCACGCAGATAGTCACCCTCATTAAACAGCTTCATATCAAAGCCCGGTGCCTTGGCACTCCACAAACGCAAAACACTTACACCCTTGCCGTTGTATCCCTCAACCATAAGGTCGTGGGGCACAGCAATAACGGGAGTATAGTTCTCGTGGGTAACCTGATGATAGGGACCGTCCCAAGACTCGTTGATATAACCGTCAAACTTAACTTCAACTGCCTCGTCGGGATTTGCAACCAGCCATACCTTACCGCCGGGCAACCAGAAATCAGGCATTTCAGTCTGCCAACCGTCAACCAGCTTCTGACGGAAAATGCCGTACTCATACATAATAGAGTAACCGTAAGCGGGAATGCCCTGAGATGCCAGACCGTCTAAAAAACAAGCGGCAAGACGACCTAAACCGCCGTTACCCAAACCTGCATCAGGCTCCAGCTCGTAAATATTTTCAATTTTAGAACCCAGCTGCTTGAACGCCTTTGCAAAGCTATTCTCAAGTCCCATATTGAAAAGGGTGTTCTTCATAGAACGGCCCATCAAAAACTCCATACACAGATAGCAGACCTGCTTTTTATCTTTTTTAGCGGCTGCAGAGTAAAAATCCGTAGCGTCTGCCTGCATTATATCACGCAGGATAAGAGCAGCAGCCTTGTAAAGCTGCTCATCGGTAGCATCATCGGGGTTTATGTTAAAGCGACCCGTCAAACGCTCCTTCATTAGCTCAACCACTTGAGCGGGGGTTAGTTTTTTGGACATAAATGAAAACTCCTTAGTAGGTAATTAGATATTTATTATATATAATATATACATATAATATAATAGCCTAAATCCTTAAAAAATGCAACCTTAAAGCATTTTCCAATTATAAAAAAATAATTGCGTATAATGTTTTCCATAAATTTACATTTTTGCGGCGTTTAGTTTACATAATATTGTTGTTATGTTAATTAAACTTAAAAATTTACCAATTTAACAGTTGGATTTTTGACGCTCAAATACGTGAAAAATCCCTTAACTATGGGCTTTTTCGGCTTATGTGAACTTACTTCACTCAAAAACAGCATTTTGCACAAAAGAATTTTTCGAAATCAGGGGTTTATCCCAAAACGGGGCAAAAAGTTACAATTTTGTAACCTTTGTAACCTTTTTGTAACCTTTTGTTTTTGTTGAATATCACAAAAATTAAATTTTGCACTTGCTTGACACTTTCCCATTTTATGCATATAATCACTAATCGTGATGTAAAATATGTTAAGCGAACAAATTTTTTCCCAATACCCCACAGGGTACACTATATATAGTTTCGCTTTAATAATGAAAAGGAGATTTGTATGACTATAGACCGATTATGGTTGAGCCAGCAGCAAGATAATCTTAAACAAGCAGTTACATCATTCATTAAATCTAAAATAAGTCTTTTAGCCGCTGTTGCAGTTGCTTTTTCCGTTTTGACCGGAATGACTGCTTCTCAACTGAAAAACTACACTGTCTATGTTGACGGACAGCAGAAAACCGTTGTTTCCGATCAAACAGACGAAATCGCTATCCTTAAGGATGCAAACGTTACAGTGTCAGACGTTGACGTTGTAAAAACCGAAAAAATCGATAATAAAGTAAGTATCCACGTTATCCGTAAATGCCGTTTGGAGCTCACTGCTGACGGTAAGACTACTCAGTATGTGGTTGCCCGTGATACTGTGGGAAATGTGCTTAAAGAGATGGGTATTACCATTTCCGATAACGATGCAGTTAACCTCTCTTTAGATGCTATGCTCCCTTCTGACGCACAGATAACAGTTGACCGTGTTGAATACAAAACAGTTAAGAAGGACGAGATCGTAACTTATTCACAGTATGTGAACCTGGTTAAGATCGACAGTAAGCTGGATAAGGATATTTTAAGTCAGGGTCAGAGAGCCGTTGTTACCACTGTTTATGAGAATAAAATGGTTAACGGTGAGGTTGCTGAAACTGTTGTGGTTGACCGTGTGGTACAGCCCATTGCTACTAAGCCCGTTGTTAACAACGCCAGCGGCAAACCCACCTGCGGTGATTATTCCACCGTTACCACTGTTTCAACCTTAAAGCCTACTATTGATATAGTATTGGATGAAAACGGTGTGCCCGTTAATTACAAAAAGCTTATTACCGGTAAGGCTACCGCTTATTATGCTGATGAAGGTGCTATCACCTCCACAGGTAAGGTTCCTCAGCCCGGTTATATTGCGGTAAATCCCAAGCAGATCCCCTACGGCACAAAGATGTATATCCGTACCCCCGATAACAGAATCATTTACGGTTATGCAGTTGCTGCAGATACCGGCGGATTTGCAAAGGGCGGACGTATTACCGCCGACCTTTATTTTGACACCTATGAAGAGTGTGTTCAGTTTGGTGTTAAAAATATTGAAATATATATTTTAGATTAGTAAAATACCGTTTCGAACCTTTTCGAAACGGTATTTTTTATTTCGACTTCACTCACAACGTCAAACCCACAGTTGAAAAAATTGAATATATTTGCTATAATAATAGATAATTTATCGTATTCCCTTGAAAAAAGGTAGAATGGAGCTTTGATTATGGCAAATTCGGGAATTTTCAGAACCAGTATTTTTGGTGGATTTAATAAAAACGATGTGCTTAAATATTTTGACGATATAAAGCGTGACTCTGCTGAGGAGCTGGAGCAGTTAAAGGTTACCAACAACGAACTTATGTGTAAAATAGACGAGTTGGAGCAACAGGCAGAGGGTATGCGTTCTGCAAGTGAGGAAAACGCTGCGCTCAAGTCACAGCTTGAAGAACTTACCGAAAAGCTTAAAGCGGCAGACGCTCATAAAAGCCGCGCTGAGCAGCTTATGAGAGCGGTGGTACGTACTGAGTCGGAAAATGCGGCTTTGAAAAACGAGCTGCAGCAGCTCAAAGCCATCACCGATTGCCTTGATAAGTTGGATTTTGACGCACTTCAGCGTGACAGTAAAGCCCTATCTTCCCTTATTGATATGCTCTCTGATGTGAAAAGCACTGTAAAAAGCTCTGAAAACTGATAATATTGTTTGCAAAACAAAACCCGATGCCCTAAGCGTCGGGTTTTTAATTTACATTATTTTAATACTTTGGGGAAATAGTTGTTTTCAACTGCTGCACGGTAGCTCCAAGCATCTGCGTGACCCTTGCTGGGAGTTTTATAGCTCCAGAAGAAGTAACCGTCAGTAGTTTCGTAGTTTTGCAGCTGAACGCCTGCAAAAGCACGGCGGATAGCATCCCTTTGAACCCAGTTCTGACCTGCCATAGCAGCGCCTTCACCGTTAAGACCCAATGACCACTCACCGATAATAACCTTAAAGTATTTCTGCATCTTCTTAAATGTAGCAAGCCAGGGATCAAGCTGATCGTCAAGATGCTGCTGGAAGGTGAAATTCTTTCCGTTATCGCCGAAGCAGTGATAAATATGCACGTCAATAGTAACGTTTTTATATTCAGGAGTCTGCATAAAGTCAACCCACTGATGCATATCAAACTGATCGTGGAAAGCAACGGTCACGTTCTCGTCAACGTGCTTTCTGATCTCGTGATATCCACGGGTGTAGTAATCACGCAAAATATCTTTAGGAAGGTTGGGATCGGGCTCGTTAAGCAGCTGCATACCCCACAGACATTTCTCGTCTTTATATCTTTCGGTCAACTTGCCCATAACGTCAATGGTGCGCTGGATCTTAGCGGGATCCTTGTGCCACTCCATAATACCGCACAAACCACTGTGATGCTCACCGTTTTGTGAACCGGGAGCGCAGTGCATATCAATCAGCACCTTAAGACCCAATTCGTTTGCCCAGTCGATAGCGTTGTCCAAATACTTGATACAACCCAGATTAGGCTCAAAATCACCAAAGATCCAATGAGGAACGGGAATTCTCACAGAATTAAGACCTGCATTTTTGATCCACTCAAAATCCTCTTTAGTGATAAATGTATCACGGTGCTGAGTAAGCTTAGGGATAGCCTTGTCACCGAACTGCAACATAAAATCGGTTTCGCAGTGAGCGGTTTTGTTATCCTCATAAAAATCGGGGTCCATCCAACGTTCAAGAACTAACCAGTTACCTATGTTTACACCTCTGACGATATCCTTCATAAAGACATCCTCCAAACTATTAAATTTGAGTAAATGGTAACATAATTATTTTGAATTTTCAACCACTAAATCAACTATTTTTTTGTTTATTTTTTAGGGTTCCCATACCTAATATTACAAGGCTCAAAAGTATTTGTGCAGGTAGTGCAAAATACGTCAGATTTTTTGTGAAATCTGCCAAAACCATAGTGCTGGAAAAACAAACGGTACACAGCACCGACATCAGCATAGCCACAGGAAACGCCAGATTTTTGTAGCTGTCGTATCTTATTAAAAAGCCCAGACCTTTAGTGACGCAGAAAAGGCAGACCGATACCTCGATCAAAACCGAAAACAGCGTTTTAACGGCATCCAGCACCGATATGCGTTGCAAAAAGTTGTAAATGTTTATGATACCTGTAGCGGAGTAAGAGGGAAAATACAGCTGAGAGAAGGTCTCCCCTCCTAAAATCAGTATATCACGAAGCAAGGTAACAACCATAACCAATGCCGCTAAAATCAGCGCCCATATAAATATTTTGCTGTGGTTTGCGTTGTTTTTTATATGAGAAAAAAGGCATAAAAGCAGCAGTGCGTCTAAAAACGGGTGGGTGATAAACGAAACACTGTCTGCCACAAGACTTGCGGCAGATATGCCCGTCAGCATCAGGTTTTCAAACTGCATAACACCGATGGAAAGCAGAGTGGTAAGTGCGGTGATGAAAACTATTACCGCCGCAAAAAACAAACTGCATTTGCCCATAACGTAAAGTCCGCTTTTTATCATAAACGCCGATGTCAGCATCACAAACACTGCAATAAACAGTATGGGTGTTTCGTCTAAGGAAGTGATAGTCACCATCTCACAAAAGCTGCGTAAGGCAACGATGCCACGGATAAAAGCGTAGATAACCACCACCGCCGATATTAGCTTTGACCCTAACCTTCCGAAGCAGCGCTCACTTATTTCAAAAAGGTTTTTACCCTTAAAAAGCTTTAGTATTTTTGCAAATAATAAAAACATCACCGCCGATACAGCAACGCTTATAATTAGACTGATCCAGGTGTTTTGCTTTGACAGATAGTTGTTCATAGTCACCGACGTGCCCGAGATCAAAAACACCGAGAGTATGGCGGTGGCTTGTTTGGGATTTACAATATCACTGTTCATATTACCTCCTAAAAGCTTGGCAGGGTGGGGATTGACCAGAACAAGCAGTAAATAAAGGTTATAACGTAAGCCACCGTCAGCACACCCCAATACACCACCGCTTGTTTTAGGCTTTTTGCAGAGCGTAATCTGGGGTAATCAAATATAAATATTAAAACATATATTATTGTTACAAGGCAAAACAGTGCCATTTATATCACTCCTTTATCCTGCCAGCCGTCTGTCACGGACAGTCACGTTTCCTATAACCGACACATGGCCTGAAAAGGAAAACTCGTTGCAATTAAAGTCGGTTATAGCTTTGCTTATTACCTTTTTTACGTTTTGCTTAACATACCTGTTTATATCCTGCTCAGTTGCTGTTACAGTGCCGTCATAAGCGGCAACGTCGGCAGTCACAATAAGCTCACCAGAGCGGTTTAATTTGGTTTTGGCATTTAAAATCTCAAAACCGCTGACCTTGTTATCCACCTTAACCGACAACTGTCCCTTAGACACTTTGTTTTTTGCAAAATTGTAAAACAACGCCTCGTTTTCCGTAAGGTACCCCGTAAGCTTTAGCCCGTTAAAACAACCGTAGCCGCCGGACATTATCATTTTCTCCTGTCCGTTTTTTTCTATTTTAAGAGCGGTTATAACACTGCCCTTGCCCGACTTGTAAGCGTTGTAAAGCTGATAAGGGGTAACGTTCATGGCAGTGGAGGAGGTTTGAGCGGTGGAGCGGATAGAGTTGGCAAGCTCGGTGGACACCACTTCCTCGTTGGTAGGGTTTATGGAAAATATTTTTTCAGCAGTGGTGTTGTGCGCTACTGCCACGTCAATGTTTTTCTGGAAATAAGCGGTTTTCACAAAATACTCCACTATATTCCCAATCCCTTTTTCACAGATACCGTCGCCCAGTACAATTATTTTGCAGTTATCAAAATAAAGGTTGCCGCCGGTGGTGGCGGTGATGCTTTGTATTGCCTGCAACACAGTATCTCCCTCAACAGACACCACCTTAGGCTTTGCCTGATCCCTTACCTGCTCCCCGCCGCTTTTCATAGCCGCAATCTCCACGCACACTCTGTACCGCTGAGCTTTGCCCTCGTCTATACCCACACCCATAACAATGGTAAAGTTTTTTATTTCTTTATAGTTCCAGCAGCCACAAAGCAAAAGACAACCGCTTATAATCAGTAAAATCAACCGTTTCAAGCCTTTACCTCCTATACTTATCCTTGGCAAATTTGGGCCGTGTTTTCAACTGCCACTGTGGTGCCCTTACATAAATATCCTTAATGCTTTGAGGCTTAAAGGATAAGGAAATATATTCATAAGAAAATGACTTTAAGGACATAACGTGGATAAGCACAGTTATCATAAACAGAAAAAATCCGTAAAATCCCAGTATGGCAGTGAAGATTAAGGATAGGGTGCGTATTAAAATAGCCGCTCCCGAAAGTCGGGGAGTAATAAGGCCGGTTATGCCGGTAAATGCAATAACTATCACCATTGGTGCGCTGACTATTTTAGCCTCCACCGCTGCCTGACCTACTACAAGTCCGCCAACGATACCCAGTGCCTGACCGATTTTGCTGGACATTCTGATGCCCGTTTCTCTAAGAATTTCAAACACAAACAGCATTATAAGACACTCTACAAAGGTGGGAAAGGGCACCCCTTTTGAGGACTCGGCAATGGCGGTTACCATTTGGGTGGGTAGCATTTCCTGATGATAGGTCACCAACGCCAGATAGACAGAGGGCAGACTTATTGTGATGAAAAAGCCGATAATTCTCAGCAGTCTGCCGATAGATGCAAAGTAGTAGTTAAGGTAGTAGTCGTCCGGCGACTGAAAATTTTCGATAAACAAATAAGGCAGCGTGATAACTATGGGTGTGCCGTCCACAATCAGGGCTATCCTACCCTCTAAAATTCGGGCAGCCGCCACGTCAGGCTTTTCGGTGGACCCAATGGTTTTAAAGGGAGAATGTCGGTTATCCTTAATCAGCTCCTCAATGTAATTGGCGTCTAAAACTGAGTCGGAGCTTATTTTTTCAAGTCGACGCACAAACTCGGTCAGCACCTTTTTATCCACTAACGAATCAAGATAAACTATACAGGCAAAGGTGTTGGTACGTGTGCCAAGATTCATATATTGGAATTTTAAATCAGAGGTTTGAATACGTCGGCGTATAAGCGATGCGTTGATTATCATAGCCTCAGTAAAGCCCTCTCTGGGGCCCTTTAAGTTTTTCTCACTGTCGGGCTCGGATATGGAGCGTGTGGACCAACCCTTTGTTTCAACTAATATAGCCTGTGTGCCGCCGCTTACCATAATGGCGGTATCACCGTATAAAATAGCTTTAACAATATCCTTAACGTCGGTTTTTATGCTAAGGTCTAAGCTGGATATTATTTCCCTATGTGCCTGAGTGAAATAGCTTTCGTTTTTATCAAACTTTTTCTGCATTAAGGGTGAGGTGATACTCTGATAAATGGAATTGGGCTTGACCATACCGTTTATGGAAATGCCTAAAAATTGAATGTCCTTATCCTGCTGATTTTCAAACACTCTGATAACTACCGTGTTATCATTTTTAAATATCTCTTTAAAGATTTTATAGTTTTCCTGAATATCCGCACTTATTTTTATTACATTATAATCTATAACTCCGTTGGAGTCGGGTGGCGGCAATGGACTTGCGACCTGCATAGCAATACCTCATTTTCATTTTGTTAATATTATCTTGCTAAAATGTTCAAATATGTATGGTAAAATACATAAATCAGGAAGGGAGATAGGTTTAATGTGCCTTTTTAAAAACCCAAAACGGGTGTATTTTATTACCGCTGTAATATATTCAGTGCTGACCGCTTTAATAGCTGTATATAATATATTTTTTAGTGAAGCAGTAACGGTGATATACATACTGATAGCACCGTTGTTTTTGCTGATACCCGTAGTTTACACAAAACTTTTCAAAATCCCGCCTCAGTATATTTTCGACGCAAAGCTGCTTATATTTATTTTCCTTGCCTATAATATGGGCATCTGTTTGCGACTTTATCACCTTGTACCCGTTTATGACATATTTGCCCACGGCCTTTCAGGTATAGTGTTTGCCCGAATTGGTGTGTGCATTTACTTGATGATAGTCAATGATAAACCCAACGCCGCAAGGGGCAAATGGATAATGACACTGTTCGGACTTTTCTTTTGCTCGTTTACAGCGGTGGTGTGGGAAATCGGTGAGTTTGTACTGTCTAAGCTGGCAGGCACCGACCCTCAGTGGGTAAAAGCCACGGGAGTCAGCGATACTATGGAGGATATGATAGTTTGCATTATAGGGGCAATTATTTATTGTGTGGTTTTAGGCATTTGCTTAAAACGAAACAAAAAAACCGCCGTGAAATATCTCACCGACGGAATTATGTAAGACTATAAACTGCGAAAATTGTTGACTTATGTCGGGGTTTGTGTTATTGTACAGATAACAAAACAGCGAGTTTGTCGTTAATTTTAATGCTACTTAACTGCGAGGTTGCTTATGTTTTGCAACTTTGCAGTTTTTTTGTTTGGAGATGTTTTGATGTCCTGTGACCTTAACATAAGATTTGCCAAAAGAGAAGATGCAGGTATTGTTCTGGAGTTTATCAAAAAGATCGCTGAGTATGAGAAAATGAGTGATCAGGTGGTAAATACCGAGCAAATGATACAGCAGGTGGTTTTTGACAACCACGCCGCCGAAGTCATTTTGGCTGAGGTGGAGGGCAAGCCTGTGGGGTTTGCACTGTTTTTCCAGAATTATTCCACCTTTGTGGGCAAATCGGGAATTTATCTTGAGGATTTGTTTGTGGACCCCGATATGCGTGGGAAGGGCATCGGAAAAGCCCTTATCCAGAAGATATTTGCCATTGCCTTAGAGCGTAATTGCAGCCGTGTGGAATGGTGCTGTCTTGACTGGAACACTCCTTCTATTGACTTTTACAAATACTTAGGCGCTAAGCCTATGTCGGAGTGGACTACTTACCGTCTTGCAGGCGCAGATATTAAGTCTGCCCTTGAAAAATAAAATTTAGGGAGGAAACTCAAAATGGCAGGAACTGCTTGGGCGCTTTTGCCGCCCGTAATCGCCATCGTTCTTGCGCTCATTACAAAAGAGGTTTACGTTTCTCTGTTTGTGGGCATTATCTCAGGTGCGTTGTTCTTTACTAATTTCAACGTGATTGGCTCACTGGAAACCACCTTCGGTCTTATGAGCAGCAAGGTCGGTGACAACACCAACATTATTATCTTTTTGATCTTCTTGGGTATGCTGGTTTCTTTAATGAGCAAATCAGGTGCATCCAAGGCCTACGGAGACTGGGCAGCAAAATCAATTAAGTCCAAAAGAGGGGCTTTAGCTGCTACCTCTGCACTGGGTGCTTTGATCTTTGTTGACGACTACTTTAACTGTCTTACAGTTGGTACCGTTATGAGCCCTGTTACCGACAAACACAACATCACCCGTGCAAAGCTGGCATATATTATTGACGCCACTGCTGCACCCGTTTGCATTATTGCTCCTATTTCAAGCTGGGCCGCCGCTGTTGGCTCATCTATGCCTGAAGGCAGCAATATCGACGGTTTTAACCTGTTCTTGCAGACTATCCCCGCTAACCTTTATGCTATTTTAACCATTATTATGATAATAGTTATTATTGCATTGAACTTTGATTTCGGTCCTATGAAGAAGTACAATGCAAGTCACCCCGAAGGCGGCGACGTGCTTAACAAGACCGACGATTCCGAAATAAAATCCAACGGTAAAGTGTTTGATTTGGTTCTTCCCATTATCGTGCTGATCGTTTTGTGCGTTGCAGCAATGCTTTATACCGGCGGCATTTTAGAGGGTGCAAACATTGTTGATGCTTTTGCTAACTGCAGTTCATCCTTGGCATTGGTACTTGGTTCGTTCTTCACTATCATATTTGTATTTTTACTTTATATTCCCAGAAAAGTTATCACACCCGGTGAGTTTGCAGAGTCTTTGGTATCAGGCTTTAAGGCTATGGTACCTGCAATTTTGATTCTGACTCTTGCCTGGACATTAGGTGGTATCTGCGACGCAGATTATCTTAATGCAGGTGGCTTTGTGGGCGGCTTTGTTGAGAGCAACCAGATTTCATTGGCTATATTGCCTGCAGTATTTTTCTTAGTATCTTTAGGTCTTGCTTTTGCAACAGGTACATCTTGGGGAACCTTTGGTATCCTTATTCCCATCTGTGTTTCTGTATTTGGCGGAACAACCTCTCAGCTTATGGTTATGACTGTTGCCGCTATACTTGCAGGTGCGGTTTGCGGAGACCACGTTTCTCCCATTTCCGATACCACCATTCTGGCTTCCACCGGTGCAAACTGCAACCACTTGGATCACGTATCCACCCAAATGCCTTACGCTCTGATCGTTGCAGGCTGCTGCTTTACAGGCTACTTGGTAGGCGGCTTCACAAGCAATTTGTGGTTGGCGTTAGTAACCGGCATCGTGCTGTTGTTGGCAGTGCTTTTTGTAAGCTATATGATTTCATCCAAAAAGAAAGCTGCATAAATCAAAACGATAAAAAAATTACCCGTCGGGATAAATCCCCGACGGGTTTTTGTTATCTAATGTAGTTATAAACGATATTTAATTATTAAAACGTATGAGAATAACCGAATGTTTATGCTTTTTAAAACTCTCTTTTTTTCGCTCACGCCGCTTTGGCGCCCCTTTTCTTTATGCGAAGAAAAGGGGGAAAGACGCAGCAAAGGGACAACCCTTCCGACCGGGTTTTCCCTTTGCAAACCCTTTCCTGAACGGCTTAAGGGCAAGCCGCCCTTAAGAATCCTCGGCAAGTATGTATAAAACGAGAAGAAAAGCAAAACCCGTCGGGATAAATTCCCGACGGGTTTTTTGTTTTATTAAAACTTTTGATTAAACCTTGATAAAAAGGCTTGGGTGCGTTCATTCTGCGGATTTTCAATAACCTGCTGGGGTGTACCCTCTTCAACGATAACACCGTCTGCCATAAAGATCACCTTGTCTGCCACGTCACGGGCAAACTCGATCTCGTGGGTTACGATAACCATAGTGCTGTCAGAGGACTTAAGTCCCTTGATAACCTTAAGCACCTCGCCTGTAAGCTCAGGATCCAACGCTGACGTAGGCTCGTCAAAGCACAAAACGTGGGGGTTAAGCGCCAGAGCACGGGCAATTGCCACACGCTGCTGCTGACCACCTGAAAGCTGGTAAGGATAAAAGTCCATCTTTTCCGAAAGGCCCACCTTGTTCAGCAGATCCTTGGCTTTCTGCTCGATCTTTTCTTGTGCTTCTTTAAAATCAGTGCAGCCGTTATACTCGCCAACAGCTTTTATCTGTTCCTTTGCTAAGAGTTCCTCAGCCAACATAATGTTTTTCAGCACGTTATACTGGGGAAACAGATTAAAGGATTGAAACACCAGACCAAAATGCAATCTGTTTTTTCTTATCTGCTCATCACTCTGCAGTTTTTTATCATCAGCATCAAACAAAACCTTGTCGTTAACTATTATCTTGCCCTTCTGAGGGGTTTCAAGAAAGTTAAGACAACGGAGCAAGGTGGTCTTACCGCTGCCGGATGCACCGATTATGGCTAAAACCTCACCCTTTTGAAGTGAAAAGTCGATACCCTTTAAAACCTGAGTTTTGTCAAAGCTTTTATGTATATTTTCAACCTTTAAAACCGACATAATTTAACCTCTGTAATAGTTAAGCTTTTTCTCCACATATCCCAGCAGAAGTGTTAATCCGCCGCTGAAGATAAGGAAAAATGCTCCGGTGTAGAACAAGGGCCAGATAAGACCCTCTGCCGCAAATTCATAGGACATCATCAGTATTTCGGGAACAGCAATGGCTCGTGCAAGAGAGGTATCCTTAACCAAAGTGATGATCTCGTTGCCGATAGGCGGGATAATACGCTTAATAACCTGAAACAGAATAACTTTAAAGAAAATCTGTGACTTGGTCATACCCAGCACCTGACCTGCCTCGTACTGCCCTTTAGGAATACTGTTGATACCGCCACGGTATATCTCGGAGAAATAAGCAGCGTAGTTGATGATAAAGGCCACCAACGCCGCACTCATTCGGGACTGGAACGGCATACCGAACACCAGACCCGGCACGTAAAAAACAACAAAAAGCTGGAGCATCAGGGGAGTTCCCCTGATGACCCAGACAAAAGCTCTTGTTAACCAGCATAAGGGCTTGAACTTTGACATAGAGCCAAAGGCAATAACAAGTCCCAGCGGTAATGATGCCAAAAGCGTTACTATAAATATAAAACAGTTTTGTCCAAAGCCCTCTAAAAGCTTCAAACTGATTTGCCAAAACGACATAATTTAAAATTCCGCCTTTAAATTATTATTCAACGATCAAAAGCTCATCCAACTTGTATTTCTTACCGATCTCATCAAGAGTGCCGTTTTCAGCAAGCTTTTTGATAGCAGCGTTAACAGCTTCCAAGGTTTTGGGGCTGTTTTTACGGAATGCAATACCGTACTGCTCAGGCTCAGAAGCAAGACTTATGTTCTCAGCCATAACTAAATTAGCATAGTCAGTACCCTCACCGGTTGAACCGATAGTCATAACATAGTCGATGACAGCGGCGTCAGCAGTACCTGCTTTAACCTCCATAAGTGCAGTTGACATAGCGTCAACTGCGGTGTACTCAGCATCTTTAAACAGATCATTGGTCTGGGCAGATCTTTCACCTGCAGAATTTGCCTCTGCAACGATCTTAGCGCCCTTAAGACTTGCAGCATCGGTGTATTTCTTAGCGTTTTCAGCCTTAACTACCAATACCTGCTTGTTCTGCATATAGGGTGTAGAAATGTCAGTATTGTTTAACAATTCATCAGTAATGGTCATACCGTTCCAGATGCAGTCAATGTTTTTTGACTTAAGTTCTGTTTCTTTAGATTTCCATTCAATAACCTGGAAGTTAGGCTCAACATTAAGCTCTTTGCAAACTGCCTTGGCAAACTCGGTTTCAAAGCCGATAAGCTCGCCATTAGCATCCTTGTAGTTCATAGGAGCAAACAATGTGATACCGATAGTCATTTTGCCGTTAGACTGGATATAGTCCAAGTCCTTTTTCAAGTTACAGCCGGACATAAATGATACACAAAGTACCACCGCCAAAAGTAATGCAATAAGTTTTTTCATAATAAAATCCCCCTAAAGGTTTATTTGGTAATGCTATTATACACTATCGCATTAGCAAAGTAAAGTGGTAAAATAAAAAAATATTGTAAAATCTTTGGTTTTTATTGACACTGAGTCATATAAATGGTAAAATTCTGTGTAGTTATTATAGGGTAGTCCCTTAAAATGAGGTGTTTTTATGATAAGTTTGAATTTAGGCGGTTGTAATTGGAAAATGCGTCGCACTGACGAAACCGATTATATTCCCGCAAAGGTCCCCGGCTCTGTGAACCTTGACTTGCTTAATGCAGGAAAGATTCCGGATCCCTTTTACCGCGAGAATGAGTTTATCGTGCAGAAAGCGTCGGAGTACGATTACGAATATGAAACCGTGTTTACTGTAGATGCAGATATGCTCAGCAAAACCTTCTGTGAGCTGTATTTCAAAGGTCTTGACACTCTTTGCGAGGTCTACGTTAACAGCGTTAAGGTAGCAAGTACTAATAATATGCACCGCGAGTGGCGTGTGGACGTTAAGTCTAAGCTGGTTTGCGGTGAGAACGATTTGAGAATCGTTTTCCTGTCACCTATTCAGCATATGAAAAAGCGTCAGGAAGAAAATTACCTTTGGGGCTCTTGGGAAGCTATTTCAGGTATTTCCCACATAAGAAAAGCCCATTCTATGTCAGGTTGGGACTGGGGCCCCCAAATTCCCGACGCAGGTGTTTACCGTGACATTTATCTTAACTGCTATGACGCCCGTTTGGGTGATATTGACATCCGTCAGGCACATTCTGAGAACAAAGCTACCATCACTGCCGACGTTAAGATTGTTAAAAAGGATATTGCGGTTACCGCAAAGGCAGAGCTGTTTGATCCCGACGGCAGTCTTTTAGATGTTCGCAGCTTCTCATCAGACGAAAAGCTTACCTTTGACGTAAACGATCCTAAGCTTTGGTACATCCACACTTTAGGTGCACAGCCCTTGTATAAGTTGGTTATTTCCTTATCCACAGGCGAAACCAAGGAGTACAAGCTCGGACTCAGAGAGTTCCACATCAAACGTGAGGACGATGAGTACGGCCAGAGCTTTACTATGGTAATTAACGGCATTGAGTTTTTTGCAATGGGTGCAAACTACATACCCGAAGATGCTATTTTATCACGCAGAAACCGTGAACGCACCGAAAAGCTGCTGAAAGACGCTATCCGTGCTAACCACAATATGGTTAGAATTTGGGGCGGCGGTCATTATCTTGATGATTGGTTCTATGAGCTGTGCGACCAGTTGGGCCTTATCCTCTGGCACGACTTTATGTTTGCTTGCGCTGTTTACGATACCCGTAACGGATTTTTGGAGAACGTTTTAGAGGAAGTTAAGGATAACGTGCTCCGTTTAAAGCATCACGCTTGTATCGGTATGTGGTGCGGTAACAACGAAAACGAAACCGCTATCCAGAACTGGAATCTTCCCTTGCAGGACAATGCTAAAGAGGAATACTTAAAGCTGTTTGCCGAGGCACTGCCCCAGGCACTTAGCAAGCTGGATCCCGACCGTTTGTATTGGTCATCCTCACCCACATCTCACAGCAACTTTGAGGACTGCGACAACGCTAATTACGGCGATGCTCATTACTGGAGCGTATGGCACGGTATGCAGCCCTATTCCGACTACAAAAATTACTATTTCCGCTTCTTGTCTGAGTTTGGCTTTGAGTCTTTCCCGGATATGAAGACTATCGCAACCTTTGCAGAGCCTGAGGATTACAACATCTTCTCACCGGTTATGGACTCTCATCAGAAGTGCACCACCGGTAACCAGAAGATCGCATACTACTTAGCTAACAACTACCGTTATCCTTACACCTTTGAGGGTATGGTATATGCTTCACAGATGCTGCAGGCTGAGGCTGTACGTGCCGGCGTTGAGCACCTGCGTAGAAACAGAGGCAGATGTATGGGTACCGTTTACTGGCAGCTTAACGACTGCTGGCCCGTAGCATCCTGGTCCAGTATCGACTACTACGGCAGATGGAAAGCACTGCACTATTTCAGCAAACGCTTCTTTGCTCCTGTATCATTAACTCACGACTTCGAAGACGGCAAATCCTCCTTCTATCTTTCCAGCGAAAGCTTAGAGGCTTACAAGGGTAAGCTGCACTATCGTCTGAGAACTGATGAGGAGGTTCTTGTAAGAGGCTCTATTGAAGTGGGTATTGCACCCTTAAGTGCTAAGAAGGTTCACGAATTTGATGTGACTGAGTTTATCAAAAACGGTAACGACAGAAAGGTTTATCTGGAGTACTATCTTGATGACGGTGTGGGCTATGACGTTGCATTGTATTGCAAGACCAAGCATTTCTCAATGAAAAACACTAAGCCTGAGATTTCAGTAAACAAGCTGGATGACCGTTTTGAGATCACATTAACCACCAAAACACTTATTAAAAACGCAGAGATCTATCTTGACGATGCAGACTTTATCGCTGACGATAACTTTGTTGATGTTGTACCGGGCTACAACCGTGTTATAACTATTATGAACAGCGACCTCAGCAAGGAATACACCCTTGAGGATATGCAGAAAAACATCAAGGTAAGATGTATGAACTCTCTGTACTAAACTAAATCAATACCGCTGACGTTTCCTAAAAGTCAGCGGTATTTTTTGTTTTACTTTTTCAAAATTATATGCTACAATGCCCATATATAACAAAATTTGAGGAGAGTTTTTATGAAACAGCGCCCCATTAAGATTCTCGCAGCCCTATTATCTTTTATTTTGCTTATAATCAGTGCCGTACCTGCTATGGCAGATGCGTCAAACGGTGTGATTTTTGATTTTGACAGTGAAAAACCTACTGCCAGCAGCTATTACGACGGATTTGACATAAGCTTTGACACTCAAAACGGCAACAGCAACACCTGTATGAAGCTGTCTCCTAAAATAGGCTACGGATTGCAGGGGCTTAACTATACTATGGCATTAGGTGCAGGTACACATAACTCCGAGGGTATCGTTTTCTGGGCAAAATCCGAAAGATATTCCGCAGTTATGGGCTTTATCTTTGTCATAAGCTGGCGTGATGATGCTAACGTAAAGCACTCCGCCACCTACTCCACTCAGTTTATCGTTACCAACAACGGCAGAGAGATAGTTGTTCCTTTCGACTCATTAAATCATTCCTCAGGAGAAGAGTGCGATATAAAGGAAATGGCGCCCAAATGCTACACTAATATAGTGTTAAGATATTATGAGCATCCCGAGGACACAATTTTAAGTCCTATCTGGCTGGACACAATGCGTCAAAAAACCGACAGTGACGTGGCGACCTCACCGGTTTACGGTGAGCCCAACGCACCCCTGCCCGTTGACCCCGACACCTTATACACCCCCTCTGAGGAATCCCCCCAAGGCTCAGTAATATACGACTTTTCCACCTTGCCCAGCGGCACTTCAAGTAACGGATTTATCAGAGTTTTAAACACCAACCCTGCAAAAGCCGACGCAGGAAAGTCGGTTAAACTCACCCCGACCTATGGCTACGGCCTTTCGGAAATGACCTTATCTATTGGCGTGGCTCAAAAAGTGGCTACAGGCAGTGGAATATCCTTCTGGGCAAAGGCCGATGAAACCATTACCTTAGACGTGGTGCTGCAGCTGTCCTCAGCTGAGGATAAGTCCATTAAGGGCGACTATGTTACTCAGATAATCATCACCCCCGAGGGCAAAAAGTATGACGTTGTTTTTAAGGATTTAGTTCGCAGGTTTGGAAACGAGTTGAATCCCTCAACGGCTGCAAGAGCCAACTTTTTCAGAATAATTCTTAAGTTTTATAAGCAACCCGTTACCAATCTGTATATCGACTCACTCCAGAATATGGCTTACGACGAAAGCTTAGAAGCCACCGATCCTGTTACCACTCAAGTCTCTACCACTGCACGTCCTGCAGATCAGCAGGAGCTGTTATCCCACGAATACAACTGGGATCTTAACACCCCGTGGAAGCTGGATTGGATGGACGATTTTAACGGCACCGAGCTGGACGTTACCAAATGGGATTACAACTACGGTATTCGTGGCTCCGCCGAGCAGGGCTACTTTACTAACCGTGAGAAAAACGTTAGAGTTGAAAACGGTCAGCTGGTTATCGAAGCCTTAAAAGAGGAATATATGGACGGTATCGCCCACTACACCTCTGCTGAGGTGGTAACCCGATTCAGAAAAACCTTCCTTTACGGCAGACTTGAAATTCGTGCAAAGCTGCCCGGCGGTAAGGGTATGTGGCCCGCTTTCTGGACACTTGGTCAGGGAATTGCCTGGCCCGGTGGCGGTGAGATCGACATTTTAGAGATGATCGGCGGCAACTGGCCCGGCTCCACCTCCCGTGGCACCAATCTTGCACATTTTACCCTGCACTGGGGTAAAGACGGTACAGGTGGACATATGGCAGGTCGTGGCGGCTCCTTCTTCTTGCCAAACGGTCAGGATTTCTCCACCGACTACCATATTATCGGTATGATCTGGACTCCTAAGGAGATTAAATGGTATATCGACGATACCATCTACTGCTCTGCTGATATAACCGATTCGGTTCTATACAACTCCTTCCACCACCCACACTATGCCCTTATTAACACATCTATCGGTGCTACAGAGGGTGGCTGGGCAAGTATTCCGGATGAAACTACCTGGGCAACCCGTCAGCTATATCAGGTGGACTACATTAAGTACTACACCTACGCAGGTGACGGCTATAACCCAACTCCCGGTGCAGACGGCTCCACCACAACCACCAGCCAACCCACCGGTGAGGTAACTACGACTCAAGCAGCAGCCACCACAACTGTGGCTACTACCACTCAGCCCACCACTGTTATAACCACCACCGCTGTCCCCACTCAGCCCGAGTCGGACCCCACTATCTATGAGCAAACGGGACTTAACGTTTCAGGCGAAATGGTCAGTGGTTTTACTCAAGGCGCTACCGTTGACTCAGTTGTAGCCGCAGACAGTGACGTGAGTGTGGAGTTTTACGATAAAAACGGTGCAAAGGTTCAGGATGGCGAAAAAATCGCCACCGGTATGACTATGAAGATCGTAAAGGATTCAAATGTAACCGACTTTGCAACGGTGGTAATTTACGGCGATGTCAGCGGCGACGGTGAAATAAACGCATCTGATCTATTAAGCATAAAACGCTGTCTGCTTTCTGTATCACCCCTTGAAGGCTGCTATTTAGAGGCAGGTAAGGTTACTAAAGCAAGTAACATTTCCGCATCGGATATGCTAAAACTAAAACGAGTCATTTTAGGCATAGATACAATAACACAATAAAAATAAAAACCTCTGCTCAGTGCAGAGGTTTTTTATTTTACTTTTTCAGAATTATGTGCTACAATGCCCATATATAATAAAGTTCAAGGAGAAATATTATGAACAAGCGGTCTGTTAAATTACTGGCAGTCTTTTTATCCCTTGTTTTACTTATTATCAGCGCCATACCCGCTATGGCAGACGCTTCAACCGGCGTGATTTTTGACTTTGACAAAGAAAAACCCACCAACAGCTCCAACCACAAGGGTTTTGACATCAGCTTCGATACTCAAAACGGCAACAGCGCCACTTGTATGAAGCTTACCCCTCAGGTGGGCTACGGTTTGGACGAGCTTAGTTACACACTAACCTTCGCTGCAGGTACCTACAACTCCGAGGGTGTGGTGTTTTGGGCAAAATCCGAAAGATACTCTGCGGTTATGAGCGTCACCTTCTTAATGGACTGGCGTGACGAGGCTAACGTTAAGCACTCCGCCACCTATTCCACTCAGTTTATCGTTACCAACAACGGCAGAGAGATAGTGCTGCCCTTTGATGAGTTTAACCGCACTGCAGGAGAAGAGTGTAATGTTAGTGAAACGGCACCAAAAGCGTTTACATACTTTATTATAAGATACCACAAACGTCCTGATGATGGCATATTAAGTCCTATTTGGTTGGATACAATTCGTCACAAGACCGATAGTGACACTGCAACCGACCCCGTTTACGGTGAGCCTGACGCAACACTACCTACCGACCCCGACTCATTATATACCCCCACTGAGGAATCCCCCAAAGGCTCAGTGATATACGACTGTTCTTCTTACCCCAGCGGTATGACTAACACAGGCTTTGTCAGAGTGTTGAACACTAACCCTGCAAAGGCTGATGCAGGTACCTCTTTCAAGCTGATCCCCACTTACGGATATACTCTTACCCAAACCAGTCTTACACTGGGTGTGCCTCAGGGCAAAACCACAGGAAGCGGTATGTCCTTTTGGGCGAAATCTGACGAAACAGTTTATATTGAAGTGATTTTCTCCTTGTCCTCTGCGGCGGATAAAACCGTTAAAGGCGACTATTCCGTTCAAATGGCGCTAACTCCCGAGGGTAAGCGGTATGACATTCCCTTTAGCTCACTTACAAGACGTTCCGGTAGTGAGCTTAACCCATCAACAGCCGCCAGAGCAAATTTTTATTGGATCATCATTAAGTTTTACAAACAACCCGTGTCCACCATTTATTTTGATTCCTTAAAGAATATGGAATATGATGAAAGCTTAGAAGCCACCGATCCCATTGTTGTTCAAACCTCAAGCACAGCACGTCCTGCAGATCAGGAGGAACTGTTGTCTCACGAATACAACTGGGACCTCAACACCCATTGGAAGCTGGATTGGATGGACGATTTTAACGGCACTGAAATAGATCCCACTAAATGGACCTACAACTACGGTCTGCGAAACGATGCAGAATGGGGATATTATACCGATCGAAAAGAAAACGTTAGAGTTGAAAACGGTCAGCTTATTATTGAAACGTTAAAGGAAAACTATCTTAACGGCATCGCAAATTACACCTCTGCTGAGGTAGTCACCCGATTCAGAAAGACCTTCCTTTACGGCAGACTGGAAATTCGTGCAAAATTACCCGGCGGTAAGGGTATGTGGCCCGCTTTCTGGACAGTAGGTCAGAGCGTTCCCTGGCCTGAGGGCGGTGAAATAGACATTATTGAAATGATCGGCGGAAGTTGGCCTGAAACCGAGACCCGTCGAGGCACCAACCTTGCCCATTTCACTCTGCATTGGGCACATAACGGAATACATATGGCACACAAATCCGAGGGTGGAGGATATTATCTTCCCAGCGGTCAGGATTTTTCTACCCAGTATCATATTATCGGTATGATCTGGACTCCTAAGGAAATTAAGTGGTATGTGGATGATACCATTTACCGTGTTGCAGATATTACCGACCCGGGTATCTACGGCGGATTCCATCACCCGCACTACGCACTTATCAACACTGCTGTGGGCTCCACTGAGAGCGGCTGGGCAAGTATACCTGATGAAACTACCTGGGCAACCCGTCAGCTATATCAGGTGGACTACATTAAGTACTACACCTATGCAGGTGACGGCTATAACCCAACTCCCGGTGCAGACGGCTCCACCACAACCACCAGCCAACCCACCGGTGAGGTAACTACAACTCAGGCAGCCGCCACCACAACTGTGGCTACTACCACTCAGCCCACCACTGTTATAACCACCACCGCTGTCCCCACTCAGCCCGAGTCAGACCCCACTATCTACGAGCAAACGGGACTTAACGTTTCAGGCGAAATGGTCAGTGGATTTACTCAAGGCGCTACTGTTGATTCAGTTGTAGCCGCAGACAGTGACGTGAGTGTGGAGTTTTACGATAAAAACGGTGCAAAGGTTCAGGATGGGGTAAAAATCGCCACCGGTATGACTATGAAGATAGTAAAGGATTCAAACGTAACCGACTTTGCAACGGTGGTAATTTACGGTGATGTCAGCGGCGACGGTGAAATAAACGCATCTGATTTGCTAAGTGTAAAACGCTGTCTGCTTTCTGTATCATCACTTGAAGGCTGCTATTTAGAGGCAGGTAAGGTCACTAAAGCAAGTAACGTTTCCGCATCGGATATGCTAAAATTAAAACTATCCATTTTAGGCATAGATACCATAACACAATAAACAAAAACCGCTGATATGAACATCAGCGGTTTTTTTATTTTCCCATTAAATCATCGGCAAACACCTTATATCCGTTATGCACTAAAAAATCTGCGGTTATGTGTCCCAGTCTTTTATGCCCCTCATATTCATAAAGAGCAGAAATAACGTCACTGTGGCAAATGCCCTTCGGCACCACTGAGGATATGCCCGACACCCACACCGACCGGGGCACTAAACAAAATCTGTTATGGCAGTTTTTTATCATTATAGCAGGATCAGGGCCCCACGTATCTCCATTAGGACATAAAGCAAAATCAAAATTATACTGACTCATAGCCTCCGACGTAACGATTATCTGCACCCCTTGTTCCTTGTAGCACATATCCCCATACTTTTCATACACTCGAGGATTTTCTGTATGCACACGCACCGTTCCTGCCAGTTTAGTCAGTTTGACCACCTGCTGACACCACTCACCCTTTAAATCCAAAACCGAAACCCGTCGGGCCTTTGCAGACGTTTTACTGCTTAAAATGATTTTCTCTGCAGTGTTAAACAGCACCTGTGCCAAAAACCCATGGCTGCTATGACGGTTGATAAAGGTGGGTGCAGTTACCTCTTTTGGCATAATTATAGGGTGATTTCCCACCGCTCTGCCGATAACATCCCAAGTAATAGCCCCTCTTAGCCGCTTGGCTTTTATCACCACACATTCTGTAGAGCCCAGCTTAGTAAAATACTGTACGGGTGCAGGTGGAGTGTTAGGGCAAAGCAGTCGCATCAGTCCTTTTCGGCGAGGAATGTCCTCTACCAACAATAAAACTAACATTTCAGCACCTCTTTTTAACAAATTGCATAAAATATCTTTACATTTGTAAAATTATATGGTATAATTTGCATTATTATAAGCGTTTCATCAAAAAGGAGAATAACAATGAACAAAAAAACTATCCGAATTCTTGCAGCAATAATGTCACTGCTCCTGTTAGTAGTCAGTGCCATTCCCACTATGGCAGAGGCTGCATCTGATGTAATTTTTAATTTCGACACAGAAAAGCCTAACGGTAGTAGTGGAGGTAAAGGTGTTGATATAACCTTCGACACTCAAAACGGTAACAGTTCCACCTGTATGAAGCTTACCCCTCAGGTGGGTTACGGCTTAAGTGAGATCCAATATGTGTTTGTTGGCAATGCAGGTACCTTCACATCCGACGGTGTCGTTTTGTGGGCAAAATCCGAAAGATATTCCGCAACTATGGGATTTATCTTTGAGATGTCCTGGTATGACGATACCAACACAAAGCGTACATCTACATATACCACAAAGTTTATTGTTACTAACAACGGCAGAGAAATTGTTATTCCCTTTGATTCTTTAACACGTTCATCAGGTACAGAGTGTGTTGTTAAAGATGTTGCTTCAAAAGCTTTTGTACGTATTTATATAAGATATAGCGCCCGTCCTGATGACGGAGTTTTAAGCCCCATCTGGCTGGATACACTGCGTCAGAAAAACGCAAACGACGTTGTTACTCCTCCGGTTTACGGTGAGCCCGATGCAGCATTACCGGTGGATCCCGATACATTATATACTCCTTCTACCGAAACTCCTGCAAATACTGTTTTGCAGAACTTCTCAGCTATCCCCAGCGGAACCAGTGCTTCCGGATTTACTATGGTGCAAAATACCAACCCTGCAAAGGCAGATGCCGGAACATCCTTAAAGCTTACTCCTAAGCTGGGTTATTCTCTTAGTGAAATGAGCTTGGCAATAGGCGTTGCTAAGGGAAAAGCTACCGGTAGCGGAATTTCCTTCTGGATGAAGGCGGAGCAAGAGGTTACAGTTGATGTTATTCTGCAGTTGTCATCTGCTGAGGATGCATCAATCAAGGCAGACTATGCAATGCAGCTGGTTATTGGCACACAGGGCAAGAAATATGACGTTCCATTCAGCAGCTTAAAACAGCGAAACGGAACTGCTCTCAATCCTTCCACAGCGGCAAGAGGTCAGTTCTTCAGAATTATAATTAAATTCTACGGACAGCCTGTTACCACACTGTATTTCGATACTTTACAGAATATGGCTTACGACGAAAGTTTAGAAGCTACCGATCCCGTTGTTGTTGAAACCACATCTACTACTCGTCCTGCAGAGCAAGAGGAGCTGTTATCCCACGAATACAACTGGGATCTTAACTCTCCTTGGGAACTGGATTGGATGGACGATTTCAGCGGTACTGAATTGAACCTTGATAACTGGACATTTGATTACGGTATCCGTAATACTGCCGAGATAGGTTACTTTACTAACCGCGAGAAGAACGTTAGAGTTGAAAACGGCGAACTGGTTATTGAAACCTTAAAAGAGGATTACGACGAGGGTAACGGCGTTATTGCTAACTACACCTCTGCTGAGGTTGTTACCCGTGACCACAAGAACTTCCTTTACGGCAGACTTGAGATCCGTGCAAAGCTGCCCGGCGGTAAAGGTATGTGGCCTGCTTTCTGGACAGTAGGTCAGGGCGTTGCATGGCCTAAGGGCGGTGAGATCGACATCTTGGAGATGATCGGCGGTCAGTGGAACAACCACGAAGGCGGCCGAGGAACCGATCTGGCTCACTTTACCCTCCACTGGGCAAAAGACGGTACCGGCGGACATCAGGCAGACGGTCAGTCTTTTGTATTGCCCAACGGCAAGGATTTCACCACAGATTATCATATCATCGGTATGATCTGGACTCCTAAGGAGGTAAAATTCTATATTGATGAGGACATTCTCCATTCAATACAGATTACATCTTCTGAAAGATACGACGGTTTCCATCTGCCTCATTATGCCATGATAAACACATCAGTAGGTGCTAACGAAGGTACTTGGGCAAGTACTCCTGATGATACCACCTGGCTTACACGTCAGCTTTACAAGGTTGACTATATTAAGTATTACACCTATGCAGGTGACGGATATAACCCCACACCCGGTACAGGTGGTTCCACAACCACAACTCAGCCCGCCGGTGAGGTAACTACCACTCAGGCAGTGGCTACCACAACTCAGGCACCAACTACCACTAAGCCTACTACCGTGGTTACCACTACCGCAGTTCCCACCACCACAGCAGCTCCTACCGTTGCTCCTTCTATTACTGAGCAAACAGGACTTACCGTTAGCGGTGATACTGAGGATAGAGTTGTAACCGGATTTACTCAGGGCGCTACTGTTGATTCTATCTCTGCTACATCTAATGATGTTACCGTTGAGTTTTATGATAAAAACGGCGCAAAGGTACAGAATGGTGTGAAAATCGCCACCGGAATGACTATGAAAATAGTTAAAGATTCAAACGTGACCGACTATGCCCAGGTGGTTATTTACGGCGACGTTACCGGCGACGGAAATACCAACGCATCGGATCTGCTTACTTTAAAGAATCATTTGTTGTCGACTAATACCTTAGAGGGTTGCTATTACGAAGCCGCAAAAGTCTCAAAAGGCTCATCGGTTTCTGCGGTAGATATGTTGACTATCAAACGAGTATTGTTAAATGTTGAAACCATAACACAGTAAGCGAAAATTGTTAGGATATAAAAAGTGCAACCGAAAGAGTTTGATCTTTCGGTTGCTTTTTTATATGTAAAAATTGTTGTGACTATAAACTTGACATATTGTCGATTTTTTGATATACTAACTCGTGTTGTGCGGGTGTGGTGGAATGGCAGACACGCTAGTCTTAGGAACTAGTGTCTTCGACGTGCAGGTTCAAGTCCTGTCACCCGCACCAAAAATAAAGACCATCAAAGGATGGTCTTTATTTTTTATGTTTATATAGGACTTGAACCTGCAAATGCGAATGTCTGTCGGTTGCCGTGACAAAGGAACGGCGAGACAGACTAGCAATAACGCCGCCCACGAAGTGGGCTGAATTGCGACAGAGTCGGCAATTCAAGTCCTGTCACCCGCACCATGCAGGGTGTCCTTATAGGATTTCAAGTTCCTATAAGAGCATCCTGCTTTTTTTATGCCTAAAACAGATATAAACCACGGAACAAATTATAAGAACATTCTGTGCTGAACGTCACTAAACTGTTCAAACTGTTCGTGAGTAATCTTGTAATCCGAAAAGCGAATGCTAATACCGGTTTCTTTAATATGA
>JAFQWA010000031.1 GCA_017407705.1 Clostridia bacterium
GGACAACCCATATTTATATCAATAAAATCGGGGTTGTACTGCATTGAGCTTACAGCAGCCTTTGCCATGGTAACGGGATCGTCACCAAATATCTGCACCGCCATAGGATGCTCCTTTTCGGATACATACAACAGCTGACCTGATTTTTTATCGCCCAAAGCCACACCTTTAGCACTGGTAAGCTCACCCACAACGTAAGCGGCACCGTATCCACGGCAAAGCTCACGCATGGCACGATCGGCAACTCCTGCCATAGGGGCAAGAGCAGCATATCCTTTAATTTCAACGTTGCCGATCTTCATGAAATCTTACCTTTCATAGGACTAATAAAAAACATATTTGATATTATAGCAAAAAATATTCAATACATCAAGAAAATTAATTGTAAAATTTAAAAAAATATGGTAGAATGTAAGGGTATATATAAATATTTACTCAGGAGGTAAAAAATATGATTACAGAAGAAAGAGTATTAGAGGTTTTAAAAGAGGCAGGAGTTCTGCAGGAGGGACATTTCCTTTTAACTTCAGGCCGTCATTCCGACAAATATATGCAGTGCGCAAAGCTTTTCAGAAACACTAAGTACAGCGAAGAGCTTTGTTCATCATTGGCTGAGCAGTTCAAAAACGATGACATTCAGTTAGTTATCGGACCTGCTATGGGTGCTGTTCAGATGGCTTATGAGGTAAGCCGTACACTTAACGTTGAAAACTTCTTCACTGAGCGTGATAACGGCGTTATGACTCTGCGTAGAGGCTTTGCTATCAAACCCGGTCAGCGTGTTTTGGTTGTTGAGGACGTTGTTACCACCGGTGGCTCTGTTAAAGAGGTTATCGAGATAGTTAAAGAGCAGGGCGGCGTTGTTGCAGGTGTTGGCGTTATCGTTGACAGAACCGGCGGCAAGATCGATTTTGGCGTACCGCTTAAGTCAGTTATTTCTGTTGAGATCCAGTCTTATGAGGCAGATGAGTGCCCGCTTTGTAAAGAAGGCAAGATCGATCTTGTAAAACCCGGAAGCAGAAAGATTACAAAATAAGAGGTTGTATTTGTGCATAAGGGACACAGAAAGAGAATGAGGGATAAATATTTAAAGTCGGGTTTTGATGCGGTTCCCCCTCACGAGATGCTTGAAATGCTGCTTTATGCAACTAATTCAAGGTGTGATACTAACCCCATCGCCCATAATTTAATAAATACTTTCGGCTCATTCTCTGCTGTGTTGGATGCGCCTTTTGAAGAGCTTTGTAAGGTTGACGGAGTGGGTGAGTCCACCGCTTTCCTTATAAAGCTTATTCCTGCATCTGCCCGTGTTTATCTTGAAGACGGGCAGAGGGTGGGTATGCTGATAAGGTCCCACGAACAGGCTTTTGAGTATTTACGTGCTAAGTATGTGGACAAGACCGATGAAATGCCGTCGGCACTGTTTTTGGATAATAAGGGTAAGCTGCTTGCTTGGGATAAGATAGGCAGTGGCTCACTGACCTCTGCAGATATTTCTGTTAGGAAATTGGTGGAGCTTTCAATCCGCTATCAGGCAACTGCTGTGATACTCTGCCATAATCACCCCAGCGGTGTGGCTATTCCCAGCAGAGGCGACTGTATTACCACTAAAAATATTATTGATGCACTAAAGCTGATCAACGTCCGTTTGGTGGATCATTTGATACTGGCGTCGGACGATTACGTTTCTATGGCAGAAAGCGCTGAGTTTTCTGTGATGTTCAGTTAAGGGTATGTGAATATGGCTATTTGTGTATCTGATAAATTTAAAACAAGACTAAAACGGATAGTTTTAGTTATAATATCTCTTTTGTTGTTGGTGGCGATTACCATTGCTGTGTTAGAGCTGTTTTTTGTTCATAATATTAACGGCTATCGACCTGACCCCGCAACAAAGACAGACCTTACAGACATCCTTAAAAAGGATGTTTTTTCCCATAATGACTATGATATTATTTTTTCTCAGACAGGTCTTAAACAACCTGCCGTTGATGCCATTAAGGCTAAAGAAGAAAATTTCAGTGATGCTATTTTAAGCTATCAGGATGCTTATTTAGCTGAAACTCAGGTTCAGTGCAATCTTTGGGTGGGCTTTGTCACCCGTCATGACGAGCTGACCGATGCTTACGGTAACACGGTGTTAGGTCCTCATTTCGCTGACCTACAGCCGGGGGATATCCTTGTGTCATTTTCCACCCACACCACCGGCTGGATGCACGGCCACGCAGCATTGGTAATAGATGAAAACACTATTTTGGAAAGTATGGTAATGGGTAGCAAATCCACCTACTCCAATGTGAATTTTTTAAGAGATTATTCCAATTACATTGTTTTGAGAGTAAAAGACGCTTCAGAGCAAACCAGAAAGCAGGTTGTGGAGTTTGCTAAGGAGCAGCTTTATGATATACCTTACCATTTGCTGTCGGGAATAGTGGGCTATCCCGACCACAATGCCGATATTTTCGGCGCTAACTGTTCATATCTTGTATGGTATGCTTATAAACAGTTTGGCTTTGATTTAGACGGCGGACCCTATCCCGTTACACCCTTGGATATTCTGAAAAGCGATAAAACTCAGATAGTTCAGGTGAGCGGTGTTAATAAGGATTTTTGCGATAAATATTCTCCTGATAAATAGGTGAATAAAGCAGTGCGAATTTTAAAACATATATTTATAGCTTATGAAAAGAGGTGTTACCCTGAATGGATAAATTTATTTTACGCAGTGATTATGTACCAACGGGTGACCAGCCTCAGGCTATTAAAGCCTTGTCTGAGGGCGTTTTAAAGGGATATAAGGAACAGACGCTTTTGGGTGTTACCGGTTCAGGTAAGACCTTTACAATGGCTAACGTTATTGCCAATGTGAACAAACCTACTCTCGTTCTCGCTCACAATAAAACACTTGCTGCTCAGCTTTGCAGTGAGTTTAAGGAGTTTTTCCCTGATAATGCGGTGGAATATTTTGTTTCCTATTACGACTATTATCAGCCTGAGGCATATATTCCCAACACCGATACCTATATCGAGAAGGACTCTGCCATAAACGATGAAATAGATAAGCTCAGGCACTCTGCCACTGCCGCTCTTTCTGAAAGAAGGGACGTTATTATAGTTGCCTCGGTTTCCTGCATTTACAGCCTTGGTGCACCTATTGATTATCGCAATATGGTAATCTCACTGCGCCCCGGAATGGAGAAAAACCGTGATGAGCTTATCCGTAAGCTGGTGGATCTGCAATATGAACGCAACGACGTTAATTTTGTGCGAAACAAGTTTCGTGTAAGGGGTGACGTTGTTGAGATTTTTCCCGCCAATGAGAATGAAAACGCTGTCAGGGTGGAGTTTTTCGGTGACGAGATTGACCGTATATCCGAGATCCACGTTTTAACCGGGCAAGTGTTAAGACAAGTGCAGCACGTGTCTATATATCCTGCATCACACTATATCATTCCTCCTGAGAAGATGAAGGATGCGGTGGATGAGATTGAGCGTGAGATGTGGGAAAGAGTGAAGTATTTCACTGATAACGGTCAGCTTATTGAAGCGCAGCGAATTCGTCAGCGCACGGAATATGATATGGAAATGCTTATGGAAATAGGCATTTGCAAGGGAATTGAAAACTATTCAAGGGTGCTGACGGGCCGTCCTGCCGGCAGTACACCCTTTACGCTTATGGACTATTTTCCCGATGATTTTTTGCTTATGGTGGACGAGTCCCACGTTACACTGCCTCAGGTTAGAGGTATGTTCGGCGGCGATAGGGCACGAAAGAAAAATCTTATTGATTTTGGGTTCCGTTTGCCATCGGCTTACGATAACCGTCCTTTAAATTTTGATGAGTTTTACAAAAAAGTAAATCAGGCGATATTTGTAAGTGCCACACCCGCTGACTTTGAAAATCAGCATTCAGTTCAGACAGTTCAGCAGGTGATCCGTCCCACAGGACTTTTGGATCCTGAAATTATCGTTAAACCCACAGAGGGTCAGATCGAGGACCTGATTGGTGAGATCAATCTGAGGATCGACAGAAAAGAGCGTGTGCTTATTACCACGCTAACTAAAAAAATGGCTGAGGACCTTACTGAGTATCTTGATAATTTGAATATAAAAGTGCGTTATATGCACCACGATGTGGATACCATTGAGCGTATGGAGATCATCCGTAATCTGCGACTGGGTGAGTTCGACGTTTTGGTGGGTATTAATCTGCTTCGTGAGGGTCTTGACCTGCCTGAGGTGTCCTTGGTGGCTGTTTTAGATGCAGATAAGGAAGGCTTTTTAAGAAGTGAAACCTCACTTATCCAGACAGTAGGACGTGCCGCCCGAAACGCAGGTGGTCAGGTAATTATGTATGCCGATACCGTTACCGATTCAATGGAACGTGCCATTACCGAGACCTACCGCCGTCGTGAGATACAGATGAAATACAACGAGGAACACGGTATCGTGCCTAAGACTATTATAAAAGACGTTAGGGATGTTATTGATATATCCAAAAAGTCCGATGAACAAACTCCTGATTCACGTCTTACAAAATCTGAGCGTGCCGCTTTGATAGATAGGCTTACAAAAGAGATGAAAAACGCATCTAAGATGCTGGAATTTGAACACGCTGCATATCTGCGTGACAGAATAAATCAACTTAGAAAAGGTAAGTAAAATGGGATTGGATAAAATTATTATTAAAGGCGCAAGGGAAAACAACCTTAAAAACGTTGACGTGACTATACCCAGAGATAAGCTTATTGTTTTTACCGGCTTATCAGGCTCGGGGAAGTCTTCACTTGCCTTTGATACTCTTTATGCTGAGGGACAGCGCCGTTATATGGAGTCGTTGTCTTCCTATGCGAGAATGTTTTTAGGACAGATGGAAAAGCCCAACGTTGATTCTATCGACGGACTTTCACCTGCTATTTCCATCGACCAGAAAACCACGTCCAAAAACCCCCGTTCAACTGTTGGCACCGTTACCGAGATCTACGACTACTTACGTTTGCTATATGCAAGAATCGGTGTACCTCACTGTCCCGTTTGCGGCAGGGAAATACGCCAGCAGACTGTGGACCAGATTGTTGATAAAGTTATGGAACTGCCTGAAAACACCAAAATTCAGGTACTTGCTCCCGTTGTAAGGGGCAGAAAAGGTGAGCACGTTAAAGAGCTTGAGTCTGCTAAAAAGTCGGGCTATGTGCGTGTTAGGGTAGATGGAATAATCTATGATTTAAGTGAAGAAATAAAGCTTGAGAAGAATAAAAAGCATAATATTGAGATAGTTATCGACCGATTAAAAATAAACGAGAGCATCAAATCCCGTTTGTCCGATTCCTGCGAGACTGCTGCTGCAGTTTCGGGCGGACTTATCGTTATAGATAATCTTGACGGGGAAGAAATGCTGTTCTCACAAAACTACGCTTGTCCCGAGCACGGTGTAAGTATTGACGAGCTGGCACCTCGTATGTTCTCCTTTAACAACCCCTTTGGTGCTTGTCCTAAATGCACCGGTCTGGGCGTGTTTATGAAGATTGACCCACGTCTGGTGGTGCCGGATACGTCTCTTTCTGTAAGACAAGGGGCTATTAAGGCAGGTGGCTGGAACGTTAAGGACAGTAACTCCATTGCTATGATGTACTATCAGGCTTGTGCCGATCACTACGGTTTTTCACTTGACACACCCTTTGAGCAGTTGAGTGATAAGGCAAAGGACGTTTTGTTGTACGGCACAAGAGGTGAGAGAATAAAAATTGATCGCACCTTTGCTTACGGTAGCGGCAGTTATATGACCCGTTTTGAGGGCGTTTGCAATAACCTTGAACGCAGATATAATGAGTCTGCCAGTGATTGGATAAAAAATGATATTGAGAACAATTATATGTCGGCGGAAAACTGCCCCGAGTGTCACGGTAAAAGGCTATCACCTCAGGCTTTGGCAGTTACTGTGGGCGGCTTGAACATAATGGAATTCTGCGACAGATCCATTGTGGAAGCACTGGAATTTATCAACACAGTTCAGTTAAGTGAACGTGAGCATCTGATAGCTGACGGTATTTTGAAGGAGATCCGTGAAAGACTGGGATTTTTGAACAGTGTGGGACTCAGCTACCTTACACTTTCCCGTTCATCAGGTACACTTTCAGGCGGTGAGAGTCAGCGAATCAGACTTGCCACTCAGATAGGCTCATCCTTAATGGGCGTTCTGTATATCTTAGACGAGCCCAGTATAGGACTGCATCAGCGTGATAACAACAAGCTGATCGAAACTTTGAAAAGACTGCGTGATCTTGGCAACACACTTATCGTTGTTGAGCACGATGAGGATACTATGCGTGCCGCTGATTATATTGTGGATATCGGACCCGGTGCAGGTGTTCACGGCGGTGAGATAGTTTGTGCAGGTACCATTGATGATATTTGCAACTGCAAGGAAAGTAAGACCGGCGATTATTTAAGCGGCAGAAGAAAAATTCCGGTGCCTAAAACACGTAGAAAGGGTAATGGAAAGTCCTTAAAAGTGGTGGGCGCCGCTGAGAATAACTTGAAAAATATTGATGTACAGATACCTCTTGGTGAGTTTGTTGCAGTAACAGGTGTTTCAGGCTCGGGTAAGTCATCACTGATAAATGAGATACTGTTTAAATCTTTATCCCATCAGCTTAACCGCTCTAAGCTTAGAGCAGGTAAGCACAAGACTATTATGGGCGTGGATAATCTTGATAAGGTCATTGATATTGACCAGTCACCCATTGGCAGAACACCCCGTTCTAACCCTGCCACTTATACAGGTGTGTTCAACGATATTCGTGAGCTTTACGCTTCAACTGCTGATGCAAAAATGAAGGGCTATGGTCCCGGCAGATTTTCCTTTAACGTTAAAGGCGGTAGATGTGAAGCCTGTGAGGGTGACGGTATAATCAAGATAGAAATGCACTTTTTACCGGATATTTACGTGCCTTGTGAGGTTTGTAAGGGTGCAAGATATAACCGTGAAACGCTGGACGTTAAGTATAAGGGTAAAAATATTTACGATGTTCTTGAAATGACCGCCGAGGAAGGCGTGGAGTTTTTTGAGAATATCCCGAAGATCAAGCGTAAGCTTCAAACCTTGTGTGACGTGGGTCTGGGCTACGTTAAGTTAGGTCAGTCTGCCACCACTTTATCAGGCGGTGAAGCACAGCGTGTTAAACTTGCCACCGAACTGGCAAAACGCTCCACGGGCAGAACCATCTATATTCTCGATGAGCCTACCACAGGTTTGCACACAGCAGACGTGCACAAGCTGATTGAGGTGCTGCAATCCTTGGTGGATGCAGGTAATACCGTGGTGGTTATTGAGCATAACCTTGATGTTATCAAGACTGCTGACCATATTATAGATTTAGGTCCTGAGGGTGGAGATAAGGGCGGTATGATAGTCGCTCAGGGCACTCCCGAGGAGATTGTTAAGTGCAAAAAATCCTATACCGGTCAGTATTTAAAGCCTTTACTGGATTAAAGTTTACATCTTGTTAAATTATTGTAATGGGTTTTAAGATATAATTAAATATGTATGCTGAATTGGAGGTGCAGTAAGTTATGTTTGGGTATGTTAAAGCCTTTAAGCCTGAACTTAAAATGTGTGAATACGACACGTATAAAGCCGTTTACTGCTCTCTGTGCAGGCAGCTTGGTAAGGACTACGGTCCCTTTTCCAAAATGATATTATCCTATGATTTTACATTCTTAGCACTTGTAAAATTAGGGTTGCAGGATGAGTGCGTGGGATACACTAAAATGCGGTGTCCCTTCAATCCTTTGGTTAAATGCAATCGTATAAAAAACGAAAGTGAGCAGATGCGGTTTACTGCCGCTTGTGCTGTTATTCTGTTTTATCACAAATTGCTGGATAACATTAAGGATAACGGTTTTTTTGGCAGTATAAAGTACCGTGTTATTTACCCCATATTTGCTCTTGCAAGAAATAAGGCTAAAAGGCTGTATCCCGAAATTGATGCTGATGTAACTAGTATGATGCAGCAACAAGAAAGTTTAGAGCGGCAAAGCTGTTCAAATCTCGATGAGGCTGCAGAGCCTACTGCGGTGCTGCTTTCAAAGATATTCTCCTTTGGTGAGAAGGATGAAATAACAAAACGTGTGCTTGAGCGGTTGGGATATACCTCGGGAAAGTGGATATATCTTATGGACGCTTTAGACGATTTGGACAGTGATTTAAAATCAAAAAATTATAACCCTATTGCCGTGAAATTCGGTTTAAAGTCAGGGGATAATACAAAGGATGCCAAAGAGCATACAAAACAGCTTATCAATATGTGTGATGCAGAAACTGCGTCGGCATTTGAATTACTGAGTTTAAAAAGATATCAGACCATTATAGGTAATATAATTTATCTGGGTATGCCTGATGTGTTGAAAAATATAGATCATCGGAGGAAAAAACATGAAAGATCCTTATGAGGTTTTAGGTGTTGCCAAAAACGCTACGGATGAGGAAATAAAAGCCGCTTATAAAGAGCAGGCAAGAAAATATCATCCCGATAATTATACCAATAATCCTTTGGCCGATTTGGCTGAGGAGAAAATGAAAGAGATCAACGAGGCTTACGATACTATAATTGCATCCCGAAAGGGCAGACATACCAATTCAGGATACAGCACTAACACAAGCAGTGAATTTGCTGATATCAGGGCTATGATCTCTGCTAACCGTATTGAGGAAGCCAGAGAGCTGCTGGACGGTGTGGATATTTCCCGACGTTCTGCTGAGTGGTATTTTTTGAACGGTACTGTTTTGTATAAACGTGGCTGGTTTGACGATGCATATACATCCTTTGCCACCGCTTGCCGTATGGACCCTTCCAATATGGAATACCGTGCTGCGTTTCAGCGTATGAGTCATCAGCGTGGAGGCGGCTTCAACACCGGTGGCTATCGCACATACCGTGGCGGTAACGACGGTTGTACCGGTTGCGGTTTATGCGGTGACTTGATTTGTGCGGATTGCTGCTGTGAATGTATGGGTGGAGATTTGATTCCCTGTTGTTAGAGGTGAAAGTATGAAAAACAGTACAAAGGTTGCGTTGGGCGGAATAATTGCTGCACTGTCGATAGTGGTTATGCTAATGGCATATTTTCCGTACTTAACTTACGCATTACCTGCCATTGCCGGTTGCTTGCTTGTAATTATTGTGGTGGAAATGGGCGTAAAATCTGCTTTTGCAGTTTTTTTAGCAGTGGGTATTTTAAGCTTTTTCATTTGTGAAAAGGAAGCATCGGTTTTGTATTTACTGTTTTTCGGTTATTATCCCATAATCAAATCCTACTTGGAGAGAATAAAAAGCAGAGTAGCAGAATGGGTGTTGAAATTTTTAATATTCAACGTCGGTTTTTCACTGGCTTTTGTCATCACCACCTCTGTGCTGCTCATTGACGTGGATATGATGGGGGATTTCGGTAAATACGGATTTTTAGTTTTGTTAGGCTTGGGAAACGTGGTATTCGGTATATACGACGTGGCAGTCACACGGCTGATTTCTGTTTACTTTGCATCCTTCCGTAATAAAATAAAAAAGTTGATAAAATAGGGGAAATATTATGAAAAAGATAATGTCAGTTTTATTTGCAGTATGTCTGCTGTTTGGCTTTGCCACTGTTGCACAAGCAAAGGATGCAGTTACTGTTACTGTTTGCGTTTATGAGTTTGTTAACAATCAGTACATAGCAGAGCCTAAGACCATAACTGACGACAGAATAGACAATGCTTTTGATGCTTTGCAGATGTTGGAGGGCTTTACCTTATCTACAGACGGTAACGGCAATATCAACACCCTTAACGAATTCAGACAAGACGTTAACGGCGGTGAGCGTTGTTGGATATACAGAGTAAACGGCAAGAAATTAGATGTATCTCCTGCAAGCTATCTTGTTCAGGATGGAGATAAAATTGAGATTATTTATATAACCAAGCTTTCCGATATTAAAAAGACCTTACCCCAGCCTGTCCCCACAACAATTCCCACAACCCCTGCACCTACCACAACACCCACCACAGTAGCCATTACCACCACTCAGGTGCAGACTACTGTACCTACCACACAAACTACTACTGCTTTGCAAACTACAACTGAGGCAACTCAGTCGGTTGTTGCAACCACTGTTGCTGTGACTACAAAGCCTCAAAGCGGTGAGTCTGATGGAGGGGCTGATTATGTTATTTTCGTTATAATCGGGGTAGTGGTTGCTGTTGTAATAGCGGCGGTTGTTATTATACTTAATAAGCGTAAGAAATAAAGGCGGTGTTAGTTTTTGAATGCTGATGTAGCAATAATCGGCGGTGGTGCCGCAGGACTTATATGTGCAGGTTTTGCCGCAGGTCGAGGACTTGACACTGTTATTATAGAACGTAATAGCCGTATGGCACGAAAGGTTATGATAACGGGTAAGGGCAGATGTAACGTTACCAATATGTGTGACCTGCAGCAGCTTATTAAATCAGTGCCGCAAAACGGCAGATTTTTATACAGCGCCTTTTCTGCTTTTTCACCCTATGATATAGTCGATCTGTTAGATCAAATGGGAGTGCCTACCAAGGTCGAGCGTGGAAACCGTGTTTTTCCCGTGTCGGACAAGGCGGTGGACGTGGTAGATGCTCTTGTGAAGTTTGCAACTCAAAACGGTGCAAAAACTGTGTTTTCTGCCGCAACTGATATTGAGATCAAAGACGGAGAAATAAGCTCTGTTATTTGTGAAAACGGTGAGGTTGTTGACTGCAAGGCAGTGGTTATTGCCACCGGCGGACTATCGTATCCTAAAACCGGATCTACGGGTGACGGATATGTATTTGCTAAAAAAGCAGGGCACAGCATTGTTCCTGCTGTACCCTCACTGGTGCCGGTTAACGTTCACGAGGGCTATGCCGCCCGTATGCAGGGACTTAGTCTTAAAAATGTTGCGGTGAAGGTTATAGATAATTTATCGGGCAAAGCGGTTTATGATGATTTCGGCGAAATGATGTTTACCCATTTTGGACTCACCGGACCTGTGATATTAAGTGCAAGTGCTCATATGAGAAATATGCAGCCCGAAAAGTACAGTGTGCATATCGACTTAAAACCCGCTTTGGATATTGATACACTGGATGCCCGTATTTTAAGGGATTTTGGTGAGGCGGCAAATAAAATTTTTGCTAATTCTCTCGATAAACTCTTACCTAAAAAGATGATACCTGTTATAATAAGCTTATCGGGTATTGAGCCAACAGTTAAGGTCAATCAGATAACTAAGGAGCAGCGTAGAAAATTATGTCAAATTATAAAGGATCTGCCCTTTACTGTTACGGGATTTCGACCTATCGACGAGGCTATTATCACATCAGGTGGAGTAAGTACTGCTGAGATAAATCCCAAAACTATGCAGTCAAAATTAGTGCCAAACCTGTATTTTGCAGGTGAGGTAATTGACGTGGATGCCTATACAGGCGGATTTAATTTGCAAATTGCTTTTTCTACGGGTTGCGTTGCAGGTAAATCTGTATTACAATAAATATATTAACTCGTTTGGAGGATATGTTATGATTTCTGTTGCTATCGACGGACCTGCCGGTGCAGGTAAGAGCACAATATCAAAAATTGTAGCAAAAGAGCTGGGCTTTATTTATGTGGATACCGGCGCTTTGTACCGTGCTATCGGTTTGTATGTGCTGAATAAAGGGCTTGATACTAAGTCTGCTGAGCAGGTGGATAGTTGTTTGCCTGAGGTTAAGGTGGAACTTAAATTTGTTGAGGGAGTTCAGCACGTTTTCTTAAACGATGTGGATGTTTCCGATGATATCCGTACTGCACCCGTTTCTATGGCAGCATCTAACGTTTCGGCAATTCCGAAGGTAAGGGAATTTCTGTTCAATTTACAGCGTTCCTTTGCTAAAACAGATAACGTTGTTATGGACGGTAGAGACATCGGTACTGTTGTACTGCCTAATGCAGACCTTAAGATATTCCTCACTGCATCTCCCGAGGACAGAGCAAAACGCAGATATGATGAAATGATCGCAAAGGGTCAGGACGTTGTGTTTGCTGACGTTTTAGAGGATCTTAAGCAGCGTGACTATAACGACTCTCACCGTGAGATAGCTCCCTTAAAACCTGCTGATGACAGCGTTTTAGTGGATACTACCGGTAACACCTTGGAGCAGTCGGTGGAGCTTTTGGTAAATACAGTAAGAACTAAATTAAAACTCAAATAGAGGTTTATGTTTTGAATAAGTTAGTTGTTTTCTTTAAGATAATTTTATATCCCATTTACAGAACCCTTTTTTGGTACAGTATTGAGGGACTTGAAAACCTGCCTAAGTCCGGCGGATACATATTTTGCTCAAACCATATATCTGCCATAGATGCAGTTTTGTGGATATTGAAATTTCCTGCACGAATCCATTTTATGGCTAAGGCGGAATTGTTCAAGATCCCCATTTTGCGTGGACTTTTTTACAAGGTAGACGTTTTTCCTGTTGACCGTGGTTCAGGGGATATGCAGTCTATAAACAAGGCTATTGATATTGTAAAAAGCGGTGACGTTTTGGGCATTTTCCCTGAGGGCACCCGTTCTAAAGACGGTAAGCCGGGACGTCCGAAGTCAGGCGCTGCATATATCTCTAATTTAGCTGAGGGTGCCCCTGTGGTGCCTGCAGCGGTGGTTTGTAAGGATGGTAAGCTAAGACCCTTTAAAAAAATTAAGCTTATTATAGGCAAGCCTATTCCATATTCTGAGATCAAGTTTCAGGAAGGCGACAGAAAAAATTTAAGACGTGTTTCCACACTTATAATGGATCATATCACTGGGCTTTGGGAGAAGGGACAAAATGAACTGTAAAATCACTCTTGCAAAAACAGCAGGCTTTTGTTTCGGAGTTAACCGTGCGGTTGAGCTGGTGTATAAGCTGCTTGATGAGGGTAAAAAGGTATGTACCTTAGGCCCCATCATTCACAATCCACAGCTGGTGGCAGAATTGGAAAGCAGGGGAGTCGTGATTGCGGAGAATGTATCCCAAGTGCCCGACGGTTATACACTTGTAATCCGTTCACACGGCGTGGCTCAGGCGGTATTAGATGATATTTCAGATAAAAACGTGGAATACAGTAACGCTACTTGTCCTTTCGTTTCCAAGATACATCGTATAGTTGCAAAAAACACAGACAAGGATATTCCCGTGTTTATAGCAGGTGACGAAAATCACGCTGAGGTTATTGGCATAAAAGGCTATGCAAAGGGTCCGGTTTTCTTCTTCAAAAATCAGGAACAGCTTGAAAAAATAACTCAGGAGCATCCTGAATTTGCTGATATTCCCGTTTGTGTGGTGGCTCAGACCACGTTTAATTCGCAAATTTGGGAAAAATGTATTTTTTTCTTAAAAAAAGTCTATACAAATGCAAAAATATTTGGTACAATATGTGATGCGACCACTGAAAGGCAAAACGAGGCGTTAAGCTTAGCCAAGCAAAATGATTTGATGGTGGTTATCGGCGGTAGGCACAGCTCAAATACCGTAAAGTTATTCGATATTTGTTCCGCTATCACAAAGACTGTGTTGATTGAAAACGCATCCGAGTTAGATGAGGCAGACGTTCTCTCAGCTCGTTCTATAGGCGTGACAGCCGGTGCATCGACACCTGCTGTTATAATAAAGGAGGTTCTAAACACTATGTCCGAAATTATTGAAAAAGAGGGCGCACAGGCTGTTGAAGCAGCCGAGAACAATGAAAATATTATGGAGGCAGCTGAGGTTGCAGAGAAGTCTTTTGACGATATGACCTTTGAAGAGGCACTGGAAGCATCACTTAACAGCATGAACCATAACCAGAAGGTTAAAGGTCTTGTTATTGCTGTTGGGCCCACCGAAGTTCAGGTAGATATTGGCCGCAAGTACACCGGTATCGTTCCCGCAGACGAACTTTCAAACGACCACACAAAGCGTCCGGAGGAGCTTGTTAAGGTTGGCGATGAGATCGATCTTATCGTTATGAAGACTAACGATCAGGAAGGTATTATTACTCTTTCTAAGCGTCGTTTTGATGCAGCTGCCGGTTTTAATAAAATCGCAGACGCTAAAGAAACTCAGGAAATCCTTGAGGGTACTGTTACTGCTGTTGTTAAGGGCGGCGTAACTATGGTATCTAACGGTGTTCGTGTATTCGTTCCCGCATCTCAGGCAACTACTTCACGTTCAACTGAGCTTGAAACATTGGTTGGCAATACTTATCCCTTCCGTGTTATCGACATTCGTCGTGGCAGAAGCGTTGTAGGTTCTATCCGTTCCGTTCTCAGAGAGCAGAAAAAAGCTGCTGAAGAGGCTATCTGGAGCAAGATCGCAGTAGGCGAGACCTATGAGGGTACTGTTAAATCTCTTACCTCATACGGCGCTTTCGTTGATATTGGCGGCGTTGACGGTATGATCCATATTACAGAGCTTGCTTGGACAAGAATTAAGCATCCTTCAGAGGTTGTTAACGTTGGCGATGTAGTTTCTGTATATGTGAAAGATGTTGACACAGAGAAACGTAAGATTTCTTTGGGCTACAAGAAAACTGAGGACAATCCTTGGGAGATCCTCAAAACAAAATTTGCTGCAGGCGATGTTGCTGACGTTAAGATCGTTAGCCTCACAACATACGGTGCATTTGCAAACCTTATCGATGGTATTGACGGTTTGATCCATATTTCACAGATCGCTGATCGTCGTATTGAGAAGCCCCAGGATGTTTTGAAGGTGGGCGACGTTGTTAAAGCTAAGATCACTGAGATCGACTTTGACGCAAAACGTGTAAGCCTTTCTATCAGAGCTTTGATCGAGCCTGAAGTAAAAGAGGAAGAGGTTGCTCCCGTTGTTGAGGATAACGCTGTTATGTACTCAACTGAGGATGCTCCTGCTGACGCTGAATAATTAGCATAAATTAAACCGCCTATGATGGTCATAGGCGGTTTTTATTTTTAGTGAATAAACATTTTAGCAAGTTCTATACGTGATGAAATACCAAGCTTTTTATAAGCGTTGTAAATTATCTTTTTAACTGTTCCTTCGGAAATCTTAAGGCTGATACCAATATATTTGTTGGTGTAGCCTTCCAGCACTAATTGAAGTATTTGAAGCTCACGTGGAGTAAGCAGCTTTGAAAAGCTATCAATGATATTGTTGGTATTATCATTTGGAACAGCAGTGCAGAATATCTGCTCAATATTACCGTTTCTGTTGATAGGTATGCAGTTTAGAGAGTGATATAAAATCTCACCACGCTGATTTCTTAAGGCAACAGTTTCGGTAATATTTTTCTTTTCATCAATACATCGGTCTAAGATATGACTGCCGTTAAAACAGTTAATATCATTTCCCACCAACCGATCTATATAACGGTTGCTTTTTTCAATAGCCAAAGTTTTGCTTTTACAATTTACCACCAATACTCCAAAAGGAGAGGTGGAAAATATTTCATCATATATATGCATTGCTTACCCCTATAATGTGAATAATATTTACATTATAATGGATAAATATATATTTTTCAATGGTTTTTCAAAAAAATCGCAGATTACCTAAAAAGATAATCTGCGATTAAATTTATCTTTGTGAAATTTGATCAAGATTTAATACAAATCGTTTTAACAACAACATATCTGAAGCGGTAACATCATCATTTGCATCGTGATTAACGTTAGCTGCTTTAAGCTGTGCTGCTGTCATAGATGTGTTGGGCATAAGCAACATTGTTTTTAAGGTAAGTATGTCGGATGCATCTATAGCACCATCACCGCTGAGGTCACCAAAGTAAACAAAATCATATTTGCTGTTGCCTACCTGCACCTTCATACCGGTACCAACTATGCCCTCAGTAACTTCAGTTTCACCGTTGTAAATTTTAGCATCCTCACCAAGTGCTGCTTTAATATCAGCAACTGTGTTGCCCTCTGTACCGTAAACGCGGGAGTCATCAATTACATAGTCGTCAGACACGGGTGTGAAAATGATGTATGCAAGATACAGAGAATAACCGGAGGAAGCAGCGTTTTTGCCAACGCAGGTAAATCTCAGCTTGAAATCGTTGCTGTCTTTAATGGTAAGAGTACCGATAGTATCGTCAACCACAAATGTACCTGAACCGCCGCCTCTGTAAAAATCAACGGGGTTTAAAACATCCTCGCCGTTTATAGACATCTGATATTTACCTCTTGAAGTAAATGATCTGGATGCAATAGAGATATTGTAATCGCCTGCGGGCATACCCTTAACGTCAAACTCTACGTAAGCACCGTCATAATTATCAACAGTGGGGAGCATACAAACCAGTGAGCACTGGGGAGAAATGTCTGTTTGTGAGTAGTAATCAGCACCGCAGTTGCTGGTGAATTTCATACTTGAGAAATAAGTACCGTTGGTTTTTTGGGGAATAAATTTAGTGTATTCATAAGCGGTGCTGTCGTTTTTAGCGTTGCCCCAATGGGTGGAGAGGGTACATCCACCAATGTAAAGGTTAGCAACGGTAAATTCAACATCGTCAGCCTGAGCAATAAGAGGGATGAATTTATGTGCGTTTCTTGAGAAACTGTTACCGATAGAAAGCACCTTTACCTCATCAATCACAGGAGCGTTTGCATCTCTGTACTGTGCAACTGTGTTATGTACAGCGGTTTTGATGAGTGCAAGTTCAGTAGCATCAATACCTGCGGGAATGAAGTTGTTATCTAAAATGCTGTGACCTGTAAACATCTCGTACCATACAGCAGATGCAATATAGCAGCCCTTTACGTTGCCGTGGTAACCGTCTTCAGTAAGGGTATCGCCAACAGCAGTAGCTCTAACTTCCTGCCAAGCCACACCTGAAGGAAGGATAATATCAATACCTGCAGTTTCAGCAGCTCTTGCGTTAGCGTCAACTATGGCGTTGTACATGGCAGTCTGGTTGTTGCCGTAGTTAGCAAAACCGCCGTGAGTAGAGTCCTGCTCATAGGCCCAGGTCTGATGTAAGACCGGCACAGCGTTAGGCTCAAGGTCGGCTACGTAGTCAACAAGGTCGGTCAAGAAGGGGAAATAAGTGTTGTACTGACCGCTGTTAGGACTTGCCTGCTGGAATGTTACATAGTCCCAGTCATCAGACTCCAACGCAGTTTTAATGGAGGATGAAGATTTTTCTGTTACAGTGTTGATCAATGCAGTGGCAGAAAAGCAACATGACATTGCAATCAAGCACAAGCTGAGAAACAGACAGATAAGTTTTCTAAGTTTCATACTTTACACCTCTACTATTTTTTAAATATTTGAAAATATTAAATACAGAATCAAAACTGCGCCCAGCGCAATTCTGTAATAACCAAAACATTTAAAATCGTTTTTCTTGATAAAGCTCATAAGGAACTTGATAGCAATAACCGATACGATAAACGCAACCAGCATACCTACTAAAAGCACAGCCAGTTCAAGTCCTGTGAAGGCAACGCCGTCAGCAATAAACTTTACTATTTTAAGCAAGCTTGCACCGCACATAACAGGAATTGCCAAAAAGAAGGAAAACTCTGCTGCGATCTCTCTTGAACATCCTAATATCATAGCGCCGATAATAGTGGCACCGGAACGGGAGGTACCGGGGATAAGTGCTAAAAGCTGAAATCCGCCGATAAGCAGCGCTGTTTTATATGACATTTTCGGGAAAGAAGACACTGTTGTTTGCAGCTTTCCTTGTTTATTCATATTTTCAATAATTATAAACAAAACGCCGTAAATAATCAAGGTAATAATTACAGTGGGGAAATTATAGAAGATAGCATCCAGCTTATCATCGAACAAAAGACCTATTACAGCGGCAGGTAAGCAGGCAATAAGTACCTTAACCCACAAAAGCCAGGTGGACTTTTTCTGTACTAAAGTTTTCTTGGGTGAAAATGGGTTTAATTTGTTAAAATACAAAATTACTACCGCCAGTATGGCACCCAACTGAATAACTACTCGAAACATTTCCATAAATTCATTGGAAAGGTTGAATTTAAAGAACTCCTCGAACAGTATCAGATGTCCTGTACTACTGACAGGCAACCACTCGGTGATACCCTCTACAATGCCGTAGAAAATGGATTTAATAATTTCTAACATAAACTATCTCCTTTTTATTAAAGCTGCCAGTCAATGGGCTGTAAGCCGTTTTTAATTAAGAAATCGTTGGTTTTAGAGAAGTGCTTACACCCGAAAAATCCGTTATAAGCAGATAAAGGACTGGGATGAGCAGCTTCTAAAACAAGATGATTAGGATTGGTAATAAGCTGCTTTTTTGCTCGGGCGTTAGCACCCCACAGCAAAAACACAATAGGGGTCTTACGGTCATTCAACAGCTGGATCACACGGTCGGTTATTTTCTCCCAACCCATACCTTTATGGGAATTAGGACTTGCCTCACGTACAGTCAACACAGCATTCAGCAATAAAACGCCCTGTTTAGTCCATTTGGTAAGCTCACCGCTATTAAGCGGCTGGGCAATACCTAAGTCCGCTTGTTGCTCTTTAAAAATATTCAGCAACGAGGGTGGTGGTTGAACTCCTTGCTTTACCGAAAAGCAAAGACCGTGAGCCTGACCGTAGCCGTGATAAGGGTCCTGACCGATAATAACCGCTTTAACGTCCTTATAGTCAGTATATCGCAGAGCATTGAAAATATCATTCATAGGCGGATAAATACGTCTTGATGAATATTCGCTTTTCAAAAACTCACGCAATTTCAAATAGCTGTCACTGTTAAAATCATTTTTTAACAGATTATCCCAACTATTGCCAAGTGATACCATAAAAATTACCTCTGGTTACATTTATATTCACAAATAGCTGTTTTAAGCAACGGAACATTATCATTTCGAAGCGGCTTGATATCAAGCTTAAAGCTGAAGCTCTTATGGTTCAAACGGTATCTTTCAGGCAGGTCGGGGCCACAAGCGTTTGAGCCCACGCCACTTTGCATAAAGTCAGCACATACAACGTTTTGAGTGGATCTGGGTAATTCAAAATTATGACCTACCGACTGCATTTCCTCAGCAGAATAGGGAAGTGCAGAGAAATCAAACTTGTTATCTGATGAGAATATAAGTCCCACACGGTCAGCGTTGTAAATGCTGCCCCAAAGGGTGTTGTAATGATTTCCGTTTTCCTGAGGCTTAATATAATCCACCATCATATTATCAACAGATGCTTTGAATCTGCCAATATAAGAGGAATAGTGTTTATCAATGTAGCTCTCATTAGGACCGTAGCCAAAGTATTCAGCAGTGTCGAAGGTTTTATCAAATGCCATTTTAAAGCCGAAACGGGGCAGGAAAGCAGCGTTTTCACCCACAGTAACATCAGACGTAACGCTGATCATACCAAGGCTGTTGATGATCCATTTAGCGACAATTTTAATATTGCAACGCTTTGCAGGTGCACCCATAACCAGGTCAGTGGTGATAACAACACAGTCGTTTTCCTTTTTGCAAACAACATCGTGGGTACGGGCGGTGTACTGATCATAACCCAATTCGTACCACTGATTTTTAACATAGCAGTCATTATCAATAGGAGCACGCCAGATGTTATACTGCATAGGCTTTTTAAGCAGCTTCACGCCGTCAACAATAAACTGTTCAAAGGCTCCCGACTGTTTGTTAAAGCTATATGCAAAGCCTCTGCCTTTGATCTTGATGAATTTCTCACTTTCCTCAAAAATAATATCAGAAGGCTCATATTCAACGGTATTAACAGCGGCCTCGGTAGGCACTTTAAGCTGAGTAGATGCAATTTCGTGCATATCGTCAGCCCAGGCAGAGTCACCGATCTGGTGGAAGGATATTCTGATATAGCAGTTACCGGTTTTAGGCGGATCATAGGGTATTCTTATTTGCTCACTTCTCTGAGGCGGAATGGGCAGAGCACCCAGATTACCTTTGTCAATAACCTTACCCTCTAAAGTAAGCTCCCAATGACACTCAAAACGTGAGAGGTAAATGAAGTCATAAAGATTGGTAATTCTGAAAAGTCCGTCTTCAAAATTTTCTGCTTCAATTCTAACGGGCTGTACTACATATTTCAGCTCTTTTAATGCATTACCGGGCTTTCTGTCGGGAGAAACCATACCGTCAACGCAGAACACACCGTCGTGCAGTTTTTCACCGAAATCGCCGCCGTAGCCGTATTTGGTTTTGCCGTCTGCAGTGGTGCCTAAGGAGAAGGCATGATTTGCCCATTCCCAAACAAAAACGCCGCAAAAACGGGGATTTGCATAAACAATATCCCAGTATTCTTTAAAGTCTCCGGGGCTGTTGCCCAAAGCGTGAGAATACTCACACAAAACTAAAGGACGAGTATCGCCGCTGGCAAGATAATTGTTGCAGCCTTCGGGAGAAGCATACATAAAGCTTACTACATCCACCTCAGGTTGAGTTCCTTCAACGCCGAAATGTCTTGCGCCCTCGTAATGCACAGGACGGCTGTTATCTCTTTGTTTAGTCCAGTTTATAGCGTTGATGATACATTTACCGTAGCCTGACTCATTACCCATAGACCACATCATAACGCAAGGACGGTTTTTATCTCGCTCAACCAAACGCTGAGCACGGTCAACGATAGCGTCACTCCAGATAAGATCGTCGGCAATGGTATCAAACTGCTGACTCTTATATCCGCCGTCAATACTTACAACACCGTGAGCCTCTAAGTCCGCTTCGTCGATAACGTAAAAGCCGTATTCATCGCAAAGCTGCATAAATCTGGGGTCGTTGGGGTAGTGAGAGGTACGGATAGCGTTAATGTTATAAGCTTTCATTAGCATAAGATCTTTTATCATCAGATCCTCAGTAATGGCATATCCCACGTCGGGATGACTGTCATGACGGTTAGTGCCTCTGAATTTGATGGCTCTGCCGTTAAGCTTAATAACGCCGTTATCTATCTTGTAATCCTTGATACCAACCTTTTCGCAGATATATTCATCTGCATAAGCAATCATAACTGAGTAAAGGTCGGGGATTTCTGCTGACCAAAGGGATGGACTTTCTACTTTAAAGCAGGCAGTACCGTCAAAAGCGGTGATGGTACGTGCTATGGTAGCACCGTCGGGGTCCATAAGAGTAAGGGAAATACCCTCGGGATTGGGGGCTTCAAACTGGAATGTGATCTCTGCAGTACGGAAGTCCGGTGCAACAGAGGTTTTGATAAAATAGTCGGTAAGATGTCCCTTTGGACGGGAAAGAATATAAACGTCACGGAAAATACCCGACAAACGGAACTTATCCTGATCCTCTAAATAGCTGCCGTCACACCATTTGAGCACCAAAACGGTAATATGGTTGGTGCCGATCTTGACTAAATCAGTAATGTCGATCTCGCTGGATGAGTGAGATACCTGACTGTAAGCAGCGAACTGTCCGTTGATATAAAGGAAGAAGCAGCTATCCACACCCTCGAAGGTTATGTAATGACGAAATCCCTCGAATTTAGACTGGATCTCAAACTCTCTTGAATAAACACCAACGGGATTATCGTAAGGTACGTAAGGGGGATCGTAGGGGAAGGGGTATCTTACGTTGGTGTACTGATGATAATCATATCCGTGGATCTGCCAGTTAGAAGGCACAGGGATAGTGGTATCACCAATATTAAAATCAGTTTTTTCAATTATATTTTCCGGAACCTCTGCAATAGACTTGAAATACTTAAAATACCAGTCACCCGAGAGCATATTAAATCTTTCCGACTGCTCACGTCTGCCTCTCATAGCAGAAGCAGAAGAGGAGAAGGGAATGTAATATGAGCGGGGTTTAAGACAGTTAACGTGCAGAGTGTTAAGGTCTTGATAATAGTTAGGTAATCTCATAATTTTTTACCTCCGTTTACTGATGTGTATTTAAAATATAATTTAAGTATCCGATCTTTTCACCGTTTTTAACGAAAACACGGGACACACGTTTTCCCACAATACAAACGGTTTCGTAGTTTATAGTACCGCAAAGGCAAGAGAAATCCTCCACTGAAAGGGTGCCGTTATCATCGGTACCAAACAACAGTATTTCCTGAGATGCGGTAACGTTATCAATGTCAGTAACGTCCACCACCATCTGGTCCATACAAATTCTGCCCACAATGTTGGCCTTTTTGCCGTTGATCATAACGTATCCTTTGTTAGATAAAGAGCGGGGATAACCGTCAGCATATCCAACCGGCACAGTGGCAACGGTGATATTATCATTTACAGTAAAGGTTCTGCCGTAGCTAATACTGTCACCGCTTGAGAGGGTCTTTACCATGGAAACAACGGACTTTAAGCACATGGCAGGTTTTAAATCGGCCCTGTCTTTTAAAGCGGCTGACGGGTGCATACCGTAAAGGATAATTCCCGGACGTACCATATCCAGCTGATATTCGGGATTGTTCAAGGTTGCGGCAGAGTTACAGCAATGACGTAACTTAAAGCTGACACCTTTTTGCTCTAACTCGTCTGTTGCAGTGCAGAAAAGCTTAAACTGAGTTTTGGTAAACTCACCGCTTTCATCACCGTCTAAGTCGGAAGATGCAAAGTGGGTGAAAATACCCTCACTTTCTAAATTATCTAAGGTGCAGGCGGTGTAGATCTCGTCTATACAAGCAGTATCGTTTAGCTTGTGATAAACAAATCCCAGTCTGCCCATACCTGTATCAATTTTTATATGAATTTTTACAGTAACGTTATTTTCCACAGCATAGCTTGATAAAGCCTTAGCATAGCTTAAATCAAACACAGTCTGGGATATGTTGTAATCGCTCAACGCCTTTGCCATATTAGGCGGAGTGTATCCCAAAATGAGAATCGGCTTTACTATGTTAAGATTTCTCAGCTGCATAGCCTCTTCAAGATTAGATACTGCAAACCAGTCTGCCCCAAGCTTGTCAAGCTCAGGAGCAATGTACTGAACACCGTGGCCGTAAGCATCGGCTTTGACCACTGCCATCATCTGAACTTCGGGCTTTAACAAATTTTTGATTGTATGATAATTGTGGCTGATACTGTCGATATTTATCTCAGCCCAGGTGCGAGGTAAAAATGTACTCATTAAACATAGCTCCAATCAAAAAACTATTATTTTTTATTATAATATTTATTATGTTTTAAGTCAATGGTGTATGTATATTAAAATGCTGCATATAATGATATATGATACCCAAAAGGAAGCAGGTGATACAATGCCCGAAAACATCAACAATACCACAGATAAAAACTTAAACAGTAAGGAAAATAAAAAGCCTGCTCCTAAGGGAGATGTGGATGATTTTATATTTAAAAATGAGGAGATAAAGCATTGCAGTGAGCGGTAATTATTTAACGCCTTTAAAATACAAGCCTCTTGTGAATTTGTCGCCGGACTTACCGCCGTTTTTGTACTGGTTTATGATGCTATCCACCTCAGCGGCGGGTTCAGAAGTAAAGCTGAGCAGAGCGAAAACCAGCTTGTTTAATAGATGCAGACGGTCTGCTAAATACACAACACGGTCGTTGTATAAAACAGTAGCACCGTCTTCACACATAATGGGGAACTGAGTATTCATTCTGTCGGTTATTTTGCCGGTACAGTCTGCACAACCCACGTTAGAGCGGATAGGACAGTTTCTCAGCAGCATTAAAGGTAACTTGCCATAAGCAAAAATACCGCAGGGGATGTTACTGCGTAGGTCGGATAGCTGATTTTCATCAAGCTCCGGGGAAAGCACCGCCATATCCAAGGGCAATGCTAAAGTGGAATAGGAGTTAAAGCAGTTAAGACGCATACCGCCTACTATCTTCATATCTGCCTGCTTAATAAGGTTTACAGCGCCGATATTTTCTGCCACAGCAAACTCTACACCCACCGCTTTAAAGGCACTCAGCCTATCAGCTACCTGCTTTTCTCTTGAAAACATGGCAGGTGGGGTTTTAACGGCAATTTTAATGCCTTTTTCAACCAAACCTTTCACTTTATCAACATCAGTTGAAAGGGGTAAAATCAGCATATCTATCTTATCAAGGCTACGGGGTAGCTGACTGATAGAATGTAACGACACAACTATTTTGTAAGACTTATTCATCTGCTTTTCAGGTAACGGACGTGAAACGGGTACAAACTCAATGGGTTTTACACTTGAACGAAGCTGAGTCAATTTATCCAGTGCATCGTTTCTGAGTTTGGATAAAGCAGAGGCAGGAATGCTAAGCCCATCATCAACATCAGCGATAAATTTATCGGTATAATAGGGAGTACCGCCGCATTTGCAAAGCTTATCCTTAACAAAGTCAGCATCAACAGAACGGGTCTGCGCTGTTTCGGGAATATCACCCATAACAGTAACTGCGTTTTCCCCGTCAGAAACAGTAAGGCTTACAGCCGTATCCTTTTTAATTTTAACATCAAAGCTAAGGGCAATAGTTTGCCTTTCACGTCTATAAAGCTCGTGAATGGAGTTTATAACCTGCTTAGTAGCGGTAATATCGTCATCACTTCTGGTACCAAACATACTGCTATCAACCTGATTATTGTAATATCCTTGGGTAAATCCTGAACGGGAGAAAACGTTTTTCAGTGTATCTATTTTATTATCAGTGTTTTCAGGTGAGTATAATGCAGTATAAGCGGCATCGGTGGCCATTGCCACGTATTCGGGACGTTTCATTCTACCTTCGATTTTAAGTGAGGCAATACCCATTTCTTCCAATTCTTTTAAATAAGGATACAAACAAAGGTCTTTCAGACTTAAATCGTAGCCGTTGCCGTTTTTCACCTTAAAGGGCATACGGCAAGGACCTGCACAAAGTCCACGGTTACCACTGCGGGAGCCCAGTACCGCACTAAGCAGACACTGTCCCGATACTGACATACACAAAGCGCCCTGCACAAACACCTCAAGCTCAATACCCAGTTTGTTTGCCACTTTGGCGATTTCTTTTATTTCATCTTTACTGTTTTCTCTGGCTAAAACCACACGTTTAAATCCAAAAGAGTGTAAAAGCTTAACAGCCTCAGGAGTGTGGACTGACATTTGGGTGGAAGCGTGAAGCGGCAGGGTAGGAGCGGCTTTTTTTATCAAAGATGCAAGGCCCATATCCTGAATGATAACACCGTCAATACCTGCATCACAAGTGGTTTTAACAAGGGTAAGAGCATCGTTTATCTCTGCATCAGAAATAAGGGTGTTCAGCGTTAAGTAAGCGTGAACACCCCTTGTGTGACAATATGAAACAGCGGTTGAAATATCGCTGCTTGAAAAGTTTTTTGCGTTTCTGCGTGCGTTAAAAGATGAGGCGCCGAAATAAACCGCATCAGCACCTGAACGCACTGCGGCCTGCATAGATTCAAAAGAACCGGCAGGAGCCAAAATTTCTATCATTGACGGCTCAGCCTTCCACGTAAAGTCTGGTTTTCTTTGTTAAGACGCTCAATCTCACGACGAGCTTCGTCTGACTCCATACGAGCACCTGCTACTTCTTCGGTCAAACGTGCAATCTGTGCGTTTAAGGTTTCAACCTGAGCTTTGGACTTTTTAGCGTTATCACAGTATTCAAGAGCGGTAATAACTGCCGCCATGGTGGTGGATAAAAATGAGTTTTTGTGCATCATATCCTGCATATGCTGGTTAAGCTCGTTGCCCAGACCTTGCATATATATTTCTTCATCATCAGTTGAAACATAAATATCCATACCGCCGATATTTAATCTGATTTTGTTCGCCATTTGTCAGTACGCTCCTTTGTAATGTCATTTTTCTATATTATACTACATTTTTCTCATTTGTAAAAGGGAAATTCACAAAAAAATATTGAACTTTTTTAAAAAATGATATAAAATTAAATAAATTTAATAAATCAAGGAGATTTTTCTATGGACATCATTAAAATTAACAATCTTTTGGATCTTGATAAAACTATCGCTAAAGAGCTTTTTAACAATAAAGAGTATCCTTATGAAGTTTTACCCGAAATCGGTGACTTTATTTTAGAGTTACAGAAAACTCTTGATAAAAACGATTTTTACTGCCCTGCTGAGAAGGTGTATATCCACAAGACTGCAACAGTTGCACCCACTGCATCTATTACAGGTCCTTGCATTATTGACGAGGGTGCTGAAATTCGTCACTGTGCCTTTATCAGAGGTAATGCTATTGTGGGTAAGGGTAGTGTTGTAGGTAACTCCACCGAGCTTAAAAACGTTGTTATTTTTGATAGTGTTCAGGTTCCTCATTACAACTATGTGGGTGACTCTGTTTTGGGTTACAAATCCCATATGGGTGCAGGTTCTATCACATCTAACGTTAAGTCGGATAAGACTAACGTGGTTGTAAAGGTTGAGGGTAAAGAGATTGCTACCGGCAGAAAGAAATTCGGTGCTATTATCGGTGATAACGTTGAGGTCGGTTGCGGCAGCGTTTTAAACCCCGGTACTATAATCGGTAGAAATTCCAACGTATATCCGCTGTCATCAGTTAGAGGATACGTTAAGGAAAACAGCATTTACAAAAACAAAAATGAGATAGTTGAAAAATATTAAAAATTATCACCCTGAGTTTTCAGGGTGATTTTTTTATATAACAATCGTGTTTTATTTGGAAACATTTTTTCGCTCATGCCGCTTTGGCACCCCTTTTCTTTATGCGAAGAAAAGGGGGAAAAGACGCAGCAAGGGAAAACCCTTCCAAACTGGGTTTTCCCTTTGCAAACCCTTTCCCGAATGGTTTAAGGGCTCGCCCTTAAAAATCCCC
>JAFQWA010000032.1 GCA_017407705.1 Clostridia bacterium
AAGCAAAAACTTCACGTAACGAGCCGGAAAATAAAACGGTTGTTTTTTCGGCTGGTATTTATCTTTCTCAAAATACGTAACCCACTATGACACTTTCGCATAATTTGTGCAAAGTGTCATTTGTTTTATAAAATTAAAAGCTGTGGGAGACACTTCTTTATGAAGTGTCTCCCACAGCCGTCTTTTTTTATAGTATTATTATATTTTAGCATCCCACAGACCGCAGAAGCTGTCAATAGGATCAGTTCCTTTAAAGCTTTCGGGTCCGCTGATAAGGTTTTCTACCAAAGCGTCAAGAGTAGAGGGTTTGGAATCGTAGGCGTTTATATAAGTGCGTACCTGAGGAATATCAGCAAGCATTGTAGGAGCGTTCACACTGATAGCTACTACAGGCAGCTCAAATACATACCAAGGAATTTCACCGCCGCCTTTAGAAAGTCCGAAACTGGGTCTGCCGTTGGCAACGTCGCAGAGGGTGATAACAAGATCCTGCTCCGAAACAAAATCTGCAATAGCGTTTTTACCTGCAAAATACAGATTAAGACTGGGCTTTTCACCTGCGGCGATCTGCTTTTTCATTTTTTCAATGGGACTCTCGTAAATAAAAGCATCAAAGCCCTGCTGAATCAGTCTGTCACGCAGCTCCTCTGCAGGATTTTTCTTATTTGCCTGACCGCCCATTGCCATTTGCACCAGTGCATCCATAGCACCGGCAGCGCCTTTAACGTAAACGATCATAATTCGTTTATACTTATTGGGATTAAGAGGCAGAACGTCCTTATCCTTATATTTTACAAGAGTTATACAGTCACGGCTGATGTCCTTTTCTGCCTGCAGATATTCTGCTTTGCCCAAGTTTTCGGCGGCAGGTGTGGAGGGCACAAGCTCCTGCTTTGACTTTTTATGCAGTCCCATACGGGCTTTGAGTCCTAAAATACGGCTAAGCGCCTCGGTCATACGTTCCTCACTGATAACACCGCTCTTGTAAGCCTCAAGCATAGTGGAATAGTCTTCATCGGGATCGTTGAAGAAAAGGAACATATCACAGCCTGCATTAATGCTCTGGGGTAGCATTTCTTTTCTGGTCATACGGTTGGTCATTGCCACCATGTGACTTGCATCGGTAACTACCATACCGTTAAAGCCAAGCTTATCACGAAGCAGACCTGTCATAATCTCAGGACAAAGTGTTGCCGGTAGCATTTGGTCGTCGGTAATTTCAGGGTTTATTTCACGCATATAACGGGGCATCATTATATGACCGCCCATAATTGCGTCAAGATCGGCATCTATCAGGGTTTTGTAAACCAGACCGTAGGTATCCATCCACTCCTGCTCGTTGAAGGTGTTGATGTTGTTGGATATATGAGCATCACGGAAGTCCTGACCGTTACCGGGGAAGTGTTTTGCAGCACAGGCAAAGCCTGAGATAGTGTGGGCACCTTCAAGGTAAGCCTTACTCATCTGAGCTACGTTTTCAGGGTCGTTGCCGAAAGCACGTGCCACCACTTCGGTGTTTTCCCAGTTATAATGAATATCGCAAACGGGGGCAAACGCCATATTACAACCCAAAGCTGCTGCTTCCTGATTGGAGTATTTGCCAAGCATAGTTGCATAGTCCTTGTTTTTGGTGGCACCGATCTTTATTCCGCTGCCGATGTAAGTACCGTCAGAACAGGCACCGTTGCCGCCGGCTTCGGTATTACAAGCAATAAAAAGAGGAATTTTTGAGAAGTTCTGAAGCATAGAGTTCTGCATCTGCACATAATTGCCGGGCATATTGTTGTAACGGCAACCGCCAAGATGATACTTTTCTACCAGTTCCTTCAGATACTCCTGATCCATACCTGCAGTAAGCTGAAAGAACAGCTGACCCACTTTTTCTTCATCGGTCATTTGAGCAATAGTGGTATTTACCCAGTTTATGTCTTCATCAGATAAATAATAGGGCTTTGCTTTAAGGTCGATCATACTAAAAACTCCTTTTTATATTATTTTACATTAAGATTTTCGTAAAAATCCTTAATTTTCTTTTGCTGATATTGATTGCCGAAATCATTGTCTAACAGTTTATCAAATGCAACATCAATAAACTCCTGCCAACTTTCTTTTTCAAGGTTAACAAGTATGGGGTAGAAATAAACTCCGTTTTTCTCGGCGGCTTGCAAATCACCGGGTGCATCACCGCACATAACAACGTTTTTCATATCATATCCCTTTTTGATAAGCTCACCGATGCAGAATGCTTTACTTCCGGAATTTTGTGCAAGGACAATATCCACCTGCTTAAGCAAACCGTGTTGTTCCCATTCCTCCAAAACAGCATCAAGGTTCGCACTGGAAATAATGGCAACGTCCGCCCTTTTATGGGCAAATTCCAACGCCTCTTTGGCGTTTTCAAAGGGAAGCTTCTGCTCCTGAGGCAGCAGGTTTATAGACTCGTTTACCGCCACACTCCAAGCCAGAGCCTTTTTAAGGCAAACACAGTGGGGCTCCTCTGCAATTTTACGTTTTAAAGCATCGTTAGAAAGCTCGTTGCTGTTCTCAGTCCAGTCAATAAGCTTGTCCACCCCGTCAATAGGACAGTATTTCTTATCGATTTCAGATAAGGCCATTGCCAAGCCTTTAAAACGGTTTATTCCACGGGTAATGGTATATAGATTTATTTGGTTCCAACGATAAAGTATTTCATCACGCCAACTGTCAAGATTCCACTCTGCCACCATACACGGACCAAAGCAATTAAAGTGTTTAATGTTCATTGTGTCCATGGCACAACCGTCACTGTCAACGCAAACCAGAAAGTCCTTTTGCTTTTTGTAATCTGATAGAGTTTTCATAGTCAAAACCTCACCGATATTCTTTATTATATTATACCTTAAACAGCCCTTTTCTTCAAGAAATAAAAAGTAAAAAATGTGTCTTAACAGTAAATTTTACGGTAGTTGCAAATGGGTTGGAATATATGTTATACTTAATTTGCGGAGGTGGAGAGTATGCTGGAAGATTTAGCTCCAATACTGATGTTTGCAGTATTTACGTTGATATTTATTATAGTTATTATAAAGACGACGGTGGATAACATCAGAAACAACAGACGAATTCAAAAAGAGTGGGAACAGCCTTTTGAAGAAATTCCCCATCAGGCTGTAAACGCCAGAGTGCTGGACAAACGCACCGATATGCTTCACGGTCGCAGCTACCGTTTTCCTGAGCATAAGATAGTGTATTTTGTCACCTTTTTAACTGACTACGGTAAAACAGTGGAGTATCAGGTGCCTGCGGAGTGTTACGGCAGGGTGAATATTCATCAGACAGGTATGCTTATAACCGTTGGCGATGAGTTTTTCGATTTCGGTGACGGTGAAGATATAGAACAAGACTCACAGTGATAGGCTGTGAGTTTTTTGTTTACAACATTTGGAGTATTCTCAATAGGCAGCGGTCGTGTTAAAATAGTTAAGGCATATATGCATTAACTAAACACGAGGTGAAATTATTGAAAAAAATATTATCATTCATTCTATCAACCGTTGTTATAATGGGAATTTTGGTATTACCGCAAACAGTAAGCGCTGCAACCACCTCATCTAAAGCAGGTGTTGTGTCGGTTACCAGCGGTAGACTTAACGTAAGAAGCAAGGCATCCACAAGCGGTGCGGTGTTAACCTCACTGACTAAGAGCAGCCATATTACACTTATGTCTAAATCAGGGGACTGGTGGTATGTGGAGTACTCCAAGGGTCGCTACGGCTACTGCCACGCCGACTATATAAAAACTGCATCAAGCACTGCCGCTACTGTGAAAATATCTTCAGGCAGTCTTAACGTAAGAAGCGGCGGTGGCACGTCTTATTCCAAGGTGGGTAGCCTGTTAAAAGGCGAAGTGGTTTTGGTACTTGCTGCATCAAAGGGTTGGAGTCGCATACTTTACCACGGCACCAAAATCGGTTATGTAAGCAGTCAGTACCTTTCAACTGCCACCTCAGGCAGCACTACCTATTCTGCGGTGTCCTTAAAAGTGCCCTACTACAGCCAAAACGACAGCCGCTGGGCTAACGTGAAGATAGGCAGTTCGGGCAAGACCATCGGACAGATTGGCTGCGTTACCACAGGTATTGCTATGATGGAAAGCTACCACACAGGCAAAACCGTGTACCCCGATGCTATGTCTAAAAAGCTCAGCTATTCTTCCTCAGGCAACGTTTACTGGCCTTCTAATATGACGGCGGTAACCGGCAGCTCGGGGTATCTTTCGGGAATTTACAATCAGCTGAAAAAAGGCAAGCCGGTGCTGATAGGCGCTAAGACCTCATCAGGCAGACAGCACTGGGTGGTGGTTACAGGCTTTACCGGTGGTGATAGCCTTACTGCGTCAAGATTTACTATAAATGATCCGGGAACAAAAACTCGAACTAATCTGCAGCAGTTTTTAAACGCTTACCCCACCTTTTACAAGTATTTCTATTATAAATAATAAAAAAGCACCTTCCTTAGGAAGGTGCTTTTTGGTTGCATTAACAGACGGTTTGTGTTATGATGGGATCGATGAAAAGCCTCGCCCTTTGGGAGAGGTGGCGGCGAAGCCGACGGAGAGGGTAAGATGATGGAGTAAAACGCCCTCTCACCCGCTACTGCGGGAGCTCTCCCAAAGGGAGAGCCTTTGTTGAGTGCAACTTTAGGGGCATGAACTTTGACCGAAGCCTTTCGTAATACAAAGGCGAAACTGGCGATAAATAGTTATATAAACAATAGCAGAAAGGGCATTAACTATGATAGATCAATTTCATAAGTA
>JAFQWA010000033.1 GCA_017407705.1 Clostridia bacterium
AGAACGCACACGGAACACTGCGCTGAACATATTTGTTCTGGGACGAAGGTGGGCTACTGTACGTAAAAATTCCATAGAATGACGTTTGTTCTGTAAGGGATAGTCGGGAGTTGACTCACCCTGCACCTCAATAGCCACAGCGTGAATTTCAAAGGGCTGGCGCATAGTGGGAGTCATTACCACCTTGCCCTTAACCTGCAAGGATGCACCAATATTAAGAGCGGAAATCTCTTTAAAATTATCAATACCTGCCTCTTCAAAAACCACCTGAACGGGTTTGAATCCACTACCGTCGTTAAGCTCGATAAATCCCACTGCCTTTGAGCAACGCAGATTTCTCACCCAACCTGCAACTACAATTTCTTTATCCTCATATTTTGCGGCATCTTTATTAAGTGTGACAATATCAATTCTATTCACGAAAACTTCTCCTTTTTTAAAATTGTTGCGGTACAGAAAGGCTCTGTACCGCAATTTAAAATCAGATGATTATATCTCCGTCAGACTCTGAGGCATTCTCCTCAACGGGTTCTGAAACAGTCTCCACCTGTTCAACGGGCGGTTCTATAGTTTCAAATCCATTTATACTTTCCTCTGTCTCCTCCAACGGCTGTTCCTCAATAATAAAACCTTCAGTAGATTCTACCTGCTCTACTATATCCTCAATATCCTCAGCAGACATTTCCTTTTCAATAGCTACCAGCTGTGCAATCTTCTGATCATATTTTTTAAGAACATACCAAAGTGCAATCATAAGCGCTAAGCTACCTACAGAAATAGCCACACCTGCATAGAATCCTGCAGGAGCATATTTGAAGGTGATTTTGTGTGTACCTGTCTTAAGGTCTAAGGTTACAAAAGCATCGCCCAACGGGATAACCTCAGCCTTCTTACCGTCAACATAAACACTCCAGCCCTTTTCATAAGGTATAGATGTCATAAGCAAACCGTCTTGCTTTACGGTGATGTTACCCTCGATCATAGTGTCGCTGTGTTTTGTGACTTCCAACGCTTCATCATTCAAAACAGCGTATGCTCTATCCCAAACAGTGGTATCAACGCCGTAAACATAGCTGGTTACCATATTAGCCTTACCTTCAGGGAAGTAAACGTCAACGTAAACCTTCTCACCTGCTCTAACAGTACCCAGACCCATAATAGAGCCACGGTTGTTTTCGAAGGTAACAGATGTACCGCCGGTGGTTCTTGCAACGATAGAATCAGCGCCGTGAGACTCAACAAAAGCGTAAATAGGCTGTGTGATGGGAGATGTAAACTCCAAAGTAATGCTTGAGCTACCACTGAAATTCTCAGGAGAACAGCTTGCTTTACCGTCGTAATATGAACCGCAGATAACGTTTGAACCGGTTATAACGGGATCGCCCAGTGCGTTCATTACAGGAGAAGTAATTCCTGTGGCGGATTTTATAAACTGAATTTGAGATTCAAAGGGATTAGAGTTTTCATACGCCCAGTTTTTAGTGTTGTTCTTTACCATATAAGCAATAGACAGATCATACTTATTACGGTAAATAGTGCTGCCGTTTTGTTCGTATAACAAGTCTAAGGCGTAATCATTTACAGTCTGATTTTTACCCATAACGTACTTGATATTCAGCATAGCGTTCAAAACGGGAGTGGACATAAAGTATCCGAAACGGTTGCTGCCGGGATCAGCTGCAAGTCCTAAATTTTTCATCATTGCAGTTACGTTGCAGTTGATCTCAGAGGAGAACTGAGATACACCCTTATAAGTGTAAAGTGCAGGAGAGTTGGTAGTCCAAGGATTAGCAAGCTCCATTCTGTAGAAGCTTTCATCCTCTTTTTCAACCTTTGCAATAAGGTCCTCTAAGTCATCACGGTGCAGGAAATATCCGGGTCTGTCGGAATGGCCTACTGCCTGAACAGAGGTAACGGTATAGTTTGTCATTTCACCGAAAACGATCAAAAACAACAGCATACCGATAAGACTTTCCTTAAACTTACCTGTTTTGTAAATAGCAAATGCAATAGCATACAAAGCCAAGAACAGTAAGCTGATATAAATTACTTTATAGTCAAACTTATCGGAGTAAAGCTTTTCTGCAAATAAAATATAGATAAATCCACAAGCAGTAACAACGCCTATCTGCTTAGGTGTAATCTCATTCAGCTTCAAGAACGCCTGATAAGCCATTGTTATGAGTATGAATGAGAAAACGAAGGAGTATCTGTAAGGCAACTCATTGGGGAAATGGAAGCCGTGCCAGATAAAGTCAAGCTTGTTCCAGTTAAAGCTCAGCACCAAGAAGCCCAGTATGATGCAGTTAAGCACCTTCTGTTTTGCGGGTACAGATTTGCACATTAAGAACAAAACTGCCAACATAGCCGACAAAAGTCCGCAATAAATATTAGGCAAACCGCCACGAACGGTAAGTGCAACGTTAGGTAAAAGGTTGCTGAACACGTCTAAAATGGGGTTGTAGAAATTAGAGCTTTCAGGCATCTTACCGTCTATATAATAAGTGTTCTGCATACTCAGGTAGGTGGGCAACAGGATAAACGCAGCCATTGCCACGCCGATAGCTGAGAACAGCACCGCCTTTGTGGTGGTGATCGCACAGTATTTCGCACCTTTTGCCTTAACACGTGAGAAATACAGTATGGGATAGTAGATCATTATGAAAATACACATCATAACGCCGATGTAGTAGTTGGTAATCATAATGAAAGCCAAGGAAATGGTGTACATACGGAACTTACCTTCGTCAATAAGCTTGTTAAGTCCCAGAATGCAAAGGGGTAAGAGTGCAAATACGTCCAACCACATCAAGCACCAATAGTAGCCCATTGCATAAGCGGAAAGTGCGTATAAAATAGAGAAGGTTGCGGTGCCGATGTCACATCTGCCGTGCATACCACGTAAATAGATGCACATAAATGCTCCTGCAAAGGCTATTTTAAGCATAACCACCACAGCCATTGCCTCTGTCAGATACTCAGCAGGGCAAAATACAGACAGCAAATAAAGAGGGCTGGCAGCGTAATACGAGATAAGGGCAATAAAGTTAGTACCTAAACCGCCGTTCCAGGTATAAAGCATACTACCGCCGTTTTGCAGCTTGTCGTGCATATCGTTGAAAAACGGGAAATACTGATGCCACATATCAATAACCATAATCTGGTTATTACCAAATGGGAAGAAATCCGATCTGTAAAATGCGTAAAGCATCAGCAAAAACGGAATTATAAACGATAAAAATACATAACGGTTTTTATAGAAAAAACCTTCCTTTTTCAACGGAGTCTCAGGTGTGTTTTCTGAGGGTGTGTTGAAAAAGTTTTTGATATTCTGTACCAAAGACGACATTACTTGCACTCCTTATTTCTTTTTGAAAATTATCAGTTTACTGAAAATATAATTGATTATCACAACAATGATATTGGCAATTACCTTTGCGATAACTGAGTTCATACCCATTACAGATACGGCAACTACCATCCATATCATCTCAAACAAAAGCGACGTCACACGGGCAAGGGTGAAAAGCATAAATTCCTTAAACAGCTTACCCTTTGACATATCACTGCTTTTGAACACAATCAGTTTGTTGGTAATAAAGGCAAACAGCATTGCCACTACCCAAGCTATAAAGTTTGCTATTAAATAGCCTATATCGTTAGTTTTTCCCGCTAAGGTCATATAAAAACGACCCGACAGCAAAATATCGAACAACCAAAAAACTGCGATATTTATTACAGTTGTCAACGCACCAAAAAATATGTAGGTAACGGTTTCGTAATTAAACAGCTTTTTGCCTAACGATGTGTTTCCTATCTTCTGACACACAGGCAGATTAACAAACCATTTTATAACGGACAGATCCATCATCCAATTCCAGAAGCCACGGTTATTTTTCATTTTTTTCATCCTTTATATTGGTCTTTCTGGTGATAAAGACAGGTCTGCGCTTGGTTTCAATATACATTTTTGCAAGGTACTCACCTATTATGCCTAGTGCCAAAATAGTAATACCGCCGATAAACAGTAAGATTACGATAGTTGAAGCGTAACCCTGAACGGGGTCACCAAAAGCAAGAGTTTTAATAAGCACGAACATAAGGTAAATAAAGGATGCTGACGAGATCAGAACGCCCATAATAGATGCTATTCTCAAGGGGAATGTGCTGAATGCGGTAATACCCTCAATAGCGTATTTGAACAGACCCCACATCGACCAGCTGGTCTGCCCTGCCACACGGGCAACGTTTTTGAACTCGATCCACTTAGTCTTAAATCCGACCCAGCAGAAAATACCCTTTGAAAAACGCTGTACCTCAGGCAGACTTATAACTGCATCTACCATTTCTCTGGACATCATTCTGAAATCCACAGCGCCGTCAACGATCTCCACGTCGCTCATTTTATTGATTATCTTGTAAAACAAACGGGATAAAGCGCTTCTGAGCTTAGGCTCACCCTCACGGCTGACACGCCTTGCAGAGCAGCTGTCATACCCTTCCTCATCAATGGCTTTAAGCATAGTTTCAATAAGCTCGGGTGGATGCTGCAAATCTGCGTCAATAACGGCAACACGATCACCGGTAGAGGCTTTAAGTCCTGCATACATACCTGCTTCTTTGCCGAAATTTCGGGAGAAGGAAATATATTTAACGTCAGAATGATTTTCAGCTAAATTTATAATTTTAGCCAAGGTATCATCAGCACTGCCATCGTCAATAAATATAAAATTAAACTTATAACCTGCTATTTTAGAAACAACTTCAGTAGTTCTTTCATAGAAAAGATCGATCATTTCGCTCTCGTTATAGCAAGGCACTATCAAATCGACAGTTTTCAACTTTTTCGTCCTCTTTTCACAATAGGAATAGTTAAAATTATTATACAATTTTTATATATTTATGTCAAGATAAACACACTGTTTTGAAAAAAATACCTCATAATTAAAAAATCAGATGTTTTACTGTATTGACTTAAAAGAATTTTAGAATTATAATGGTATATTGGAAAATGTCTTAGGGGGTTTTTAAATGAATATTTTTGATCAGTATGAGTCAAATGTGCGTTCATATTGCAGAAAGTTCACTGATACATATAAATCGGCTAAAGGCTCGGTAATTACCAGTGAAGACGGTAAGGAGTTTTTAGACTTTTTTGCCGGTGCAGGTGCTCTTAACTACGGTCATTCCAACGATGCTGTGGTGGGTCCTGTTATTGAATATCTGCAAAGTGGCGGTATTATCCACGCTCTTGATATGCACACCTCTGCAAAGGCTGAGTTTATTAAAACCTTTCGGGAAAAGATCTTAAAACCCAAAAATCTTGATTATAAGATTATGTTCTGCGGTCCTACAGGTACCAATGCTGTTGAAGCTGCATTGAAGCTTGCCAGAAAAAACACAGGTCGTAGCCACGTTTTTGCTTTTTCAGGCGGATTCCACGGTATGACTCAGGGCAGTATGTCTGTTACCAGTAACGATGCTATCCGTGGCAGTGCAGGTGTTGCCCTTTGCAACACTACTTATCTTCCCTATCCTTCCCGTCAGTATGAAGGCTTTGACACTATTAAATATATCGAAACTTTGTTGACTGACGATCATTCAGGTGTGGACAAGCCTGCTGCTATGATATTGGAAACTGTTCAGGCAGAGGGCGGTATAAACGTTGCTCCTGCTGAGTGGTTGAAGCAGCTCCGTGAGCTTTGCGATAAACACGGTATTTTGATGATTTGTGACGATATTCAGATCGGTTGCTACCGTACAGGAGATTTTTTCTCCTTTGAACGTGCTGGTATTGTGCCCGATATGGTGGTATTGTCTAAGTCTATCAGCGGCGGCGGTTTCCCCATGTCACTGCTGCTTATGAAGCCCGAGCTGGATATTTACACCCCCGGTGAGCACAACGGTACCTTCCGTGGCTATCAGCCCGGATTTGTAGGTGCTAAGGCGGCTGTTGAATATTCCATTGAGGCTGACATTGCAAATCAGGTTAAGTCAAAGCATAAGCTTATTATGGATTTGCTTAGTGAGATCGATAACGATGAGCGTACTCAGATTCGTGGTCTTGGTATGATAATCGGTATTGACTTTAACGATTGGGGTATTGACGGTATGGCAAGATCCATTTCCGCTTTGTGCTATGAGCAGGGTCTTATTATTGAAACTGCAGGTAGAAACGGTAATGTATTAAAGCTGTTACCCCCTCTTACCACCACTGAAGAACAGCTTAAAAAGGGTTGCGAAATTATTTGCAACAGCGTTAAAAAATTCATTTCACAGTTATAAAATCTATCCTCTGTTCCACTTGGAGCAGAGGATTTTTTATAGTATAAATTACCTCTATTTCCCCCACGCCACTTCCACACCCCCAACGGGGCGTCGTACACGCCGCCCCCTACAATACATCTTTGCTCAACATACACTGGTTCTGCCTAAGTTGCGGACAGCACCCAGAGCCCCGTATCCCTCTTCCCCTCCCGCCATCTAATCAGTTATAAGCAAAACTTATATCTGATTAAGTAACTATTAACTCCGCAAATACTTGACTATAGAGCGTAGTTAATTTAAAATAGATTACGGTACAGAAAACATCTGTAAAAAACCGAAAGGAATGTAAGTATTATGATTACTGCTATTGTTGGAATTAACTGGGGCGACGAAGGTAAAGGTAGAATGGTTGACCTTTTGTCAGAAGACTATGATATCGTTGCAAGATATCAGGGCGGAAACAACGCAGGTCACACTGTTATCAACCACCTTGGTAAATTTATCTTGAACCTTTTACCCTCAGGTATTTTAAGACCTGATGTTGTTAACATCATGGGTAATGGTATGGTTATCGACATTGAGCATCTTACCGGTGAGATCGGCAGACTTGAAGCTGCAGGCGTTAAGGTTTCTCCCGAAAACTTAAAGATCAGTGACCGTGCTGTTATCTGCCTGCCCTATCACGTTATGCAGGATTGCCTGGAGGAAGAGCGTTTGGGCGATGCAAAATACGGTTCCACAAGACGCGGTATTGCTCCTGTTTACGGAGATAAATATTTAAAGAAAGCTATCAGAATGGGCGACCTTCTTGATAAAGAAACCTTAAGAAAACGTCTTGACGGTATTGTTGAGTGGAAAAACCTTACTATCAGCGGCGGCTACAATGCAAAACCCATCACTGCTGATGAGGTTTATGATTGGCTGATGAAATTCGGTGAGAGATTTATCCCCCATATTACAGACACCGGCATTTACCTTAACGAGGCTCTTAAAAACGGTAAAACCGTTATGTTTGAGGCTCAGCTTGGCGCTTTGCGTGATATCGATTTCGGTATTTATCCCTACACATCATCTTCTTCAACTATTGCAGCCTATGCTCCTATCGGTGCTGGTATTCCCGGCACAAAGCTTGACTGCTCCATCGGTATTATGAAGGCTTACTCAACCTGCGTTGGTGAAGGTCCCTTCACTGCTGAGATGTTTGGTGAAGAAGCAGAGGCTCTGCGTGCAGCAGGCGGTGAGTACGGTGCAGCTACCGGCAGACCCCGTCGTGTTGGTCCCTTTGACGTTGTTGCTTCTAAATACGGTGTTCGTGTTCAGGGCGCTGATTTCTTGGCACTTACTAAGATGGATATTCTTTCTTATCTTGATAAAATCCCCGTTTGCACCGCTTACGAGGTTGACGGTAAGATCGTTAATGAGTTCCCCTATGGTGAGGACCTTGTTAAAGCAAAGCCCGTTATTGAATATGTTGACGGTTGGAACTGCGATATCAGCGGTTGCAGAACTGTTGAGGATCTGCCCAAGGCAGCTGTTGACTATGTAAAATATATTGAAAAAGCAGTCGGATGCAAGATCAAATATGTATCCGTTGGCGCTGCCCGTGAAGAGTATATTGTAATGGATTAATCCATAAAAATGATGCAGGGATCTTCCCTGCATCATACTTATATAACAACAAATTTTCTTTCTTGTAATATATTTTTGTTTAAAACAGAAAATTGTAAATTTCTCTGTTCAAATGGGAAAAAATGTGTTATAATAGTTGGAAGGAAAATTTTTATTATCTTTTGTTTATGACCGAACCACAGTCGTGTGAATTTTTATTTATACGAATGACCAAAGCCTGAGGTCGAATAAAGTATTCTTAAACTATTTTTGGAGGAAAAAGCATGAGTAAGAAAGCATACTTAATACTTGAAAACGGAACAGTTTTTGAGGGTAAAAGTTTTGGTGCCGAAGGTCAAGCTATTGGTGAAGTTGTTTTTTCAACTTCTATGGTTGGCTATTTGGAAACACTTACCGATCCCAGCAATTTCGGTCAGATCGTTGTTCAGACATTTCCCCTTATCGGAAACTATGGTATTGTTACTGAAAATTTCGAAACTGAAAAGACTTATGCAAAAGCTTATATCGTAAGAGAATGGTGTCAGAATCCCTCCAACTTCCGCTGTGAGGGTGTTCTTGACACTTTTTTAAAAGATAACGGCATAATCGGTCTTTATGATATTGATACCCGTCAGCTCACTAAGATCATACGTGAGACAGGCGTTATGAACGGTATGATAGTAAGCGGTCAGCTTCCCGAAAACGTTGCTGATGAGATTAAAAACTACACTATCGTTGATGCAGTTAAAAACGTAACCTGCGAAAAGACAGTGGAGTACAAGGCTGAAGATGGCAAGTATAACGTTGTAGTTATGGATATGGGCCTGAAAAACAGCACAAAACAGCAGCTGCTCGGTCGTGGATGCAATTTAACCGTTGTTCCTGCAACTACTACTGCAGAGCAGATCGTTGCATTAAAGCCTGACGGAATATTCATCTCCACCGGCCCCGGCGATCCTGCTGAAAATACCGACGTTATCGCAGAGCTTAAAAAGCTTATGCAATATAAAATCCCTACCTTCGGCGTAGGTTTAGGACATCAGCTTTTAGCTCTCTCTCAGGGCGCTAAAACTGTTAAGCTGAAATACGGTCACAGAGGTGCAAACATTCCTGCTGTGAACACCGACACAAGACGTGTGCACATCACCTCTCAGAATCACGGTTATGCAGTGCTCAGCTCTACCCTGCCGGTTTACGCAAAGCCCAGCTTTATCAACGCTAACGACGATACCTGCGAAGGCGTAAGCTACACTAAGTTCCCTGCATTCTCGGTTCAGTTTGATCCCGATGCTGCAAAGGGTGAGCTTCACACCAGCTACTTATTCGATAAATTTACAGATCTTATCAAGGAGGTAAACGTCAATGCCGTTAAATAAGGATATTAAGAAAGTTTTAGTTATCGGCTCAGGTCCTATCGTTATCGGTCAGGCTGCTGAGTTTGACTATGCAGGCACTCAGGCTTGCCGTGCTTTGAAGGAAGACGGTCTTGAGGTTGTGCTTGTAAACTCTAACCCTGCTACTATTATGACTGACAACTCAATGGCTGATAAGATCTACATTGAGCCTCTTACTCTTGAAGTTATCAAAAGAATTATTAAAAAAGAAAAACCCGACAGTCTGCTTTCAACACTGGGCGGTCAAACCGGTCTTACCCTTTCAATGCAGCTTGCAAAGGAAGGTTTCCTCGATAAATACGGTGTTAAGCTTTTAGGCGCCGATCCCGAAACCATTGACAAAGCCGAGGACAGACAGATGTTTAAGGATACAATGGAGAAGATCAATCAGCCTTGTATCCCCTCTTTGGTTGTTAATACTTTAGAGGACGGTCTTAAATTTGCCGATGAAATGGGTTACCCCCTTATCATACGCCCTGCATTTACTTTGGGCGGTACCGGTGGCGGTATTGTTAACAACGAAGAAGAGATGCGTGAGATCACCTCTAACGGACTTCGTCTTTCACCTATCAATCAGGTTTTGGTTGAGAAATGTATCGCAGGTTGGAAAGAGATCGAGTTTGAGGTTATGCGTGACTCTGCAGGAAACGCTATCACCATTTGTTCAATGGAAAACGTTGACCCCGTTGGTATCCACACCGGTGACAGCGTGGTTGTTGCCCCTGCGGTTACTCTTTCTACCACTGAATATCAGATGCTGCGTACAGCCGCTTTGGATATAGTTTCCGAGCTTAAAGTAAACGGCGGATGCAACTGTCAGTTTGCACTTAATCCCGATAGCTTTGAATATGCAGTTATCGAGGTTAACCCCCGTGTATCACGTTCCTCTGCTCTTGCATCTAAAGCAACAGGTTATCCTATTGCTAAGGTTGCTGCAAAGATCGCTATCGGATACACTCTTGACGAAATTAAAAATGCCGTTACCGGCACTACCTATGCTTGCTTCGAGCCTACTATCGACTATATGGTAGTTAAACTTCCTAAATGGCCCTTTGACAAGTTTGTTTATGCAAAGCGTTTGCTGGGTACACAGATGAAGGCTACCGGTGAGGTTATGTCTATCGGTACATCCTTTGAGCAGGCTATTATGAAGGCTGTAAGAGGTGCTGAAATCTCTCTTGACTCTCTTAACAGCAAGAAGATAAAGAAATACAGCGACGAAGAGGTTGAGCGTAGAATCGGCATTTGTGACGATGAGCGTTTATTCGTTATCTTTGAAGCTATCAAGCGTGGTACCTCACTCCAGCATATCAATGACATTACTAAAATTGATATGTGGTTCTTAAACAAACTGCAAAATCTTGTTGATATGGAAAAAGAGCTTGCTGAAAATGAGCTTACCGATGAGCTTTACTTAAGAGCTAAAAAGCTTGGCTATACCGATAAGGTAATCGAGGAGTTCTCAGGTCAGAAGGTTAAAAATCATATTAACGCTGTTTATAAAATGGTTGATACCTGCGCTGCTGAGTACGCTGCTCAGACTCCTTACTTCTACTCAACCTACGATACTGAAAACGAAGCTTTGGACTACATTGAAAATAACAAAACCGATAAGAAAAAGGTTATTGTTTTCGGTTCAGGTCCTATCAGAATCGGTCAGGGTATTGAGTTTGACTATGCTTCTGTTCAGTGTGTTTGGGCGCTGAAAAAGGCAGGTTATGAGGTAGTTATCGTAAATAACAACCCCGAAACCGTTTCAACCGACTTTGACACCGCTGACAGACTTTACTTTGAGCCTTTATGCCCCGAAGATGTTATGAACATCATCAATACCGAAAAGCCTTACGGCGTTGTGGTTGCCTTTGGTGGCCAGACTGCTATCAAGCTTACCAAAACTTTGGTACAGAACAACGTAAGAATTCTCGGTACATCTGCTGACAGTATTGACGCTGCTGAGGACAGAGAGCGTTTTGACGAGTTGCTTGAAAAACTGCATATAAAACGTCCTCAGGGCTTTACAGTTATGACTACTGAAGAAGCTTTAGAGGTTGCAAATCGCATTGAATATCCCGTTTTGATGCGTCCTTCCTACGTTTTGGGCGGTCAGAATATGATCATCGCCTTTAACGACGAGGATATTAAAGAATATATGGCAATCATTCTTGCTCAGAATATCGAAAACCCCATTCTTATTGATAAATACCTTAAAGGTACTGAGATCGAGGTTGACGCTATTTGCGACGGTGAGGAAATCCTTATCCCCGGTATTATGGAGCATATTGAACGTGCAGGTATCCACTCAGGTGACTCTATTGCAGTATATCCTGCTTGGAACGTAACCGAGGTTATTACCGAAAAGATTATCGACTGCACCAGACGTTTGGCTGTATCTCTTAACACCTACGGTCTTATCAATATTCAGTACATTGTTTATAACGATGATCTGTACGTTATCGAGGTTAACCCCCGTTCATCACGTACTATCCCCTACATTTCAAAGGTTACAGGCGTACCTATGGTAGAGCTGGCAACCCGTGCTATGATGGGCGAAAAACTGAAAGATATGGGCTTTGGCACCGGAATTTACAAAACATCTCCTTATGTTGCTGTAAAAGTTCCCGTGTTCTCCTTTGAGAAGCTGATTGACGTTGATAACCACTTAGGTCCCGAAATGAAATCTACCGGTGAGGTTCTCGGTATCGCTAACACTCTTGAAGAAGCACTTTACAAGGGTCTTACCGCTGCAGGCTATAAGCTTGATAAACAGGGCGGCGTGTTTATTACAGTACGTAATTCCGATAAGCCTGAGATTGCAGAAACTGCAAAACGCTTTAAGGATTTAGGCTTTACTATCTACGCTACTAAAGGCACTGCTGATATTCTTACTAAATCGGGCATTGAAACTATTCCTGTTAATAAGATTCACGAATGTGCTGATGATAACACACTTTCACTTATTGAGAGCGGCAAGGTAAACTACGTTATCTCCACCTCATCTAAGGGTAGAATTCCTACCCGTGACAGCGTTATTATCCGCCGTAAGGCAGTTGAACACAACATCCCCTGCCTTACATCTATCGACACTGCAAACGCTATTGCATCCAGCATCAAGAGCCGCTATTCAGAGGTAAGTATTGAGCTGGTTGATATCAACAACCTGCGTAGTGAGAAGCAGAAATTGAATTTCTGCAAAATGCAGGCTTGCGGCAACGATTACATCTATTTTAACTGCCTTGATCAGAAAATAGATAACCCCGCAGGACTCAGTGTTCGCTTGTCTGACCGTCATTACGGTATCGGCGGCGACGGTGTTGTGCTTATCTGCCCCTCTGATGTGGCAGACGCTAAGATGCTTATTTACAACTTGGACGGTACTGAGGGTAAGATGTCAGGTAACGCTATCCGTTGTGTTGGTAAGTATTTGTACGATAACAAGATCGTTGACAAGAGCGATCTTACTATCGAAACCTTAAGCGGTATTAAGAGCTTGAAGCTGTATCAGCGTAACGGTGAGGTGCTCCTGGCTCAGGTAGATATGGGTAAGCCCGTACTTGATCCCAAGCAGATCCCCGTTAATTTGGACGGTGATAAGGCTATAAACCGCAAGGTTACCATAGCTGGTGAAGAGTATAACATTTCATGTGTATCCTTTGGTAACGCTCACTGCGTTGTTTTCTGTGATATTATTGATAACATCGTTATGGAAAAGGTTGGTCCTGCATTTGAGTTTGACAAGCTGTTCCCTGAGCGTGTAAACGCTGAGTTTGTTAAGGTAATTGACAGCAACACTCTTAAAATGAGAGTTTGGGAGCGTGGAAACGGCGAGACTTGGTCTTGCGGTACAGGTGCTTGTGCTGCTGCTGTGGCTGCTGTTGAAAACGGTTACTGCAACAAAGACGAAAACATTGTTGTTAAGCTTATGGGCGGTGAGCTCACTATCAGATACACTGATAACGGAGTATTTATGACCGGTAACGCTGAAAAGTCCTTTGAAGGCGTTGTAGAGATCTAATTCTAATACAAAGTTAAACCCACCACTACAGTGGTGGGTTTTTTATATGAAATCTAATTAAACGTAAAAACTCCCCTTGGATCGCTCCAAGGGGAGTTGATTTGTTTTATTACAGCTTACTGAACTGTTACATTCTCAATGTACTGAATATCATACATACCAAAGCTATTCTGGTTGATTGCTTCAACTGCAATCTCAAATGTACCAGGTTTTCTGGGTACCCATACGCAAGTTGCATCAGCATTGTAAGGTTTGATAACTTCAGGAACATTGTTTGTCTTATCAGTTACTCTGAAACGATACTGCATTCTATCGTTTTTAGCACCACCTGTAAGGATTGCCTTTAAGGTTACAGGTTTTCTTGCTGTAGCGTTAACAGTATCAAGTGATAATGTACCAACTGCTTTCTGGTTACCAACTACATCTATTGCAAATGCACTAAATGCTTCGTAAGAACCAGCGCCTTCACCCTTTACTCGTACCTGATATACATAGTTACCAGCATAAGGTGCAGTCCACTCATAAGTGCTCTTTGTTGACCAATCCTGTACTACTACCCAGCCTCTTGCATCGTTTCTGTAGAACTGATACATAATTTCGCCGTCGTAATCGCCGGTTACAACAGTACTTGCGCTAATGCTGAGGGTTTCCTCTACATTAAATACTGCATCGTCACCGCTAATGCTTCTCTCAACATTTACTTTGAAGTCAACACCGGGACGTTTGTAAACGTTCTGTACATAAATTACGTCATCATAGTAGCTTGTAGACTGGCTGCTCTTCAAGTAGCCATATACATCATAGATACCGTATTTGCCTTCTTCGTAGGTTATAGTTGCAACGTTACCACTTACACGCTGTGAGCCTACTGAGAACCAACAATCTGTTGCATCTGTCAATGCTGTGATTGTAAATACATTATCTACGCCTGTGCTCTGAGCACCTGTTGCAATAACAGGATCTGCCTCAAAGTCTGAACCATATACCCAAACATCTACTTTTTGTGTATCGGTTGTGTTATCGTTTGATGCAGTAATAGTGATTGTATGTTTGCCGGGTGCATAGCCCTTGAAGTCAAGCATCAATTCACCGTTAGCATCAGCTGTCAGAACGCCTTCTGCTGTTGTTACTTTAACAGCATCTGCGTTAATGGTATCAACAGTAAGTCTTACTGTTGTAGCTTCATCATCAGCAAGATCGATATGTAAGCTATCTTTTGTAATACCATTATATTTTACTGAAGTAATATGAGCTTTACCGGCATCAATATCAGTAAAGGAGATTGCTTCACCAAACTTGGTATCAACAGTTGCACCGGTTGAGTCAACCACAACTACCATTACCTTATATGCACCGTCAATGGGAGTGGGATAGAACTCTGCATAAGTTTCGCCTCTGTAGCACCATCTCACTACATCTTCGCCGTCTGCATTCATTTCGATTCTATGGAGTTCCCAAATATGATAAGTTCTATCAGGATTTTTATTTTCAACGGTTACTTCAATCAGCTCGTTATCTTTTGCTGTGAATACAACCTTTTCGTTGTAAGGAGAAATTGTTTCGGGATAGAACATTGTAATATCGTCAACGAAATACTTTGTTTCATCCTTAACAGCTGTTTCAGTTGTGAACTCAATTCTGATATGGGTTGTATCGATCTTTTCTTCGTTTGTAAACTCAGGCATATCTTCAACCCAGTTATAGGTGATCCACTGGCCCTGACCTGCTGTGATCTCAACAGGAGTCTCGTGAGCATAAGTGTTTAACCAAGTATCGCCCTCAGCTTTGTAGCAGAATGTGAACTTAACCTGAGCGTTAACGTTAGCATTTACCCACAACTTCATACCTGTGCTGTAACGGAAATAGCTCTCTTCAATTCTAAGGAAGTGAGGCTGTGTCTCGTTTGTTGCAAGCACCTGATAAACGGCACCGTTATCAGTGTTAGCATACTCTGAGTTAGTTACAATAGAACCTTTTGCGTTCCAGCCTGTATCTGAATAAGATGGTAATATGTTATTGTCAGCATCCAATATCAGTGTATCGCCGTTGGGCAAAGTGGGAGCCGGAGCTGTAGGAGCTTCGGTAGTAGGAGCCTGTGTTGTAGGAGCTTCTGTAGGAGCTTCTGTAGTGGGTTCTTCACTAGCGTAAATCCACTGGAAATTATCAAAGTATACAGTTACAGCTTTTTGAACAACAATCCACATGTACTGTACATCTTCTGCACCTGCAAGTCCATCCTCAAAATTAAACACAAAAGTTTGCTCACTTGTTGTAGCAATAACATTTTTGCTTAAGTTAGTAGGAGTATAGAATCTAACATTCAACTGAGCGTTAGCACCCTCAGTTCTTGCGTCAAATTTGAAACCAACTACACCTTCCGGAGCTGAAATGTTTTTAATTTCAAGACCGGTAGAGGTATGAGGAGTTACAATCTTAAGTTCATTTCCGCCTGCAGCATCAGCTTCTACTGTAAGAGAAGTTGCCTGGCCTCTGATTGAAGTAATATTTGCAGGAACTGTTGTGCTGTCATCAAATGTATAAGGAATGTTCTGTCCTGCAGGAGCCTGTGTGGGAGCCTGAGTAGGAGCTTCTGTGGGAGCCTCTGTAGGAGCCTGAGTAGGAGCTTCTGTGGGAGCTTCAGTTTCAGGAGCCTGAGTAGGAGCTTCTGTAGAATCGCCACCAGCAGCGCCATCATAGAACATTCTTACATCGTCAAAAATCATAATCGGTTTTTCTGCTTCAGGAACATCATAATAACACCTAAGCATATTGATTCTTTGAACACGACCTGCTGCAGTGCTACAGTTGTTTTTTACTGTGTTATTTGTGAAACCAAGTGTTTCCGTGGTATTTAATGGGGTACCGTATGCAGTATCAGGAGCTCCATAATTACCCATAAATGTAAGAACAAAATCACTCCATGCAAGATCAACCCAACTGCCGCCTACCGGAATAGTATATTCTTTGGTGGTTCTGTAAACTAACCATTCGGCATTATTAGCACCAACACTAAAACCGAAAGACATTTGAATACTAGAATCAGAAAGGTTGGCAATCCATACACTAAAACCATCAGATTTAAGTTGTCCATCCTCAAGAAATTGAATATTATTACATCTGGAAGATGCACCACTGGAATTTCTAAACGGAGCCTGCAAAAAGTGACCTACTTTTACATTAGCGTCCTTTGTTCCGGGCACTGCAACTGCATTATTACCTGTATTCACAGTACTAGTAGGTTTAACAACCAAAGCACTATTGTTCAAATCAGTTGGTGCAACATTTCCGGCATCGTAAGTAAGACTATACATATCTTTTGATGTAGATGAATAAATTTTTCCATAAGGAAAACTAAAGCCCGAAACCTGAGAAATCGGACTAAGATCCGCTACAGCATTACTGTATGTTCTGCCTGTTGTTGTGTCTTCAGCGATTGATGTAAGTGCCAGTGAAACTGATAATACTGTAAAAACAAGTACTACAGCAATAACAGCACTGAATCGCTTTTTGAATGCTACTTTCATTCTGTGATTACCACCTTTTTTATGTATTTACCTAAAATTAGGCATAATAGTACCTCATAATTATACCAAACACCCCCTAAAATGTATATAGGCAATATATACAAACTTAAACTATTTTTTTGATATTTATGCACAAAAGATGAGTTTTCGCCCCCACCTTCCCTATTTGTGCATTTAATAATGTTGACTTTTAATTTAAAACTAAGTATAATTTTAGTAATATATTTGTACTGGAGATGCTTTTATGAAGAATATTGGCGAGTCTGAGTATAATACAAGGGATATCTTGTTTTTTATCAGGACCAGAAAACTTTTTATTTCAGTCTGTGCCGTGTTGGTAGGATTGACCGTGGCTGTTGCTATTATATTTAATGTAGTTTACGGCAATTTAATGGAAGACTATAAGAGCGTTTATGCTGAATACTCCGAAAAGTCGGACATTTTGCATAAGCAGAACCTGAAACATCTTTCGGGCATCTTAAACGGTGAGTTTACCAAGGACCAACTTACAAACATTTCTAAAGGCTTTTGCAAATACTCACTGTCTGTTAACAATCAGCCTGTAAGTAAGTTAGATTTCTTCTATTCTGCCGATAGCACTGTGACTGTTACGGTAAATCATACCATCGACAGTAAGTTGGCTTACTACCTGCCCGATGACGTTGTTAAGCTTGCTTTGACTGATGATGTAAGTAAGTATTTCAAGTTTGTAACAGTAAACGACAGCAAACCCACTATTTCCACCTCAGCTACTGCGGACGGTTACCGAACCGATATTGTTTTTAAAGAATTGAAAGTCGGCGAAAGTATAACTATTCTTGCTAATCACGAAATTGCTACTAAGCTGAACATGAATCAAGGTACCCTTGAAATCGTTTATAATAAGGAGGCTAAGTAATATGTTTAAGAAACTTAAAACCTTCTTTGAAAATTTCAGAAGCGATTATTATGAACACAAAAAACAATATACTATCATTATAAGTATTACTGTTGCTCTGTTCTTAGCCTTTGTTATTACACTGGGTGTTCAGATCTACCGTTGCGGCTCTGCTGCATACCGAATCAATCACACACAGACTCAGCTTACCGACGTTAAAGCTAAGTTGGCTGCCGATCCCGTTATAGTGGGTGATGAGTTCGCCGTGGATGCTTTGCAGCGTATATTCGGCTCAGATCAACTTGCGTTGCACACTGATAAGTGCTGGGACTACAAGATTCAAATCAACGGTAAAGAGGTTACCGATGATACAGTGAAGGTTTCTAAAAACGAGACCGTTACAGTTACTTTAAAAGAGATCTACACTGAGTCTAAATTCCCCGATGACGTTGAGATGTTCGGCAGAGTAACCGGTAATGACACCAGAACTGACGTATCTAACTACATCTCTGTTTCTCACGGCGCTAACATCATCCCGGTAAAGCTTCAAAAGGATAACGTTTATACCCTCACCTATTCTGTTAAAGGACTTAAATCCGGCGACGAGGTTGTTGTCAAAATGAAACCTATGCTGACTCAGCAGATGGACCTGCCTGATGACGTTGCAATGTACGGTAAAATAACCATTAAAGTATCATAAAATCAATGCTTTAAACTATCGGCTTCCTTGCATTAAAGGAAGCCGATTTTTTTGTGGAATTATAGGTAAAATAAGTTGCAATTTATGGGGGTTTGGGGTAAAATATAATCATAATAAAAACTTGGAGGAAAACTATGGAACAGTATCGCTTAGAAGGAAAACGTTTCTATGTTAAAGACTTCGATAAAAAGCCGCCTTTCACCAGCTTTTTGCCGGGTCTTGCAGGTGTTCACGGTGTGCCCTTGTGGACATTTTATTCCAACAGAGGTCAGGGCATAACAAGTTTTGGTATTCACAGCAAAGAACATAATATTATGGAGTTTGAACCCGCTAATATTTCTTATGAAAATACAGCGCTTAAAGGCTTCCGTACACTGGTCCGTGTGAACGGTACATATTTCGAGCCTTTTGTTTCTTACGCTACAAGCGGTGTTCAGCGTAATATGGTAATTCAGCAGAACTCCTTTACCGTTGAAGAAATAAATGAAAATTTCGGACTTAAAACCACCGTTGATTATTACATTATGCCCCACGAGGATTACGGCGCTTTGGTTCGTGAGGTAACCTTCGAGAATATATCTGACAAGGATATGCAGCTTGAAGCTATTGACGGTATGTCACGTATTATCCCCTACGGCATTGATTATACCGACTTTTCTACTATGGCAAACCTGCTCAGATCCTGGTCGGACGTGCAGAACATTGAGGCAGGTATCCCCATTTTTGCCGCACGTGCATCTACTGAAAACACCAGTAAGGTCACACTCACCAAAGGTGGATATTTCTATCTCTCATTTGATGAAAACGGCATTAAACCCACTGTTTACGATCCCCTTACCGTTTTCTCTTACGATACTGCACTTATGATGCCCCGTACCTTTATCGACGGCGGATTGCAGAGTGTTCTGGACCAGAAGCAGTATTTTGTTAACAAGATCTGCTGTGCTATGTCCCCTGTTAAGACTAACCTTAAAGCAGGCGGCAAGTATGCACTGCACACTCTTATCGGCTACACTGACAGTGCTGAGTATATCAACCAAAAAGCCAAAGAGATAATGGCAGAGGGCTATCTTAGCCGTAAACGTGCCGAGGCAGACGCTCTTACAGATGAGCTTACCGCCGATATTGCCACACAGACCGGTGACAGCCTGTTTGACCGCTATTTTGGTCAGTGCTATCTTGATAACTTCCTGCGTGGCGGTTATCCCTTTGTATTTGAGAAAAACGGAGTTAAGTCGGTTATTCATCTGTTCTCACGTAAACACGGCGACCCCGAGCGTGATTACAACAGCTTTGCCACTGCAGGTGAGTTCTATTCTCAGGGCAACGGTCATTACCGTGATGTTTGTCAGAACCGCCGCAACGACACTCTGTTCCACCCCGAGGTTGGCGATTTCAACATTGTAAACTTCTTCTCACTGCTTTGTCCTGACGGATATAATCCCTTAGACGTTTGCGGCTCTACCTTTACAGTTCGTCCTGAAAATCAGGACAAGCTCAACGAGCTTATTAAAAACTGTGCTACAAAGGGTGCAGATACTTTAAAAGAGCTGTGCAAGGGCAACTTTACCCCCGGTGGTATTATCAACGGTATTTACCGCAGTGACGTTAAGCTCAATGTTAATGACGATGATTTCCTTGCCGACCTGCTTTCTCTTTCTCAGCAGAATTTAGAAGCAGTTTCTGATGACGGTTTCTGGTCAGACCATTGGGATTACAACCTTGACCTTATTGAGGCTTATTTGAAGGTATTCCCCGACCGTTTGGAGGATATGCTGTTTAACAACCGCACCTACCGCTACTTTGACCACGGATATTTCGTTCTGCCCCGCAGCGAAAAATATATGCTTAACGGAGATAAGGTCCGTCAGTACGGTATGCGTGTAAAAGACGAAGGCAAACTGCGTTTTGGATATAAAGACGGTAAAACTAACTGGACTAAAACTGCCGACGGTAAGATCTACGAAACCGATCTGGCTGAAAAACTTATATCCCTTATCGTTAACAAGTTTGCACTGCTTGATCCCATGGGTATGGGTATTGAAATGGAAGCAGGAAAACCCGGTTGGTGCGATGCTATGAACGGTCTGCCCGGACTGTTTGGCTCATCTGTTGCAGAAACTCAGGAGCTTGCCCGACTGATAACCTTTATGATTGATGTTTGTGAGCAGTTTGGTGACCGCACTGTGACTGTGCCCAAGGAGTTGTACGTGTTTGCAGAAAAGTTGGCTAAAGCCCTCCAAAACAAAGAGCTTTCCGACTTTGAGTATTGGGACGTTACATCAACTGCCCGTGAAGCCTACCGTGAGGATGTACGTTACACCTTCAGCGGTGAGTTTGCAGCAGTTACTCTCTCAGACTTTGGTGCTTTGTGTGAGAAAATGCTCTGCAAGGTAAACGACGGTGTTGAAAAAGCAGTTGAGCTTTGCAACGGCTTGTGCCCCACCTACTTTGCTTATACAGCAGTGGATTATCAGGTGGTTACCGATGAAAACGGCAACCCTGTGCCCAGCCATTACGATGCATCTATGCCTAAGGTAAAGGTAAACCGCTTTGAGCCTATGTTTATCCCTGCATTCCTTGAAGGTCCTGCAAAATATTTGCGTGTTACAAAGGACCACGCTAAGGCAAAAGGAATTTACGATTCTATCCGTAATTCCAATATATTTGATAAAAAGCTGAAGATGTATAAAGTAAGCGAGTCTTTGGAGCCTATGAGTATGGAAGCAGGTCGAATCAGAGTGTTTACTCCCGGTTGGTTTGAAAACGAGGCTGTGTTTACCCATATGGAGTATAAGTACTTACTTGCTATGCTGGAATCAGGCTTGTATGATGAATTCTTCTCCGATCTAAAAAACGTGTTCAATCCCTTTATGGATCCCGCAGTTTACGGTCGTTCTATCTTGGAATGTTCATCCTACATCGTAACCAGCTGCAACCCCGACGAATCTCTCCACGGACGTGGATTTGTGTCTCGTTTGAGCGGCTCTACCACTGAGGTTCTCTCAATGTGGGCAATGATGTTCTTAGGCGAAAAGCCCTTCATCTGCAACGAAAAGGGTGAGCTTTGTATGCACATTAAACCCATACTCCCCGGTTGGTTGTTTGATGAAAACGGCGAGATCACGTTTGCGCTGCTCAGCCGTTCCACTGTGACTCTCCACAACCCCGAAAAACGCAACACCTATAACGATGCTACCGTTAAATATATGGTGGTTGATGGTGAGCGTATTGAAGGTGATGTGCTCTGCGGTGATAAGGTTTACGATATTCGTAACGGTAAACCCTGCAAGATTGATCTGTATTTTTAATAGATAAATAAATTACGCCCTGACGTTTGTCAGGGCGTTTATCTTTTTAAGTGTTAAATTTCAGGATCAAACATAGGCATAAGCTGAAGCTTGAAAAGATTGTTTTTGTGCTTGGTATCAATAAGCTCCTTTTTGGTTTTATCCTCTATCTCGCCTGTGCGGATATATCTGTCCAGCTCTGCATAAGTAAAGCCTAAGTTATCCTCATCTGTCTTACCGCAAAGACCGTCAATAGGGGTTTTATCCACCAGCTCCTTGGGTAATCCCAAAAGGTAGCCTATCTGCTTTACTTCATCCACAGTCAGCTTTGATAAGGGGCTGAAATCACCCACAGAATCACCGTAACGAGTGGAATAGCCCACCCAGTCCTCAGAGAGATTGCAGGTGTTTGCCACTCGACCGTTGCAGCTTTGGGACACAGCGTAAAGTGTGGTCATACGAACACGGGGCGGTATGTTATTAACTGTCTGCTCGGTAATGGTAATGTCCTTAGGCAGATTTGCCTTGATGCCCTCCACTGCGTCTTTTATATTAACAACGTAATGCTTGATATTAAGGTGGTTCACCAAAGCGTAAGCACAGTCAATATCCTGCTGCTCACCGCAGGGCATCAAAACGCCGATAACACGGTCATTTCCCAACGCCTCAACACAAAGTGCAGCAACCACTGAGCTATCCTTACCACCGGAAATGCCCACAACAGCATTGCAGCCTTTACCGTTTTTCTCAAAAAAATCACGTATCCAATTAACGCAATCGTTCTTAACTTTCACAACATCAAACATACAATTTCTCCTTGGTTGTTATGGTTTGTATTTATTATACCACAAACCTGCAAATATTTCAATGTTTTGCAGGTTCGAATCCTTACTAAAGTAAAAATCTCCCCGAACTTCGTCCGAGGAGATTTTTGGCTGGGGTAGCAGGATTCGAATTGCCGACTTCGTCGCAATTCTATGCCCACCTTGTGGGCGGCGTTATTGCTAATCTGTCTCGCCACTCCTTTGTCGTGGCAACCGACAGATATTCGCAACGCAGGTTCGAATCCTTACTAAAGTAAAAATCTCCCCGAACTTCGTTCGGGGAGATTTTTGTCTATGGGCTACAAAAAAGATATTTTCGGCATTTTTGCGTATGAATTCGAACTCTTACCAAAAAATCTTGAGTTTTCAAATTTAGTATGTGGTGGTGAGCCACCGTCAGTCGA
>JAFQWA010000034.1 GCA_017407705.1 Clostridia bacterium
CATAGCATAAGCTAGTAAGACCCCCGGAAGACTACCGGGTTGATAGGCTGCATGTGTAAGCACGGTGACGTGTTCAGCTAGGCAGTACTAATAGGTCGAGGGCTTGACCTACAATTTGGTTGTGTGTTTTACATTCATCACCCACCCTTTATTCAGTTTTTAAAGTGCTTAAATGAATATGAAAAACCTCGTAAGCAGTGGCTTACGAGGTTTTTTGTTTATTTTTTTGCAAATTTTTGAATTTTTTGTTAAAATAGGTGAGAGGAAACTTAATTTCTTTCGTCTAATAGGTGAAAGGACAATTATACCCTTTGTGAGAAAGGAGTTTGTGATGGATAATGGTGCTTTAAGTTACCGCCGTTTTCTTGACGGTGACGACAGTGGAATAGTCGAGATAATCCGTGATTATAAAGACGGCTTGATGCTTTACATAAACAGCCTTATAAACAACATACACGTTTCCGAGGATCTTATGGAGGAGACCTTTGTTAAGCTTGCGGTGAGAAAGCCCAAATTTTCAGAAAAATCCTCTTTCAAGACCTGGCTATACGCTATCGGCAGAAACGTTGCAATAGACTATCTAAGGAAAAATTCCAAAACGTTAATGCAATCTGTTGATGAGAAAATTCTTGTTGATCAGGAGAGCGTGGAGGTTGCTTACATACGTGAGGAACGCAAAATTACTGTTCACAGAGCTATGCAAGGGTTAAATCCCGATTACCGTCAGGTGCTGTACCTGATATACTTTGAGGGGTTTGATAACACGCAGGCGTCGGCTGTTATGAAAAAGAGCAAGCATCAGATTGAAAACCTTGCTTATAGGGCGAAGATGTCGCTGAAATCACAACTGGAGAAGGAGGGGTTTGTTTATGAAGAGCTATGATGAGATCGCCGGCAACGTTTTAGAGCGTAGAGATCAGTATGTGGCGGCAAAACAAAAGCGGATGAGAACTGTCAGAAAAACTGCAGTGTCGGTTGCTTGCCTTTTGTTTGTGGCACTTGTTGGGTTTGGCGTACTTAAACTGGCTACCCCCGAAACTACTCCTTCACCTAACAACGGCACCACTGCAAGCGGCACTCTGCAATCTACTGTGCAGCCTACTGTCAGCACTGTTTTGACTACAAGCAAGAGCACTGCATCACCGTCTTCTACAGTGAAAGCGCCTGTTATAAACAGTACCAAGCCCACAACTCCTAAATACGTGCCGACGGTTACCGATAAAAACGGAATGTCGCAAATTCGTCCTCCTATTGTAGCAACTGTGACCAACACTCCCGGTGTGCCGTTGATTTTGCATTTGGCAAACGGATATTGGTATCCCTTTGACGGAGATGCCAACGCCTATAGAACACAGATACTGGAAAATTTCCGAAAAAGCAAACAAGATTATGATGATGCGGTAAAATATATAACCGAGCAATACAAAGATAATGAAAGTGTGAAGATCAGTCGGACAAAATATAGGTTTACACTTGAAATTACCGCAAAAAAATCTACAGAGTCACAGGTTGAGAATAATTATAAAGACCTGCTGATAACCGAGTTTATGAAAAAGTACAGCGTTTCGGGAATTTTCTACACCGACGGAGCCGTTTATATCAGTCATTTAAGTGATATGCGCTACGGGATTTTGTTTGTGGCAACAAAAGACGCTGAGCTTTTGAATGTGATTGGAAATGTTTTATATCCCGATGAATGGGCATATAGGGCAGATTTCTGGTAAGATGATATAAAGGGAGAGTGAGGTTATGAAGAAGATATTAGCTATGATTTTGGCTATGGTGGTTGTTGTGTCAGTTTGCTCTTGCAGTGAGCAGACCAGCCAGTCGGATGAGGGGACAACCACAACGCAAACTACCGTCACCACCACAGCACCGACTACCACAGCGACAACTATTACAACTACCACAACTGAGCCCACTACTGTTCCTACAACAACAGTATCTGCAAAAAAACTTATAGAGGATAAATTTTATTTTGCAATACCCGAAAACTGTGAAATAGTAAATTGTAAGATAGAAGATGATTTTATAACTGCAAAACTAAATATAGAAAATACGGATGTTGTGAGTATCAAGCAGAAAATTGATGAAAGCTATATAGAGATAAAATCAGATTATTACTATACACTACCTTACAAGAAATTCGATATTAACATTTCAGATATAGAGTGGGGTTTTGAGGAGTGTCATACTTATGAAGGAACAGGGGAAGATGGCGAGAGATGGCTATTTGCAAATGGTCGTATTTACGCCATATATGCCAAGGCTAAAAATGACACACAAAATTATTTGTATCTTTATAGAAGTCATTAAAAACAGGGAGTGAGGTTATGAAGAAGATATTAGCTGTGATTTTGGCAATGGCGTTTGTTGTGTCGGTTTGTTCTTGCAGTGAGCAGACCAGCCAGTCGGGTGAAGAAACAACCACAACCACAACGCAAACCACTGTCACCACCACAGCACCGACCACCACTGCAGCAACTACGGCGACTACCACTATTCCCACAACAACCATTCCGACTACCACTGCAAGACCGAAAGCAGAGATATGGTATGCAACATGTTTGCCTGCAAGAGGAAACACCACACTTAACCCTGAATTTGAGGGGAGCATTGAAATAACTCGTCGCATGGGTATAGGGTATTCAAATAGTAAAGTAAAAGGTCCGGTGGCGGGAGCATTAGTGGTTATGCTTGAAAACCTTAAAGTAACCGGAGAAGTAAGAAAAGTCACGGAAACAAATATTAGGGAACAGCCAATGGGAACGGTTTTCATAGACTATAATGGCGCTACATACCGTGTTACGTCGAAATTTGATGAGATTTACCGTGTTGACGTTGAGCAGGGTAAGGAATACGGACTTAAGATGACAGACGAGTTTTCGGATGAACTAAAAAATACAGTAAATTATTGGCCTTATTATAGTTACAGCGGAATATATCAAGATAATGTTCTTCGTTATAGAACTGCATACGTAGCAAAAACCGATGTGTATTTTGCTGTAAAGGATATATACATTGAGAAGGATGACGATCCAAATAATTATATTGAGTTAGAGGTAACGTCATCAGTCGATAAAGAGGTAGGTGTATCGCTTGATTGTATGCATGGCGATGATCTTGTGCTGGCATTTGACAATAAAAAAGTAGATTTAAAAGCTAATAAACCACAAAGAATAAAATTGAATTTTGCCGTTAGTAACAATTTTGGCAGTTACAGTGTTGATATTACTGCCGATAAAACAAAATTTCATATTTGGGTGGTAGCATAACAAAAACCCCTTGCAGACTTTATTAGTCTGCAAGGGGTTAACTTTATATATTCAGTACGGTTTAGTACATTCCGCCCATACCGCCTGCGGCGGCAGCGGCTGCAGCATTAGCAGCGGCAGCATCCTCTTTCTTATCTGCAACAAGTGACTCAGTAGTGAGCACCATTGCAGCAACAGATGCAGCGTTCTGCAAAGCTGAACGGGTAACCTTAGTAGGATCAACGATACCTGCTTTGATCATATCAACGTATTCCTCGTTGTATGCGTCAAAGCCGAAGTTGATCTCGCCTGATGCAAGGATCTTATCAATAATAACAGAGCCTTCAAGACCTGCGTTGTAAGCGATCTGACGAACGGGCTCTTCAAGTGCTTTAAGCACGATCTTAGCGCCTGTTTTCTCGTCACCCTCTAAAGAGTCAACCAAAGCCTGAACAGCAGGGATAGCGTTCAGCAGGGCAGTACCGCCACCTGCAACGATGCCTTCCTCAACGGCTGCACGTGTTGCTGAGAGAGCGTCTTCAATGCGGAGCTTTTTCTCCTTCATCTCGATCTCAGTAGCAGCACCTACTTTAATAACTGCAACACCACCTGCCAATTTTGCAAGTCTTTCCTGAAGCTTCTCACGGTCAAAATCAGAGGTTGTAGTCTCGATCTGGCTGCGGATCTGTCCAACACGTGACTTGATCATATCGCTGTCGCCCATACCGTCAACAATAATGGTGTTTTCCTTTGTTACCTTAACCTGACGTGCACGGCCAAGCATATTGATTGAAGCATCCTTAAGCTCGATTCCGATCTCTTCAGAAACAACCTCACCGCCTGTTAAAATAGCAATATCTCTGAGCATTTCCTTTCTTCTGTCGCCAAAGCCGGGGGCTTTTACTGCAACAC
>JAFQWA010000035.1 GCA_017407705.1 Clostridia bacterium
GAAGGCATCTTGCAAAAGCAGTCTGTCACCGATACCCATTTTCTTGTGCAGAAGTATCATAAGTCCTGACATAATGGTGATAACACCAAGACCGCCGATCTGAATCAGTATCAAAATTACAACCTGTCCGAAAACACTCCAAGAGGAAACAGTCGGTGTTACAACCAAGCCCGTAACACAGGTGGAGGTCGTTGCGGTGAAAAGCGCGTCTAAAAAAGAAGTCGGTTTTCCTTCGGCCGAACTTATGGGAAGTGAAAGCAACAATGCACCTATCAATATCGCTACCAAAAAGCTCAACAATATGATATGTGTTGTAGATACTAGAGGCCGTTGTTTTTTCATAAATTCATCATACACCCTAATTTTACTATACAAAAACAAAATGGAACCGACTTCCTCTGCAGACAGCTAGTTCCATTTACATCTATTATTTTTATTATTATAACACACTCTATTATTTTAGTCAAGTTTTTGTAGAAATCTTATAAAGTATATATAAAAATGCTTTTTCATTCAATCCACGTATATCCGCCCAAAAAGCAAATTCAAATAAATAACTGGACAAGTCTATAACTCATCCGGCTTTGTGACAGTTTGAATATTTAGTTTTAGCTACGTAAGCGCTGTGAAAAACGGCCTCCCTTCGCATTTCAAGTCGAAAATAGCCGATTTTCACGAAAAATTTTTGGACAAAATCAGTGAAAACCCCAGTGTTTATGCGGATTTCAAGCGGTTTGCCCTAAAATAATGCATTCCTCTATTCTTCTCACAATTCCAGTTGCTTTCATAATATATACAAAATCTCCTTGCTTTACAAATTTGTACTGTTAGTATTTGTAAAACAAGGGGATTTATACTTGTTATTAATTTTTATATTGCAACAAAAGGAATGTTATTTTCTTTTGCATAGGCTTCTGTAAAACTGCATGCAGGTGCGTGAATGATAAGGTTTTTACAACCATAAAATGCATCGTCACCGATATACTCAACACTGTCGGGAAGCACAATACTTGATAGGTTTTCGCAATGGCGAAATGCCCACATTTGTATGTCAGTGACATCGCCTAAAAGAGTAACCTTTTTCAGACGAGTACAGCCATTAAACGCGCAAAATGAAATTATTGTAACATTCTTTGGTATCGTAACGCTTGTTATTTTTTCACAATTAGCAAGTGCCCTTTCAGCAATACTCGTAACGCTGTCAGGAAGGGTGATGTTTTCCTCATTACCCCAATAACCATATAGCACTCCCCTTATAATAACAAATCCGTCTTCATCCGCCAAACCGACGCACCCACGAAATGCAGAAAAATCAATATTTGTAACACTGTCGGGAATAGATATGCTTGTAAGACTTTTGCAGTCGGCAAACGTGCCGCCTAAAATGTCAGTTACGCCCCGGGGTATAGATATGCTAGTAAGTTGTGAGCAACCTGAAAAAGCGCAGTGCCCGATGTATCTAACGCTATCAGAGATAGAAATACTAGTAAGGCTTGTACAGTCCTTAAATGAGAAGGCTGAAATATATGTTATGCTGTCGGGTATTGTTACGTCTCCGCCCGGACCGATATATTTTGCTAAAACACCATTTTTTATTACAAAATCTTCATTTGCCATCTTCAAAACCTCCGTTTTGATTTGATTTATTATATCATAATCATATTATATTATCAACTTTGACCAATTCGGGGACAAAAACAAAAGCGAGGTGAAATTGAACCGCCCCAATTTGTGCGGACAGCACAAATTGGGGCGGTTCAGGATTTCCACTCCGCTTTTTTATTTTATTTCAATGCGTTTTTAATAAGTTCAATTTTCTTATCAAGCTCACACTGAGTATCATCAGGATTTACACTGATATAAACCACTTTAGAAAGTCTGTCGAGAGTTGCAGGGCACATATCCTCACTGTAATCAGGAACTATGTCCTTATTTGCTTCCATCTTAAAAGGATCCATCAAAGGATTGAAAGCTCCTCTCTTTTCGATAATAGGAGTCCAATGCTTATAAACGTGTTTGCCAGTATCGATAGGAAGTGTTCCGCCAATGCCCTCTTTTGTTGCAAAGGCTCTTGCCTTCTCTTCGCAGTCAAACTGAATAGCCACAGTTGTTCCGCAATCACCCTCAATATCGTTAGAAGGAATAAACTGACAAACGCCGTTAAGGTTATCCATCATATACTTCTTATTCTTTCTAAGGTCAGCCAAAAGACCTTCTAAACGGTCAAGCTGAACGTTCAGTACTGCTGCGCAGATCTCGTTTGAACGGAATTCCTCACCGCAGAATACCTTAGTTTCAAAGCCGTTCATCTGATCGCCAAAGAAAGCAATGGCACTACTATCCTGATAAATAACTGCACGTTCAAACAGTTCTCTGTTGTTACTCAGCAGAGCGCCACCCTCACCGCAGGTAACGATCTTGTAATAGTTAAAGCTAAGGGCACCTGCATCACCGATCGCACCAAGACGTGTGCCGTGGTAACTACCGCCGTCTGCCTGACAAGCGTCCTCCAAAACAAAGAGATTATGCTTTTTGGCAATATTCATAATTGCATCCATATTACAAGGGAATCCCTGAATATGCACGGGAATAATTGCTTTAGTGTGTTTAGTGATATTTTTCTCAATTGCCTCAGGAGAAATAGTAAGTGTATCGTCAACATCAACGATAACGGGCATAGCACCTGTTGCCACTACCGCCATAGCTGTTGCGATATAAGTGTATGCAGGAACGATAACCTCATCTCCGGGGCCAACACCCATACCAACCAGCGCAGATGTCAACGCAGCGTGACCGCTGGTTAAAAAGATAGCGTGATTTAAGTTGAAGATCTTTTTAAGCTTTTCCTCAACCTGACAGGATTCACATAATCCGTCGTTGATTTTAAACAGATCTCTTGATGTAATAACCTTTGAAATTTCGTTGATTTCCTCTTGACCGATTCTATACATAGCAAATTCCCCTTTTCTGTTTTTATAATTATACTTTTTAAAGCACTGATAGTAAACATCTGATTTTCCAAAAAAATTCGCAAAAATTCACAAGTCTATTGCAATTAAAACGCCGATGTAGTAAACTAAAACAAAGGGGTTGTGTGAAATGCTTTACCAAAAATTATTGCTTGGAGATAAACCATATTTTATTTCTGTGGGTAGTGTTTCTGCTTTCGAAGTACACCGTCATCCTGAAATAGAGTTGAATTACTGCTTGAATGGTTCTTGCCAAATAATAGTTGATAACAAGTCTTATCTGCTTAACCAAGGGACTTTGATGCTTATTAACCCAATGACCTCTCACGAGATATTAGAGCCAAAAGATCCGTCTTGCGTTAAAATAACCATTGAGCTTGGGCCCTCTCTTTTGGGTGATTATTTCGAGCATTTTATGAATCTTGACTCAAATCTCATAATGTTGGATTTAAAAAATGATCCCTCAGATAAATGTGAACAGCTCAAAAAGTTACTGGAAGAAATCGCATTATATCACACCGAGCATTTGGAGTTTTACGATCTGATTTTAAAAGGCAACCTATATAAGCTTGGTGCAATTTTATTGCAGGAGATATGCTCCGAAAATCCACTGAATGTATCAACCCATAAAAAGCACGATATTATTAAAATTGAGCAGGCTTTAAGCTGTATTTACAACAGATATTTTGAGCCACTTAACATTGAACAAATCAGTGCTGAGTGCGGATACAGTAAAAGTAATTTTTGCAAGATTTTTAAGTCTATTACCGGTGATACATTCCACAATATTTTAAACAAGCACCGTATTGAGATTGCCTGTGTGCTGTTGAAAAACAGCACTGCCTCTATTGAGGAAATCGCATTAAACGTGGGATTTGCCGATGTAAAAAGCTTTTGTCGTGTGTTTAAAAAGTTAATAGGTCAAAGCGCAGGTAACTACCGAAAAACATAAAAACGGAGTGGGATTCCACTCCGTTTTTTTATATTATTTCGTTGCTAACGAGCCTATGTTTTCATCAATTATACAGGTTGAATTATCCCCTCTTAGCACCATATTCTCTCTTATAGCGCCGTTATTCAAGGTGTTATCCTTAACAATACAGTTTTTACAATCGCTGATAATAAAGGAATAATAAGGAGTTAAAACACCAACTCCACCGTCGTTCACGCCTGCACGAACAGTGTTTCCGGTAACCACAGTGCCTGAGCAGTTTTCCATAATAACGTGGGAACACATATCCTCGTTATCAAACTCTTTACCCTCTTCATAAGCACCGCTTCTACGGAAAATATTTCCCGTAACGGTAACCATATCAACCGACGTATCCTTTGTACCAAGCTGCAAAGCGGGTCCAAAGCTTCTGTCAAAGAAGTTGCCGGTGATATTATAGCTGTCACCACAAGGCAGGATAAATCCGCCACGTCGGTTCCATTCCACACGGTTTCCGGTACAGGTTATGGAAGCCACTAACTTACCCATTATACCGCCGTTGACATTGCCTGTAAACCAGTTATCAATAATAAAGGCATCCCAACCGTCGATATAAAGTCCTGCACCTAAATTGCTGCAGATCATCGAATGACGCACTGAAAAACACCAAACGTGCTCAAAGTGGATACCGTTACCCGTAAAGCCGCCTATACGGCAGTCTTCAACAGTGGGAGTATCCTCACTGCCGCCGCCATTGTATTTATCCCAGTAAAGTTTAATGCCGTGAATTCCTTTACCCAGCCTTCTACCATCCATAGAAACGCCGCTGATAGTACATCCGAAAGCACCTGTTATATCAATCATACAGTCCACGTCATCGGCATTTAATGTTAAAATACTGGCACCGTACTTTCTAAAACTCCAAGAAGACGAGCCCTCTAAACGAACACAGTCACCGTGCATATTGAGTTTGCCTGTAAGATAGTTTCCGGGTGGTACAATTACCTTACCCATACAATCAGCAGCCAAGTCCAAAGCCTTTTGAATTGCTTTTGTGCAATCAGTAACACCGTCACCCACTGCACCAAAATCTCTGATGTCAAAAACTGTATTCATAATAATCTGCATCCCTTTATTTTTATTTTATCTCTAAGAGATAATTTATTAAAGTTCCTCTGCAAGTTTTTTCAGTTGCAAACTGCTTTCCTCATTTAACGCAGATAAAATCTTAACTGTAGTATCGGTATAAGTCAAATTCTTGCTTTTCTCAAGCATACCCTTCATTACCTTCACTGCAGTGGGTGCCCAACTGCCGTTTTCAATAAAGGCAACGGTCTTATTCTGGAAATTACGCTCGGTAAGGTGGTTGATAAACTCACGCATAAACGGGAAAATGTCTGCATTGTAAGTGGTGGTGGCAAAAACTATTTTATCATAGCGGAAAGCGTCTTCAACTGCTTCAGCCATATCACATCTTGCAAGGTCATTTACAACTACTTTTTTGCCTTTTGCCTCTAACATTTCAGCCAGCTGCATTACCGCCTTTTTAGTGTTGCCGTAAACGGAAGTATAGGCAATAACTATACCCTCTTCCTCTGCACGGTAGCTGGACCATATATCATAAAGATTGATATAATAGCCTAAATTTTCATTAAGCACCGGTCCGTGAAGCGGACAAATGGTTTTAATATCAAGGCCTGCCGCCTTTTTCAACAAGCTCTGCACCTGCACACCGTATTTACCAACAATTCCGATGTAATAACGTCTTGCCTCACAAGCCCATTCTTCCTCAACGTCCAAAGCGCCGAATTTACCAAAACCGTCAGCAGAAAACAGCACTTTATCAAAGCTGTCGTAAGTAACGATAACCTCAGGCCAATGTACCATAGGAGCGGTAACGAAGGTAAGTGTGTGTTTGCCTAAGCAGAGAGTGTCACCTTCACCGACAACCATCTGATTTTCAACAAAATCATTGCTGAAAAACTGTTTCATCATAACAAAAGCCTTTGAAGATGAAACAATCTTAGCCCCGGGATAAGCATCCATAAACTGACAAATATTAGCAGAATGATCAGGCTCCATGTGCTGAACAACAAGATAATCGGGCTGTCTGTCACCCAATGCGTTCTTTATATTTGAGAGCCACTCATCAGTAAAACGGGCATCTACTGTATCCATAATAGCGATCTTTTCATCAATAACAGCATAAGAGTTATACGCCATACCGTTAGGCACAATATACTGACCCTCGAACAGGTCAATCTCATGGTCATTTACACCGATATATTTAATATCATTTGAAATATACATTTTATTTTCTCCTTAATATTAACTTGTTAAAATAATAACATTTTAAACTGCTGATGTCAATGAAATATTATGGTATTTAAAGGCTGTTTGTTTACAAATCTAAAGATATATGCTACAATAAATCAAACAACTTAAAGGTGGGTTTTTAGTGAGGATACATAGCGATTTTACAGGCGGTAATATATGCGTTAAGCAGATAAATAACGATACTGTTTATTTGGAAAATCAGCTTCGTGATACCACTGAAGACTGGTTTTATTGGGCATTTTGCGTTGAAGGTGCTGGGAATAAACAGCTCACCTTTCATTTTCAGCCTAACCGTTTAGGTTATTTCGGACCCGCTGTAAGCTACGACTTAAAAAACTGGCACTGGCTTGATAAAGTAAATGACGATTGCTTTACTTACACCTTCAGTGCTGATGAATCTAAGGTTTATTTTGCCCACAGTATGCTGTATCATCCTGATAGGTTTTACGATTTTGCAAAAGAGCACAGCATCTGCATAACCGAGCTTTGTAAAAGTAAAAAAGGCAGAAGTGTGCCTTGTGTGAAGCTTGGCAACGGTGATAAAAGCATCATCTTAACCGCCCGACATCACGCTTGTGAATCCACCGGCAGTTATGTTTTAGAGGGTGTGTTAAGTGAGCTGTTAAAGTCTGAACTTATGACTGACTACACAGTGTTTTGTGTGCCTTTCGTGGACTTTGACGGTGTTATAGACGGTGATCAGGGTAAAAGCCGACGCCCTTATGACCACAACCGTGATTACAACCCTGAAATGGCATCTATTTATCCCGAAACTGCCGCTATAAGGGAGTATGCTGATGAAAATGGATGTGTTTTCGGCTTTGATTTTCATTCACCCTGGCATAGAGGCAGAGAAAATGATACAGTGTTTATCGTACAAAACTGTTTTGAAAAGTTAGATAGTTTAAACCGTTTTGGTGAAACGTTAGAAAACTCAATAACAGATGATTCTCTAAAATATGAGCATAAAAACGATTATCCCTTTGGCACCGGCTGGAACAAAGGCGGTAACCAATTTGCCGCTTATATGACCAAAAAGCCTGAAAATGACGTGGCGTTCACATTGGAAACTGCTTATTTTGGTAGTGAGAATAATAAAGTTAATGAGCAACGTCTGTTAAGCTTAGGCAAATGCTTTGCTAATGCTTTAAAGGAATATATTAGTTAAATTAAAAAAACGGAAAGGTGTTCCCTTTCCGTTTTTATTTATATAATGCCCTTTAAAAGCTCTGTAATGGCCTGTTTAGCCGATGTTATTTTTCCCTGAGCGTAATTCGGCTTACCGCCGCCTCTGCCCTGGAATGCGCTGTTTAAAGCATTTACAACGGCTCTGACATCATTATTCTTGCTGCTGATAACATAAATATAATTATCATCCTCTGTTTTTGAGAAAACAGCGCAATAATCAATGTCATTCTCACTGAAAATATTAGCGCAATATCTTAACTCATCGTAATTGGAATTTTCAGAAAAAGCGCATATTGAATTATTGATATTAACCGTTTCTAGCTGCGCCATAACAAGTCTTTCGGATAACGACTTGTTCTCGCTACGCAAACTCATCATTTCATCATAATTTTTCTGTGCCTTTTCGATAGTCTTATCTCTTGCGGCAGAAAGCAAGTGCATAAGAGACTTGTTAGTGTTATGCAAAAAGCAGTAATCCTCCAATGCGTTTACACCGCAAACAAGCTCCACCCTTGTTCCCTGCTTATTGGGATAAAAGTCTAACAGCTTGATAATGCCAATCTCACCGGTTTTTGCCACGTGAGGTGCACAACAAGCACAGCAATCGTAATTATCGATTTTAATGAGTCTTACGCCCTCTTTAAAGTCGATCTTACTGCGATACTGAATATTGTCAAGCTCTTTTGCTGAGGGATACAGTGCGTAAATATCGCTGTTTGAATACACTGCCCTATTCGCCTGTTTTTCAATTTCAACAATATCCTCAGCGGTCAAAACACCGTCAACATCTAAAGTCATGGTTTTCTCACTCATATGAAAGCCCACGTTGTTGTAGCCAAACAGAGAGTTAATTATACCCGAAACAATATGCTCACCTGAATGATTCTGCATACGGGCAAATCTTAAGTCCCAATCAATTTCACCGCAAACTGATTGTCCAACTGTCAAGGCTTTGTCGGTTTTATGAATTATTTTCTCACCGATTATCTGCACATCCAAAACATTAGCATCACAAAGTGTGCCAATATCTGCGGCCTGACCGCCACCCTCCGGGAAAAATGCGGTTTTGTCCAGCACCACGTCATAAGTATCGCCGTTTTTATCACAAGACAAAACTACAGCCTCAAACTGCTTTATATATGAGTCATTTTCATATAACTTAACTGTCATATTATCCTCCAAAATCACAACCGTTTGTAACGGCAACAGCAGAAGCCGAGTATCCGACTTCTGCTGATTTATTATTTATTAAGCTTTTGTTCCAGTAAAGCCTTGATAACAGTGGGGTCACCTGCGCCACGAAGCTCCTTCATACACGCACCAAGCAGTGCCTGGAAAGCCTTCACCTTACCGCCCTTATAATCACTTACAGCGGCAGGATTGTTCTCGATAGCGCGATCCACAACGCCCTCAATAAAGCCCTGATCTACCTGAACATCAAGTCCGTTATCCTTGCAATACTTCTCGGGGTCAACGTCGTTTTCAATAACAGCGCCAAGCACCCTCTTACCTGCACCACGGTTTATCTTACAGTCGTTAACCATTTTAATAATCTTAGCAAGTTTCTCAGGAGCAATATGCAAGTCGCTAAGCAGTAATGCGTTCTTTCTCAGAATACCTGCACAGTCAGTGAGGATCCAAGCGGCAACCTCTTTTGCAGAGCAGCCTAAAGCTACAACCTCGTCTAAAATATCGCAGAGATTACGCTCAGCGGTGAGCATCTCGATCTCTTTATCGGAAATACCTGCATCCGCATATTCCTTTGCCTTTTCCTCAGCAGATACGGGCATTTTTGCTTTGATCTCATTAAGCCACTCATCATCAATAACGATAGGCATTAAGTTGGGATCGGGGAAATAACGGTAATCCGCCTCAGTTTCCTTATTACGCATAGCAAAGGTTCTGCCCTTTGTATCGTCCCATCTTCTGGTTTCCTGCACCAAAACCTCTGTATTACGCTCTAATGCGTCAATATGTCTTGCGGTTTCGTATTTGATAGCACGTTCAATAGATGCCAGTGAACTCATATTTTTAATTTCAGCACGAACGCCCAGCTCAGTAGCACCCTCAGGTCTTACTGAAATGTTAACGTCGCAACGCATAGCACCCTCTTCACACTCGGAGATGTTGCCAAATCTGAACATGGATTTCAGCATTTCAAGATATGCAACAACCTCTTCAGCACTGTGAAAATCGGGGTGTGTAACGATCTCGATAAGAGGCACACTGGTTCTGTTAAAGTCGACTAAACTTGTGTCGGTCCATTCGTCGTGGACCAGCTTACCTGCATCCTCTTCCATATGGATCTGCTTAATACCTATCTCACTAACGCCGCTGTTTGTCTTAACCTGAACCTTGCCGTTAACGCAAATGGGGTTAAACAGCTGAGTTATCTGGTAAGCACAAGGCAGGTCGGGATAGTAGTAGTTTTTCTTGTCGAAGGTGGTGTATCTGTTAATATCGCAGTTAAGCATCAAGCCTGCAGTAACGGCAAGCTCCACCACGCTTTTGTTCATAACCGGCAACATACCGGGCATACCTGAACAAGCAGGGCAAACACAGTCGTTGGGCTCATTTGCACTGGAGTGACCACCGCAAGCGCAGAATATTTTGGAATTTGTGGCTAATTCAACATGAGTTTCCAAGCCGATAGTAACTTCATATTTCATTATTCACTCACCCTTTCTACGCATTTTGCAAGGCTCAGTATCAAGCTCTCGTCAAAGTAACTGCCCATAAGCTGCACACCGCCGCTGACAAGTGCGGGAATACCTGTTAAGTTTGCAATAGCAGTGTAACGGCTCTCGTCAAACACCTTTGTGAAAGCCTCAGCAATATCATAAGGCTTATACTCAGCTTTACTGCAAACGGGAGTTAAAATAGCATCAAAGTCACCAAGCAGCTTTTTGATCTGCTCCACAACCAATCTGCGAACACGCAAGGATTTATCGTAGCAGTCGTTGTATCTGCCCTTTGATAAAACGTCGGAACCGTAGATGATAGTAGCTTTAGTAAGGAAATTCAAGCCCTCGGTACGGGTATTTACATAAAGCTCGTCAATATTGTTATAGTTAGGCGTACGGTAGCCAAACTTAACGCCATCGTAACGGGAAAGGTTATTGCAGGTCTCAGCAGCCATCAAAATCTGCCAAGCAGTTTGTGCTGCATTTACCATGTCAAAGGATACTTCCTCAACTACAACGCCGCATTTACGCAGTTTTTCAGCATAAGCTGAAACACTTGCTTTAACGCTGTCATCAGCGCTGCTAAGAAGCTCTTTTATAATGCAGACCTTTGTGCCTTTAACCTCTAAATCGGTATCGTAATCATAGGAATCGTGTTGCAGGCTGGTACCGTCTTTATCATCGTGACCGGAGATTACCGACAGAACCTGTTTTAAATCAGCAATATTTGCTGCATATACGCCCACCTGCTCACCTGAACAAGCACAAGGAATAACACCGTAGCGGGATACAGTACCGTAAGTGGGTTTAATAAAGTTTACCTTTGATAAAGCCGCTGCTCTACGGGGTGCACCGTTCAAGTCCACACCCAGTGCCGCTTTAACAGAGCCTTCTGCAACCAGCTGAGCTGCTGCACCTACTAAACTACCGTCTTTAGTGGCGGCCTTGTTGGAAAACTCACCAACCAAATCAAGTCCGAACTCACCAACGTTAGCCTTGCCGGATACAGTATAGCCTGCCTTTTGCACACGCTCTACTACCTCTGCACTGAACAAAGGTGCAAAGCCCTCTAAAATATGGGAACCTGCGGTTGATAAAACGTCCTTTACAAGCAAGGTATCGTCAACGGCAATGTTTCCTTTTGTATCAATTTCAGTAACGTAATAACTCATTTCACACACCTCACTTAACCAGTCTGGGTACCTGCCAGCTATCCTCAGTATGCTCGGGAGCGCCTTTCAGCAGGTCATCACGTGAGAAGGGCTGTTTTCTTACATCCTCACGCAAAACGTTAGTCATGGGCATAACATGAACCATTACGTCTGTATTATCGGTATTATATTCACCTAAAATCTTCTCGTTCTCATTCATATTCTCGAAAATTTTAATCACACTTGATTTTTCATCTTCGGAAAATGATAACTGATTTAATTCCTCTAAGCCTTTAAGTTTGTCTAAAGTCATAAGGCGAATATCCTCCTTAAAATAGAATTAGTCTCTGATAGAAATGTTTGCTTCAAGCAGCTGCTGCTCAGTTACCTCACTGGGAGCACCAAGCAAGAGGTCTTGTGCATTACCGTTTAAGGGGAACGCAATAACATCACGGATTGTGTCCTCATCAGCAAGCAACATGATCATTCTGTCAATACCGGGTGCCATACCTGCATGAGGCGGTGCACCGTACTGGAATGCAGTGTAAAGTGCGCTAAATCTCTTCTGCAACTCTTCCTCACTGTAACCTGCGATCTCAAATGCTTTTTTCATAACCTCTGTGCTATGGTTTCTTACAGCACCTGATGCAAGCTCAATACCGTTACATACCAAATCATACTGATATGCAAGGATCTCGGTGGGCTCCTTTTCCTCTAAGGCTTTCAAACCACCCTGAGGCATTGAGAAGGGGTTGTGAGTGAATATAGTTTTGCCTGTGCTTTCGTCGATCTCGTACATGGGGAAATCAACGATAAAGCAGAACTCAAAAGCATCGTTATCAATAATGTTGAGATTTTCACCAAGCCAAGTACGGATCTGACCTGCATAACGGTCAACAACGTTCTTAGAGTCGCAGATAAAGAACAGAGTCTCCCCTTCTTTAACGCCACTGATCTCGATGATCTCTTTTTTCTGCTCATCGGAAAGGAATTTCTCAATGGGGCCTTTAAACACGCCGTCGTTAAGTGTGATGTAGCCAAGACCCTTCATACCGATACCGGTAGCAAATTTAAGAGAATCCTCAAAGAATTTTCTTGACTGACCAGCACAGTTAGCAACAATACCACGAACGGGTTTACGCTTAAACAACGGGAAATCTACCTTGCTGAAGAACTCGGTCAAATCGCAAATCTCCAAGGGGTTGCAGAGATCAGGCTTATCTGAGCCGTACTTCATCATAGCATCTGCATAGGTGATGCGTTTGAAGGGAGCAGCAGAGATTTTCTTATCTGAGAAGGTTTTGAAGGTATCGTAAATAACTTCTTCACAAACCTGTAAAACGTCTTCCTGAGTAGCAAAAGCCATCTCATAGTCAAGCTGATAGAACTCACCGGGTGAACGGTCCTGACGGGCATCCTCATCTCTGAAGCAGGGTGCTACCTGATAGTATCTGTCAAAGCCTGATACCATAAGCAGCTGTTTGAACTGCTGAGGTGCCTGAGGCAGTGCGTAGAACTTACCCTTATGCTTTCTGCTGGGTACAAGGAAGTCACGGGCACCCTCAGGTGATGATGCAGTGAGGATAGGAGTCTGAATATCCAGGAAGTTGCGCTCATCCATAAGCTTTCTCATGTGGCTGATAACCTTTGAACGCAATACGATATTTGAATGTATAGCAGGGTTTCTCAAATCAAGATATCTGTATTTCAAACGAACATCTTCTCTTGTTCCCTTTGACTCATTAACATCAAAAGGTAGCATATTATGGCTCTTACCCAAAACATCAAGAGTTTCAACAATAAGCTCAACCTTACCTGTTGCAATCTTTTCGTTAACGGTCTCCTCATCTCTTTTAGAAACCTTACCCTCAACTGAAATAACAGTTTCACGGTTAACGTTTTGGAGCAAAGACTCATCGTGGATAACTACCTGAGTTATACCTGTGTAGTCACGAAGGTCAACGAATATAACGCCGCCGTGATCTCTGATAGACTCAACCCAGCCTGCCAGCTGAACGGTCTGAGAGATATGCTCCTCTCTGATATCGTTACAAAAATGTGTTCTATACATAATCAATACCTCCTGATTAAATACAAAAAAATAAGTCCCGGGAATATATAAAATATTCCCGGGACGAGTAATTAAAATAACCCGCGGTGCCACCCGTTTTGACGTGAAAAAGCTCACATCCGCTTTTATATTTTATTTTGATGACATACCACAGAGCGTTCCCAATCTTACTACTTACCTTAAATGCGCTTTCAGTCGCCGACGCATTCTCCCTGATAGGCTTTCCACAAAAGACGAGTCTCCGGCAGTTATTATATCAAAACAATAAGTATTTGTCAAGTATTTACAGCTTTAACTTTTGCTCTAAATATTATATGCAAATTAAACGTCTTTTATTACATTTGACAAAAATTTAAATCCACCGTTATCTTCGAGCTTGATTTTTACCGTGCTGTTTTTAATGGGTATAGGACATATATTGCCATCCTTGTCATATTTGAAAGTTTTACCTTCCTCAACCAGTTCTGATTCGTATATATCAAGATCAATGGTCATAACATTGTTATCTGTTTTAACATTAGTTATTACCTGTATAATGAAAGGTCCACCGTGCGCATAATGGATTTTATAGTTATTGCCCTCCTTGTCGCACTCTTTATCAAAACATTTTCTGATTTCATCATCTGTTATAACCATTTTTCCTTTAAAAGTTTTATTTATAATATCAAAATCCACAATACAACGGCCATAACTGTCTGTTTTAAAATCTTTAGAAATACTAGGACCATAAAACGCAGAAAAAATTGATCCGACTAATACTAGATTGCTGTGGTTTTTCTCATCCCAAGAATCTGCAAACAACCAAGATTTTGCATAAGAAGCAATATATTTATCATATATCTCCTGATTTTCTTTGCTCATTTTTGGGATAGACTGTATGTATTTCTGTGTGTCCAAAACCTTTTCTTCAGTCTCTTCTATTTCATTTGACAAGAATTTAAATTTTCCGTTATCTTCGAGCTTGATTTTAATAGTAAGCTTTGTTCTAGGCACAGCATATACCCTTCCGTTTTTATCAAGATCATAGGATTTCTCATCAATCAAGTGATCGTCATATTGATCGATATATATTGTCATAATGTTATTTTCGGTTTTTACATCAGTTATATAATAAATAACATAAGGACCGCCTAATCCACCGTGATACAAATATTGATTGGTTTCTTTGTTATAAAATTCTGACATGATGTCTTTAAATTCATTATCGGATATAGCCATTACAGACTGAACCTTTTTCTTCATATCCTCATAATCAAGAATATGCTCATAATTATCATTTTTGGGATAATTTTTCCAAAAATCATCATATCCATATGCAGCCATATATATTTCAACAAAGTACTTAATTTTGCTATGATCTTGCTCATTCCAAGGATATTCGAACAGATATGCCTGAAAATACGGCTCAATATATTTATCGTATACTTCTTGATATTTCTTATTCTTTTCCGGGAGGGTATAATAATAGAGATTTTCTTTATCCAAAAGCTCTATAAGGGCATCACTATATCCCCAAATTTCAATTTGTTTTAAAGTATCATTTTCAAAATAAAATCTTAATTCGAACTCTTTTGCTTCGTATATATACCTTTTAAATTTATCCTTATCAAAATCATCAGTTTCATCAAGAACACCGTATTTTGCAGGCTTTATAAAAGACGGCTGTCCGTATTTTTTAACAACATCGTCTTTAGTGGATTTGGAAATTTCAAAGCCTATATATTCACCGGATAAAACAGCGATACTTGTTACTTCATTACCATTTGTAAAGAAAGAACCAATCTCTGTATTTTTATAAGAATACAACATTCCCAAAGGGTCTTTCTTATCAACAAACTCACTGCCCAACTTCTTTTTTAATTCCTCAATATCGTCGCAAAGGTTTATTCCGTTGATTTCATAATCATAGAGGTTCTTGCTGATATTAGGATTTTCAGTGGGCTGCGCTGTGGTGGGTTGGGTGGTGGTTGTATCACCATCAGTTGCAGGAGTTTTAGTGCAACCCGCAAGTAAGATCATCAACGCCGCCAATAATACTGTTAAAAACCGTTTCATAATTATCCCCCTTAAAGTAAAATTTTTCCTTACCTTCTACCCTCAGTATATATGGCTGTCAACCCAAAGTCCAGTTACAATTTTGTAACCTTGGGTTACAGTTTTGTAATCTTTTTGTAACCATTTGTAACCTTTTTTACTTGAAACTAAAAACTTGGCTCCCTCTGACGAGGGAGCTGTCGAAACCGTAGGTTTTGACTGAGGGAGAGAAAACATAAAACTACCCCTCCGTCTTTTTGCTTCGCAAAAATCCACCTCCCCTGACAAGTGGAGGCAAGGGTTACTTACAAACAAAAAAGGCCTTTCCAACTAAGGAAAAGCCTTTTAATATATTTATGCGGATGCTTTCATTTTAAGTCTTAATTTATCTGCTATCATAGCAACAAACTCAGAGTTTGTGGGTTTACCTCTGCCCACATGGATAGTGTATCCGAAATAGGAATTGAGCACATCCACGTCACCTCTGTCCCAAGCCACTTCAATGCCGTGACGTATGGCACGTTCTACCCTTGATGAGGTGGTCTGGTACTTCTTGGCTACGGTTGGATACAGCTCTTTTGTAATTGAGTTGATTATATCAGGATTGTTCACCGCCAACATAATCGCCTCTCTTAAGTAGTGATAACCCTTAATATGTGCAGGTACTCCGATCTGATGTATGATCTCTGTTACCATAAGCTCAAGGTCCATATTGTTTCGAGGTGTTTTCAGCTTTAGAGGAAGCTTGTCATTACGCCAACCGGTAAGCTGAATAATGCGTTGTGCAAGTGTTTCTGCATCAAAGGGCTTTAAAAAGTAGTAGGCTGCTCCACTTGCTAAGGTCTCCTGCTCGAGTCTTGGGTTATCAAAGCTGGACATTGCCATTATAAGTGGTGTGGGTGAAAGTCGCAATGACTCCACCTGCTCCAACACGCCCAATATATCAAGATGCGGCATAAACACATCTGCTAAAACTATGTCAGGTCTTGCTGTTTTGATCTCTTCTACTAACTTTACTCCGTCTTTAGGTACAAAAACCACCTCCATTCCGTATGATCTAAGCAATTTTCCGCAATCATCAGAGAATTCTGTGGAATTATCTGCTATCAGTACTTTTAACTTCTTCTCCATTAATATTACCTCCTATTTCATATTGTTTCCATATTTTACCATAGACTGGAAAATTTTACAAGTAGTTACACCTAAATAATTGGTAAAAAATGTAAACAAAAATTCACCTGAAAAATTATCTATTTTCTACGTATATTGGTCCCAGGTTGCGACCGATAAAACTAAAATTTCGCAAATGTCGAGTAATGCTTGTCGAGGTTTCTTGTAAAAGAGAAACAGGTGGCAAAATATGAAAAATAATACCGCACATAAATCGACTGATACTGACAACAATATATTAAGAGGTGAATGATAATGGAAAACGGCAAATGCAAAAAATGTAAAAAAACCGCGACTGATAATCAGTGGGTCACCACAGGTCATAAGAGTGGCGCCGACAAGCGTGAGCGTAAAGACGGCCCCGGTGGCGAAAACAATAAATAACAAAAACAGCAAGTCTAATGACTTGCTGTTTTTTATTTTATAATATGCTCCCCTATCTTATTTCTCAACCACAGAGTATCCAAGAGAAGTTAGAAGTTCCTGTGCTGATATGATAGGTGATTCATCATAAATATAATAATCATAGTCTGCGGCGGTGCAGCCATTACCGGCTTTTTCGGCAAGATAGGCTGACAATGTGCTCAAGCCTTGATAGGTAGTAAGGCAGGCGTGCTTTTTGGCCGCTGTGTTCTTTACATTAAAACGCACCTTCTTGCCGTCATCCGACTTGAGCGTAATACCGGCCTTTTCAAGAGGCATATATTCGCTCAGCAGATGATATGCGTTCCACCTTGCGTGTTCCTGAGCAATAAGTGCATTACGAACAGAGATGTCAAAATATTCATTATAAGTATATTCATCCTTGCGGTTGTTGCGCTCACTAATAAGTGCAGTGTTTTTGCCATTACCCTCTTTTATGTAATCCAGTCCCAGCAGATTAAGCTTTACACGCAGATTCATAGCGGCATAAATATTGGAATACAAGGTAAAATAGTCAAAGCTCTGCCAATCCTCTTCCGCCTTTTTCTGTATATACTCAGCAAAATCAGGACGGCTTCGTTGTTCATCACCCACATACTGCGCAGTATAAACCTCGTTTAACTTCTTAGCCATTACCGACAAGCTATCGTTTACAATAACCTCGTGGTTAAACACGCTATCACTCTTGCCAAAGTATGTGATTATAGCATCGTCTTGAGTGTATGTGGCTTCGCTACGCACAAAAATGTGGTAATTCTTGTCGTTGAAAAGCAGTGTCTTAAGTTTAGCGCCCAACTCAATATTACGGCAATCCTCATCGGTATCGATAATGATAAAGGTATAGCCACTTGCATTTTCCACCTGCTTTTTAATAGCGGTTTGCACCTGACGGCAGGTAGGAGCTTTGTTAATTACACAAGTTTTAAAGGGCAACTCAGGAAGGGTGAAATACTTTGCTGAATCCAGTTCACCTAAAGCCTCACCCAATCCGTCAATACTCCATTCGGTAGCGTCTATATCAGTGTCACACAGAAAATAGTTAATGGGCAAAACCTTATATTCGCCGTCAAAGGTGACAAGCTGATTATTGAGCACTGATTGACGGTACAACTCACGTCCGAGTTTGCCAAAACCAAGCATAAACACGCTGATTTCAGTGCCTTGCTTGATAGCGGCATTCTCAATATATTCCTTAGGCAGATATTTGGTAACGGGATTTTCCTCGGTAAAAGTCCTTGCCAACAGTTCATCGGTGCTAAAGGTGTCGATATAGGTTTCCATACCGCTTTTTTCAACAATTTCACGACGTACTGTCTCCGCCTGAGCACCTTCACTTTCCACATATAAATAAATGTTTTTCTGCTTTATCTCTGCCTCTTTGTAAGCTATAAACGTATCAATATGCTCCAGCACTTTTTCATCATCGGGGCAAATCAGATTATAGCGAGTAGATGTATTAAGCTGACGGCTGCCTAGCAGTTGTTTGGTGAAGCCCTTACGCAAAACAGTATAGCCGTCTTCAATAAGTTCTTTGACGGTATCCTTGCTCACACCGTCATCTAAAAGCAACACCGCATTACAGGTTTTTGCATACTGTAAAGCCTTTTGACTGTTGCCTATAACAATGTCACAGGCAGACTGTTTGAGTGCCTTTGCCAAACGAAAGCTGTTGACAATAGAATTGCTGAACACTTCAATGGCGGTACTAATGGTGGTAATCAGTGCCATTATGATGCCCAAAAGATACGCATAAGAGAACAAAGGGAAAGTGTTTGCAAATTCAGCAACATTTTCTGCATCGGGATTGCCCACAAACATTTCAAGCGATGCGCTAAAGCATTCAAACAACCCCAAAATATGATTAGAACTTTCGCCCAGTTCAATTACGTTGTACAGATACGGAATCAAGTTAACCGAAAGGTTTACTGCAAAAACCACTGCCAAAAACAACACAGCTTCGTTTAATTTTTTCTTTTGAAACTTACCAATAATAAAACTAAGCAAAAGCAAAGCCTCGATAACAAGGATTATAATAGTAATTATGTTCCACATAGGCGTATCACCTCAACTTATATTTAGCCTAAAAGCCACTGTATCTATTACTTTTTATTATAACATACACTAAAAAAATTGCAACAAATACGATAATTTAGATATAAAAAAGGTCTCTTCTACAAAAGAGACCTTTAGCAACATTACATAGATATACTCCCTACGACGCTTTTTTTACCACACTCTGTGCCGTTTTTAGCATATTCTCTGCAAATATTGCGTAGCCCTTGGTGGGGTCGTTGACAAACACGTGGGTTACTGCACCCACCAATTTGCCGTTTTGTATAACAGGACTACCGCTCATGAGTGTGTCAATATAGGACCAACATCTTTTTTAGTAAATTTATCCGTTTTTGTCGAAAAACACACCTAAATAAGCCGTTTTCAAGCCATGTGAGTTTATTTTAACTTCAAAATCAAAAAACTATTAAATGATAGGGGGACCAAAAACAGACGAGTGTGTGATAATAGGACCAACACTCTTCTGCCATTAAAATACAAATAGCAGCAAGCATTTGCCTACTGCTATCTGTATGGTCAAATAAAATATTTTGGTCAATTTTGGGATCAAACTCCGAAAACAAATCTCCTTTCTTTATCATTTTTAAAATTGCCGAAATATATTTTGTTTCGGCAATTTAATAAACTAATAGTAAAGGTAATGCCTATGCCCTTATTCCTTCTCAATGGTAAACTTAAGGCACCAGCTTTCGTGAACCGAGTCGCCGGCAACGGAATAGCTATTGCTTGCGTGTGCGATGACGGGTTCACCACCACTCACAACCGTAACGGTATGATGGTCAACGTACACTTCGGCTTTGACGGTGTCACCTTCCTGTGTAACCGAGCGGATTTCAACTTTTATCCTATCTTCGTGGGGCAACGGATACTCGGCGCCCTCTACTAATTCGTATCGCTTTTCGCCGCTATCCTCGTTAAACC
>JAFQWA010000036.1 GCA_017407705.1 Clostridia bacterium
AAAACGATGGTCTTAAGATCATTACCTGCAGGAGCAGAAATAACAACCTTCTTAGCGCCGGCATCAATGTGAGCCTGGCTCTTCTCTTTAGAGCAGTAGAAACCTGTGCACTCTAAAACAACGTCAACACCGATCTCGCCCCAGGGAAGGTCTTTAGCATCTTTCATAGCATAGATTGTGATTTTCTTACCGTCAACAGTGATTGAATCATCGCCTGCCTCAACAGTATGAGCGCCTTCGCCGATACGTCCGCAGTATCCGCCCTGAGCTGTATCATACTTCAAAAGGTGAGCAAGCATTTTAGGATCTGTAAGGTCGTTAATAGCAACGATCTCATAACCCTCTGCACCGAACATCTGTCTGAAAGCCAAACGTCCGATACGTCCGAAACCATTAATAGCAACTTTAACTGACATAATTTTCTTCCTCCTTAAAATTGTACTACTATTTTATACCAAATCTTCAAATAATTCAAGTCTTTTTGTTAAAAAAATAACTTTCACATAAAACATCTCTGTTTTATACCAAATTTGGCTTAATAAAATTATATTTTCCGTTAAATTGTTGATTATGTGTTAAGCTTTTGGCATTTTGTCCTTGCTATTTTACATTAAATATTATAATATTACAATATAGTATAATATTTACTAAAATCACATTAAGGAGGAACCCCTATGAACACACCCCAAAACGCAGCTTCTCCCCGTGTAATTGCACAGCAGAAATACGCTTCTGCCAGACACAATTTACTGCTTATGATCATTTTCACTGTGGTAAATATAGTTCTTCTGATAGCACAAGCTGATTTAATGCTGCTGTTCTCTGCAACCATTCCTTATTTTTCAGCAATATTCGGCGTTTTAGCTTCCGACCCTACAACTGCAGTAACCTATTTCGGTATTGCGGCAGTAGTTTTAGTTTTGTACCTTGCTTGCTGGATACTCAGCAAAAAGCATTACGGCTGGATGGTAGCCGCCTTAATCCTGTTCCTTATTGATACGTTGACTCTGGCCTGGATATACATCACCAGCCAGGATACTTCCGGTATTTTAGATGCGCTTATCCACGTTTGGGTGCTTTTCTATTTGTTTAACGGTGTGCGTTCCGGCCATAAGCTTAAGAATATGCCTGAAGAGGAAATGGGTGAAATCTGCTGTGAGCAGTGTGAGCCTGACGATCCTGTGGAGTATAAAGAACCCCAAGGCCCCGAGTTTTAATTTAATACATAAAACTAACGGTAGAGTGATCTACCGTTATTTTTTATTTCTAAAACAACAAATTCACCGCTATGCCGCTGATGACCATTCCGCAAAAGTCTGCTATTAAAGCGGCAACCAGTGTGTGACGTATCTTTTTTACCCCCACCGCACCGTAGTATAGTGTGGTGGTGTAAAAGGTGGTTTCCGAGGAGCCACACATAACACAAGCCACTCTGCCTGCTAAAGAGTTGGGCCCGTAAGACGACAGCAGTCGGTCAAGCATTGCAACTGCACCGCCGCCCGATATGGGTCGCAGAATCATCAGTGGCATAATTTCCTTGGGCAGATGCAAAAACGACGCCACAGGACTTAAACTGAAGGTCAGCACGTCTAAGGCACCCGATGCTTTGAACATTTCCACCGCAGTGATAAGTCCCACCAGTGAGGGCACTATCCTCATCAGCACCTTCATACCGTCCAGTGCTCCCGACGTAAACTGCCCGAACATTCCATTAGTGCGAAAAAGTCCTGCTATTAAAATGGCTGATATTACCAAGGGCACTGCGTAAGAACCGATTATGTTCAACTCTGCACCCTCCTTTTGTTCAGCACCATCGCCACTGCAAGACCTATCACCAGTGACAGTATGGAGGTTATCCACACCGCAGGCATTATGTCCATTGGATTTGCCGCTCCGTATTTTGAACGCAGCATTGCAATGGTTGTGGGAATTATCTGTACTGAGGAGGTGTTGAGCACCACAAAGGTTATCATATAGTTTGAAGCTTTCAGTGGTGACGGATTTAAAGCGCTAAGCTGTTTCATAGCTTCAAGCCCGAATGGTGTGGCGGCATTACCCAGTCCCAACATATTTGCCGATACGTTCATACATATTGCATTAGCGGCGGCACCTTTGGTATCAAGTCCCGGGAATATGAGCTTTATAAGGGGTGAAAGCACTCTGCCTATAGCACGGGATACCCCTGAGCTTTCTGCGATTTTCATAATACCGCTCCAAAAGCACATAGTGCCAAGCAGAGAAATACAAACGTCAATAGCACTTGCACTGCCCGAAAACACTGCACCGGTCACTTCATCCATTCTTCCGTTCATCATTCCAAATATAAAGGAGAGCAGCATCATAGCCGCCCAGATATAATCCAACATAAAACCGCCTACCTTTATACAAATATATGCGTTGACCCGGCGGATATGATGAAAAATCGTGTATAAATTTCAATTACTATCTTTAGAATAAAAACCAATTCCTGCCCTTACGATATGCCAATTTATATAGATTGCCCACAGACTCGTTGGGGATTCTTAAGGGCGAGCCCTTAAGCCATTCGGGAAAGGGTTTGCAAAGGGAAAACCCAGTTTGGAAGGGTTTTCCCTTGCTGCGTCTTTTCCCCTTTTCTTCGCATAAAGAAAAGGGGCGCCACCGCGGCGTGAGCGGAATAAAGAAATAAAATATAATAAAATTGGGCGTAAAAAAATTGTCATTCTCTACACCCAACAACAAAAGGCGTGGGATAATGCTCCCACGCCTTTTAATTTATTTTATTCAGGTTTCATTGATCTGTTCATAAGATTTTTTATGGCATCCTTTACGTTTGCCCCGTTATAAAGCAGATCATAACACTCATTGATAATAGGCATCTCCACGCCATACTTATCTGCCAGTTGCTTTGCAGACGCAGTAGCGTAATAGCTTTCAACCGTCATACCCACAGACTTCAGTGCCTCATCAACAGACATTCCGCTGCCCAAAGCTTTACCAAAGCTTCTGTTTCGGCTATGACGCGAGGTGCAGGTTACTACCAAATCCCCTATTCCGCTAAGTCCTGCAAAGGTAAAGCGGTCAGCACCCATTTTTATACCCAGCGCAGCCATCTCGTTGATACCTCTTGTAATCAGTGCCGCAACGGTGTTATCGCCAAGTCCCATACCGTCACACACACCCGCTGCCATAGCAATAATATTTTTCAGTGCAGCGCCTGTTTCAACCCCTATCACGTCGGTATTGGTGTAAATTCTGAAGGTATCGTCCATCAATGCTTCCTGAATGTATTCTGCCGCCTTGAGATTTTCACTTGCCGATACCACTGACGTGGGTATTCTACGAGCAACCTCTTCAGCGTGTGACGGGCCTGAAAGCACCACCACCTCATTATCCGGCAGTTCTTCCTTTATAACAACAGAAAAGCGTTTTAAACTGCCCTTCTCGAAGCCTTTTGTGACACTTACCACCACAGTATCTTTACCGATAACCCCTTTAAGCTTTGCAGCGGTTTCTCTTACTGCAAAAGAGGGTGTTGCCATTATAACTATATCGCTGTCCGACACCGATGAAATATCGGTAGTAAGACTAATCTTATCGCTGATTTCAATTCCCTTAAGCAAGGGATTTTCGTGGGTATTTTTAATGTTTTCGATCTCATTCTCGAAAGCACCCCACAAAATCACATCATGACCTTTACGGCAACAAAGCACTGCCAGTGCAGTACCCCATCCGCCGGGAGCCATAACTGAGATCTTTGCCAAGTGTATCACCTATTTCTTGCCGAATTTGAGTTTTCTTTCCTCACCTTTTACAAGGCGTTTTAAATTAGGTATATGCTTTATGAGTATTAACAGTGCAAAGCAACCTGCGAAAATTGTTACGAATATTCTCTGATCCAATCCAAACAAAGTGAAGGAATAGGTCACATCAGATGAATAAAAAAGGTATGCAGTAAAGGGACCTGTGCCACAAGCAATAACCGATGAAATAGAAACAATTTTTGTAATAAGCACCAATATAGCAAATATAGCGATAGCCAGTGTGGATACACGCCAGTCAATCACCATCATAAGACCTGCCAAGGATGCCACACCTTTACCGCCTCTGAAAGAGAAGAACACGGGATAAATGTGGCCAAGCAGACAAAAAAGTCCTGCCACATAGGCAAAATATATGGGGTTTATAACAGTGCTCATATCCGACGCTGTCAAATATCCGATAAGGGGTACTGCAAGGTATTTGCCCAGCAGCACTGCTACCGCGCCCTTTGCAAAGTCGCACACAAAGGTGAGTATTGCAGGCAGCTTACCTGCTGTTCTGAGCACGTTTGTCATACCTGCATTACCGCTACCGTGTTCACGGACATCGGTGTGGGCATAATGATTGGTGAAGATTATTGCAAAGTTTACGCTGCCGATAAGGTAGCTTATAATCATAACTGCAATAGAAACCAGTGTAAATGCTAAACCAAAGGACATACTACTATTCTCCTCGTTCTCTGATGATCATTTTTATAGGTGTACCCTCTAAACCGAAGGTAGAACGAATTTGATTTTCCAAATAACGCTGATATGAAAAATGGAACAGCTCTGCCTTGTTGCAGAAAAATACGAAGGTAGGCGGACAGGTAGATGCCTGTGTCATATAGTATATCTTCAAACGCTTACCCTTATCCGAAGGCGGCTGAACTCTTGCTGTGGAGTCTGCCAACAGGTCGTTAAGCATACCTGTGGATATTCTGGTATGATTCTGTTCGTTTACATATTTTATCAGCTCGTACAGTCTGTCAATACGCTGACCGGTTTTAGCAGAAATAAAGATGATCGGAGCATAAGACATAAAGGAAAAATCCTTCATCAGCTCCTTACGGTAGTTATCCATAGTCTTGCCGTCTTTTTCCACTAAATCCCACTTGTTAACGGCAATAACACAGCCCTTACCGCCTTCAAGTGCTAAAGATGCTACCTTAGAGTCCTGCTCAGTAAAGCCTTCCACAGCGTCTATCATTATAACGCAAACGTCTGCTCTATCCACCGCCATCTGGGCTCTTACAATGCTGTATTTTTCAATTTTATCATCCACACGGGACTTTCTTCTCAGACCCGCTGTGTCGATAAACACATATTTTCCGTACTGATTTTCAACGGCGAAATCCACCGCATCACGGGTAGTACCTGAAATATCCGACACAATAGAGCGGTTTTCACCGGAAAGAGTGTTTACCAAGGAAGATTTACCCACGTTAGGCTTGCCGATTATAGCAACCTTAACGGGCTCGTCCTCACTTTCTTCAGGCTCATCCACAAAGGTGAGATATTTATATGCCTCATCCAGCAGATCGCCTGTACCGTGACCGTGAATTGCGGAAACTGCAACGGGGTCACCCAAGCCTAAATTATAAAATTCATAAAACTCAGGTGGCTCTTTACCGATAAAATCGCACTTATTAACGCAAAGCACAATAGGTTTACCGCTTTTTTGCAGCATCTCGGCTACCTCAACGTCTGATGCCAGTACACCCGACTTTAAGTCAACCACAAAGATAATAACCTCAGCCATATCAATGGCAAGCTGTGCCTGAGCACGCATCTGGGCTAAAATAATATCATCAGTTCTGGGCTCGATACCGCCGGTATCAATCAAGGTTATCTTTTTAGCACGCCACTCACACTCACCGAAAATTCGGTCACGGGTAACACCGGGCGTATCGTCAACAATAGACAACCGCTGACCAATAAGCTTATTAAAAAGTGTAGATTTTCCTACGTTAGGTCTGCCGACCACTGCAACAACAGGGTTTGACATAATTTTCTCCTTTATTTTAACAAATGAGCTAAAAGCTCAGCACCGTCGTTATCCACAACGCTTACACTTACTCCCAACTGTTGTGAAAGTTCATCTAAAGTGACGTCGTCTAAAAACATATCGCCCTCACGACGCAGCATACATCTTGAAATAAGCAGTGTGCCGATATTTTCACGGGTTTTAAGTTGATTTATTAAATCTGTACCGGTAATAAGTCCGGTGGTGGTGATAAGCGGCCCGAAAAACTCGTTTTCTATTGCCACCACTTCACAATCTATATTATGCCATTTTCTTTTGGCATAGTCAACCAAACTTTTTATAAGAGTGTATGCACCTTTTCCTGTGGCTATGGTTTTTTTGTTGCCACAGCACACCTCATCACTCTCGTCCACAGCATATTGAAATTCCGATTTCATCAAAGCGGTCATACCCACGCCGTTTTCCAACTGCAGCATAGCGCCGTAGTAACCCTCATTGGGCATCTCTCTTTTGGCAAGAGCAAAAAACTCATCAGCGGGGTAAACCAGACGGTCCCCTGTCTTTTCAAAATGAGCATCGCCAAACTCATTGATAATATCAATTACCTCTGCTGCGCTTTGCTCATCAAAGGGCTCTAAGGGATACAGCCCCTCACGGTGCTTAGTAAGTCCCACCGGCACTGCCGCAATGCTTTCCACTGCAGGATACAGCTTTGCCAAGTCGCTAATAGAACGCTTTAACTCTTCACCGTCGTTTATGCCTTTGCACAGCACAAGCTGGCAATTTATTTTAATATCTGCAGCAGCAAGCTTGTCTATATAACGTAAAACTTCCCCTGCAAATTTATTTTTCATCATTTTTACCCTGAGCTCAGGGTTTGTGGTATGCACCGAAATGTTAACGGGGCTAATCCTCATTTTAATAATACGGTCGATCTCGTCCTCGGTAATATTGGTTAAGGTAATGTAATTACCGAATAAAAAGGAAAGGCGAGTATCGTCATCCTTAAAATACAGAGTTTCTCTTAAGCCTTTAGGAAGCTGATCAATAAAACAGAATATACAGTTATTACGACAGCTTCTTTGCTTATCCATAAGGTAAGTCTCAAATTCAAGACCTAAATCATCATACTGGTCTTTTCTTATTTTAACTTTTCTCTGTTTGCCGTTTTGGTCACACACCAAAACGTTCAGCTTTTTTTCGGTGCAATAAAAACGGTAGTCCAACAGATCCGTAATATTGTTTTTATTAACCGAAACAATGCTCTCCCCTGCCTTAATACCTGCTTTTTCAGCAATGGAAAAAGGCTGCACACCTGTTACTGTTACCATTTTTACCCTCCTTTTTAAAAAGCAAAAAAAATAGAGAAGGATCGCTCCCCCTCTATTCAACCGACTTAAAATTAGTCTTCTTTGCTAACAACCTGCTTGCCGTTGTAATAGCCACAATTTGCGCACAATCTGTGAGGTCTTGAATATTCTCCACACTGCGGGCATTTTGTGAGAGTGGGAGCCTCAAGCTTCCAAACGTTTGAACGTCTCTTATCACGTCTTGTGGTAGATACTCTTCTCTTTGGTACTGCCATAACAAAGCACCTCCTTAGCTTTCTCTCTTAATACTAATGGCACAATTTATATGCCCTTGTAACCTACTTTAACAATTCTTTAAGTTTAGCCAATCTCGGGTCAACTTCCTTTTCGCATACACACTCGTCAGTGTTCAGCGATCTGCCGCAACCGGGACACACACCCTTACAATCTTCAGAACAAAGAAACTTTGTGGGGAGATTCAGGATAATATCGGTTTTAACGACATCGTCAAGATCCAGCTCCATATTCTCAACAACGATAAATTCCTCCTCATCGTCGCCGGCAAGGGAACTGACCAAAACATGGGAAAATGACATTCCAAGCTGCTTTTGCGTTTCAGTGGCACATCTGTCACAGGGAGCTGAATAGATAAACTCCACAGTTACATTCAATGTTACCACATCGGCGGAATTCTTTACATCACCCTTTACCGAAACCGGCAAGGCTATAGGCTGAACACCGTATACATCGTAATCCGACATATCCACCGTAGTGTCGATGTCAACAGCTTTAGTTTTTGATGAAAAAACTTCTCTTAAATCAAGAATCATTCCAATCCTCCGCAAAAAGGCACAATGCCACCCTTAAAGGTCACGAAATCAATTATATATCTTATAATTTGATTTGTCAAGAAAAAAATATACTGTATTTAACAAATTATTGAAACAATTTCGGTATCTATTGTTTTTGCGGTTTTATCGTCTATATCAAATATACAACCGCTGATAATCGCCTTACCCTCTGCATTCTCAAATTTAACGGGTAATTTGTCTTTAAGCTTAGAAATTGCAAGGTTAGTTTTCACGCCCAACACCGAATCAGAGGGACCGCTCATACCTAAGTCGGTAATATAGCCGGTGCCTTCGGGTAATATCTGCAAATCGTTGGTCTGCACGTGGGTGTGTGTGCCGAAAACCGCAGATACTCTGCCGTCAAGATAATAGCCCATAGCACGTTTTTCACTGGTGGCCTCAGCGTGAAAATCCACAATCACTATTTTCGCACCCATATCCCTTGCCTTGTCTATTAAAGCATCCACCGTGTCAAAGGGGTTTTGCAGGGGCTCCATATACACAACGCCCATTAAGTTTATAACCGCCACCTGACTGCGGCCCATATCAATTATCTGCATACCCTTACCCGGCGCATTTTCGGGATAGTTGGCAGGACGGACAATAAACTCGTTTTGCTCTAACGTATCAAAGATCTCACGGCGGCGGAAAACGTGGTTTCCTGTGGTGATAACGTCCACACCGCTGGTGAAGATGTGCTCAGCGCTGTTTGGGGTTATGCCGTTATGATCACCGGAATTTTCTCCGTTGGCAATAACTAAATCTATATTTTTATTGGCTTTGAGCTTGGGAAGCTCACGGCGCAACGCCTGTCTGCCGCACTCTCCCACAATATCGCCTATACAAAGTATTCTCAAGTGGTTGCCTCCTTGTTGTTTTAGCCTAAGTCTTTTCTATGAAAATCATATCAAACTTTCATCCGATTTTCAAGACATAAAAACGGTGCCTGTTAAAAACAGACACCGTAATTTATTTATTTTGCGTAATCAATAGCACGGCTCTCACGGATAACGTGGACTTTGATCTGTCCCGGATATTCCATTTCACCCTCGATGCGTTTAACCACATCTCTTGCTACCAAAACCATCTGGTCATCGCTGACTGCATCCGGCTTAACGATAATACGGATCTCACGGCCCGCCTGAATTGCAAAGGAACGTTCAACTCCGTTAAATGAGTTTGCGATCTCCTCAAGCTTTTCAAGACGTTTTATGTAGTTCTCGATATTCTCACGTCTCGCACCGGGTCTTGCAGCAGAAATAGCGTCAGCCGCCTGAACCAGACAAGCAATAACGGTTTTTGCTTCAACGTCGCCGTGGTGAGCGTGAATAGCGTGAACAACAGCCTCGGATTCCTTATACTTTTTAGCAACGTCCACACCCAACTGAATGTGGCTGCCTTCCATCTCGTGGTCTAATGCTTTACCGATGTCGTGCAACAAACCTGCACGTTTTGCCAGCTGAATGTCAATACCCAGCTCAGCAGCCATAAGGCCTGCCACGTGAGCCACCTCTAATGAGTGGTTAAGCACGTTCTGACCGTAGCTTGTACGGTAATGCAATTTACCCAGCAGTTTAACAAGCTCGGGATGTATTCCACGAATACCTGTTTCCAAAACTGCTCTCTCACCCTCGGATTTGATAACCATATCAACATCTCTACGGGCTTTTTCAACCATCTCTTCAATTCTTGAGGGATGGATTCTTCCATCTGCAATAAGCTTTTCAAGAGCGGTTCTTGCTACTTCTCTTCTGATAGGATCGAAGCTTGAAAGAGTAATAGCTTCGGGTGTATCGTCGATAATAAGATCAACACCTGTTAAGGTTTCAAGGGCGGTAATATTACGTCCCTCTCTACCGATGATTCTACCCTTCATCTCGTCGTTAGGCAGTGCAACAACAGAAACGGTAGTTTCACTTGAATGGTCAGCGGCACAGCGCTGAATTGCCGATGCGATAAGCTCACGGGCCTTTTGATCAGCCTCGTCTTTAATCTGCTGCTCATAATTCATTATCATAACAGCCTTATCGTGAACCAGATCAGCCTCAACATCTTTAAGCAACTGTTCTCTGGCTTGCTCAACGGTAAGACCTGAAATCTTCTTGAGCATATCACGCTGAGCGATCTTTAAATCCTCAACTTCTCTTAACTTATCCTCGATCTCTTTTGCTCTGACACTAAGCTTTTCTTCTTTAATTTCGTAATTCTCAAGCTTTTTATCAAGAGACTCTTCTTTTTGCTGAATACGTCTTTCCTGACGCTGGACTTCTGCGCGACGTTCTCTGGTCTCACGATCAGACTCGGAACGCAGCTGATGAATTTCATCTTTAGCTTCTAAGATAGCTTCTTTTTTCTTAGCTTCTGCGGTTTTAATAGCATCGCTTAAAATACGTTTTGCTTCTTCTTTAGCGGAGCCGATAGTAGCTTCCGATTTTCTCTTGCGGTAGTTTGATCCAAGAAAAAAGGCAATAATGCCACATACAACTCCCGAAACCACAGCAACAATAATAGTCATGCTGATGTCGTCCATTATATGTCCTCCTTATATATTAACCGCTGTTAAATATCAGGCCGCGTGTTCGCCCGAATGCAAGAGAGTGCATAAATATTCTATTTTAAATATATATAAATCCACAATACTCTACACTAATACCATAATAGTACTATATTTGGTATATGTCAAGAAAATTTTATTAAAATTACACCATTTTTTGTTTTATATAACTGGTAAAAATATAAAACTTGACGTTTTGTGTAAAACAAAATACAATTATAATATATTTTAAGTTTTAGGTGTTCTGTTATGAAAAAGATGGTTTTGACATTAGTTTGTGCACTGCTTATGGCGGTGTCTTCGGGTTGCACCAAAACCCCTGCCCTGCCCACCGACGCAACTACTGTTAAAACCTCTGCCACCACAACTCACTTTTTCACTCAGCCCACCGTCAGCACCACCCAAGACGATACTACCGCCACCACCACTACAACCACTACCACTTACCCCACGTTAAGCGGCACTGTTACAAGCAGTATCGTAACAAGCACCACTGCAACCACTATAACCACCGCTAAACCTACTGCAACCACTAAACCCACCACCACTCAGACTACCACTAAAAAGCCCGTTAAAAAGCTTGATATTAAGGGTGTGTGGTATTCATTTTTGGAGCTTGAAGCCACTGGGGCCTGTGATGAAGCCACCTTTACCGCCACTATAAATGAGCGTTTTGCAAACATCAAAAACAAAGGCTACAACGCAGTGTTTGTGCACGTGCGCTGTCACGGTGATGCAACGTATCCGTCCGAGTATTATCCTTGGGCAGAGTGTGTGTCGGGCACAGCAGGAGTTGCACCCGCTTACGACCCTCTGCAAATTATGGTGAATGCCGCCAAAAGTCAGGGACTTAAAATACACGGCTGGATAAATCCTTACAGAACTATGACTGATGAGCAGTTTGAAACGGTGGCTGATACTTATCTCACCAAGCAGTGGTATGCTTCTGAAAACCGCTCGGATTATATGATAAAGCACGAGGATAACTGGTGGTTAAAGCCGAGCAACCCTCAGGTGCTGGAGCTTATTAAAAACGGTGCAAAGGAGTTGTTTGACAAATATCAGCTTGACGGAATACACATTGATGACTATTTCTATGCCAAGGACCCCTCTTACTACGGCGACAGCGTGGCATCGGCAAAGCAAAACACCACTAAGCTGGTAAAAGCTTTGTATGATATTGCCCATTCCAGTGGCGCTGTGTTCGGCATTTCCCCTGCAGGAAGATTTGTGGACACTCTGCCGGATTCGGATTTAAGATATTACTCCACCGACTTTAATACCTGGTGCAAGAAGAGTGGGTATCTGGACTACGTAGCCCCTCAGATTTACTGGAGTCGCAACGCATCTAATGTCAACACAAGGTTTGAAACAGTGCTTAAAAAGTGGAGTAGCTTTGTTACCGCCCCAAGTGTTGAGCTGTATGTAGGACTTGCCCCGTACAAAGAGGAAATGGATATAAACGAGATAAACGCACAGATACAGCTTATTAAGGCCTACGAAAAATCATCGGGATTTATAATGTTCAGGTATGATTTTATCTGGGATAAGGAATATAATTTTAATTGACAAACTAATTTTACAACATTAAAATAATAAAAAGAGGTGAAACTATGTCTGTTTATACAAGCTTTTCTCAGCTTATCGGCAACACGCCTATGTTGGAGCTGAAAAATTACAGTAAAATAAACTCTTTAAATGCTAAGATAGTTGCTAAGCTTGAATATTTTAATCCTGCAGGCAGCGTTAAGGACAGAGTGGCTGCGGCTATGATAAAAGACGCAGAGGATAAAGGTATTTTAAAGGCTGACTCGGTGATTATAGAACCCACCAGCGGCAATACAGGTATTGGTCTGGCGGCAGTGGGTACGTCTAAGGGCTATAAGGTAATTCTTACTATGCCCGAAACCATGAGCGTGGAGCGTAGAAATCTTCTTAAAGCTTACGGTGCAAAGGTTGTGCTTACTGATGGCAGTAAGGGTATGATGGGAGCCATTGAGAAGGCCAATGAACTTGCAAATGAGTATCCCAACTCTTTTATTCCCTCTCAGTTCGATAATCCTGCTAACGCTAAGGCTCATTTTGACACCACCGGCCCTGAAATATATAAGGATCTGCAATCAAACGTTGATATTTTTGTTGCAGGTATCGGCACTGGTGGAACCATTACCGGTGTGGGTGAATATTTAAAATCACAAAACTCCCATATTAAGATAGTTGGTGTTGAGCCCTTTGACTCTCCGCTATTGACCCAAGGCAAGGCAGGTCCTCACCCATTGCAGGGAATTGGTGCAAACTTTATTCCAAAAGTGCTGAACACTAACATCATTGATGAGATCATCACTGTTAAGGGTGATGATGCTTACGCCGTTGGCAGACAGTTATCTACATCAGAGGGTGTGCTGGTGGGTATCAGCTCAGGTGCCGCTCTTTACGCCGCAACACAGTTGGCAAGACGCCCTGAAAATCAGGGTAAGACCATAGTTGTACTGTTGCCCGACACAGGAGATAGATATCTTTCTACACCAATGTTTGCAAATTTTAACTAAATAGGTTATACTTACATTCAGCAGGATATTTTTCTGCTGAATGTTTTTGATTGGAGCAAGCTTATGAAGCCACAAAAGCGCACTGCCGCAATACACGATATTTCAGGATTCGGTAAATGCTCACTTACTGTTGCACTGCCCATATTATCTGCAGCAGGAGTTGAAACCTCCGTTATCCCCACCGCCGTGTTGTCTACCCACACAGGCGGTATTGACGGATTTACTTACCGTGACCTTACTAAAGATATGTTGCCCTTTGCACAGCACTGGGCTGATTTGAAGCTGCATTTTGATTCTATCTACTCAGGATATTTAGGCTCCTTTGAGCAGATTGAAATTGTATCTGAGATATTTAAGCTTTTGCGCAGTGAAGATACCCTTATAATGGTGGACCCCGTTATGGCAGACGGCGGTGAGCTTTACAAGTGCTTTGATATGGACTTTGCCAAGGAGATGCGTAAACTGTGCTCTATGGCTGATATAATAACCCCCAACGTTACTGAGGCTTGCTTACTTACCAAAACCCAGTACAAACACGGCCCCTATTCCAAAGAATATATAAATTCCCTGCTTGAAAAGTTGGCCCAGACAGGTGCGAAAAACATTGTTATTACGGGAATTTATTTTGACAGTGAGCACCTTGGTGCCGCTGCCTATTCGGAGGGCAAAATCTCCTACGCACTTACTGATAAGATAGACGGTTTTTACTGCGGTACCGGTGACGTTTTTGCCAGTGTTTTACTGGCGGCTTTGATGAACGACATTGAAATGAGCAAGTCCTTGCAGATTGCCGTTGAATTTACCGCCGACTGTATCAAACGCACTAAAGCCGCAGGTACAGACAACCGTTTCGGCGTTAATTTCGAGGCAGGTCTGCCCAAGCTAATGAAAGCGCTGGATCTGATGTAATGAGAATTTTAAGTTCGGTTATAGATGAAAGCTATCACTTAAAATCGGTTCACGATTATCTTCGTCGCAAGCTGGAGATTTCAGTGGCTCTTGTTAAAAAGATAAAGGCCACAAAGAGAGGTATCACAGTTAACGGCGAAGATGTTTTTGTAAGTCATATTCTGCAAAAGGGCGATGTTATTGAGATAATAATAGATGACGGTAGTGAGTGCTCTGAAAACATTCCCTTTGATGAGGGTGATATTGATGTGGTTTTTGAGGACCAGGATCTGCTGATAGTAAACAAACCTGCAGGTCAGCCTATCCACCCGTCTTTAGGTAACTACCACGGCTCACTGGCTGGGATTGTAATGAATTATTACCGTAAAAAGGGTGAAAACTTTGTGTTTCGCCCCGTTAACCGACTGGATAAAGGTACGTCGGGACTTACCGTTATCGCCAAAAACGCCCACTGTCATCAGAGGCTGAAAAAGCAACAGCATACAGGGGATTTTATCCGCAAGTATCTGGCTGTTGCAGAGGGTATTTTAGAGGATAGCGGTTGCATAAATGAGCCTATTGGCAGGACCGATGATTCCATAATAAAGCGTTGTGTACGTAGTGACGGCAATGAGGCAATAACCTACTACGAAACGCTGAAGAAAAGCAAAAACCGCAGTCTGTTGAGTCTTACCCTTAAAACAGGTCGTACTCATCAGATACGTGTTCACCTATCCTATATAGGCCATCCCCTAACCGGCGACTTTTTGTACGGCACCGAAACCGATGAGATTCAGCGCTTTGCACTGCACTCGTCGTATATTGCAATAAAACATCCCATTACGGAGAATTTTCTGGAATTTAATTGCCCCATACCCGAAGATATGCAAAAATTATTATAATTTTTTAATATTTTTTCAATATATAGTGGTATTTTAGGAAAATGTATGTTATAATACTAAATAATTATAGGAATACTACTCTGATAAACCCAGAGATTTTTCAAACAATATTAACACAAATTTGTTTTGAAGGAGAGTGAGTCTGTTGGAAAAATTCGTTATTGAGGGCGGATACCCCTTAAAAGGCGAAGTCACTATCAGCGGTGCTAAAAATGCCGCCGTTGCTATAATTCCGGCAGCTGTTTTATCCGACGGTGTTTGCCGCATCGAAAATCTCCCCAATATTTCCGATGTTGCCACCATGATAAAGATTTTATACGAGCTTGGAGCTAACGTTAAATATATAAATAAAACAACTGTGGAGATCGACTGTAAGGGTATCAAAACCCACGTGGTCCCCTATTCAATGACTAAATCCACCCGTGCATCCTCTTACTTTATGGGCGCTATGCTTGGCAGATTTAAAAAGGCATTGGTTGCCCCTTCCGGCGGATGCGATTTTGGTGTTCGTCCTATCGACCAGCATACTAAAGGCTTTGAAGCTTTGGGCGCTAAGGTCGAGGTTGGCGGTATGGTGGATATCAAGGCAGATGAGCTTATCGGCAGCTCCGTTTATATGGACCATGTTTCTGTTGGCGCTACCATAAATATTATGCTGGCGGCTGTTAAGGCAAAGGGTCTTACCGTTATTGAAAACGCTGCTAAAGAGCCTCATATTGTTGACTTGGCTAACTTCTTAAACTCAATGGGTGCCGATATTCGCGGTACCGGTACTGACGTTATTAAGATCTACGGTGTGGAGCATTTAGGCTCCACCACCTATTCCATTATCCCCGATCAGATCGAAGCAGGTACTTATATGGTAGCTGCCGCTGCCGCAGGCGGTGACGTGCTGGTTAAGAATATCATTCCCAAGCACATGGAATCTATCACTGCTAAGCTTGAAGAAGCAGGTGTTGAGGTGGAGGAATACGATGATTCTATAAGAATTAAGCGTACCGCTCCCCTTTCAAAATGCAACGTTAAAACTATGCCTCATCCCGGTTTCCCCACAGATATGCAGCCTCAGATGGTAACTCTGCTGTCTATCGCTCAGGGTACCTCTATTGTAAACGAGAGCGTTTGGGATAACCGTTTCAGATACGTGGAGCAGTTAACACGTATGGGCGCTCAGATTTCTGTTGATGGCAAGGTGGCCGTTATCGAGGGTGTGGACAAGCTTAAAGCCGCTCCCGTTCAGGCGGTGGACCTTCGTGCAGGTGCTGCTATGATAATCGCAGGTTTGGTAGCCGAAGGCACTACTGAGATCGAAAGCATTGATTACATCGACCGTGGATACGAGGACGTGGTTGGAAAATTCACAGCACTTGGTGCACACATTAAGAGAGTCACCATTCACGGAAAAGTCCAGCCCAGCGTTGGGTAAATAAAAAGTTAAAAGCCACTCTCACGAGGCACACTTCGTAAGGAAGTGTGCCTCAACTAAGTTTACCCTTACGGGCAAGTGAAGTTATCTTCGATAGTGAAGTTGTCCTGCGGACAGCGAAGTTTCGCTTACGGCGAAGCGGGCAAACTTAACTTCACTTGGACTAAAATTCCATACTTCACTGCGAGTAAAACGAGCAACTTCAC